>NZ_OY762276.1:1272000-1613000 GCF_963665445.1 uncultured Desulfobulbus sp. | reverse complement strand
CGAGAAATTCGTAAGGACTATCCAGCCCCCAGAAAAATACGATTAAAGAGAAAATAATACTGGAACCGAGCCCTGCCAGGCTCACCCACAGGGTTATACGATGCCGAATTTTCATGCTTGTTCATCTCGGGCCATATAACCAATCCCTCGTACGGTCACAATCAGTTCTCCTGATAGGTCGTTTAATTTTCTTCGTAAATTCTTGATATGGACATCAATGTTATTCGACATAGTAAAGGGATCAAAAGCTTCTCCCCAAACATGTTCGGCCAGATTGAAACGGGAAATGGCTCGGTTACGATTGTACAGGAGAAATTCCAACAAGGAAAATTCCTTGGGCGTAAGATTGATAGACTCACCACCAAGGGTGACGATATGGGTGTTGGTATCAAGACAGAGTTCTCCAATTGAAAGCAGTGAGCTTGTTTGTTGGTGAGATCGTCGCAATAACGCCCGTATACGCGCCAACAGCTCTGCCATAGAAAAAGGTTTGTGCAGGTAATCATCTGCTCCTAAATCCAGCCCCTTGACTCGGTCGGAGATATCTCCCTTGGCCGTTAACATCAATACCGGTACCGCCATTTTTTCGCTTCGCAGTTCCTCAAGAACAGTGAATCCGTCTTTTTCCGGCAGCATGATATCAAGCACGATCAAATCGTAAGGATTGATAAAGATTTTCTCCAGAGCCATTGCTCCAGAACCGGCAGTATCAACATTATATCTCTGATTTCTTAATAATTTGGCAATCTGCTGGCAGAGTTCCGGCTCATCATCGACAATCAGTATCCGCATATCTATTTCCTCTTGTCTTTATTGATAAAACACATTCAGTTTCTCTCAACCGGCTTTATTCAAAATTTGATTGAGGAATGTCGAAAATGGCTCTGGTAGTGTGATAAAAATATCCAAATTTATCTGTTCACCATTTTTTTATCTGCCTTATGTAGATAGATTCTTAGACGAGAGATGAAAGAGCCTGTCACCACCGATTAAAAACTGACCCACCCTGGGTGTTTTTTCGGACCCACCCCCTCTGAGCCTGGAAGGCTATTTAATGAAAACCTTTTCCTTCTCAAATGCCCTTCAGATAAGGGATGAGGGGGTTTGAGAAGGAAAAGGTTGCAGCGCTGCAACCACCGATGGTGGGTCAAAAGTTGGTCGGCGGTGACAAAAGAGCCATCATTTCGTAGAGCTATTCACTATAGGTATCGAACCAAAGGTGAAAAGTGGTACAGCATGGAGTGGAGTAAAAGCTCACCAGATGACCATTCCTCCGGAAACAATAATAATCGGTGTAAAATTCCTTAGACTGGGGTTTTGCTACAGACGGGGTAAATGCAGCATGACTGTGGTACGTTGCTCCAAACCACTCACGAAAGTAACGCTCCCTTGATGGAGTTCAATAATTTTTTTAACAATTGTCAAACCTAAGCCAAAACCACCGAACTCGAGTGCCCTTGATTTCTCGCCACGAAAAAACGGGTCAAAGACCTCTTTACACTCGGCCTCGTCCAAACCTGCCCCCGTATTGGTAAAGATGATCACCACTGTATCCGGTCTCAAGACAGAGGAAATTCCAATCCCCCCCCTTTTTCTGGTAAACTTCAACGCGTTATCGAAAATATTCACCAAGGCTCGATGGAGTTTTTCCCTATCCCCCTGGACCACGCAATTCGGTTCAATCATGGACTGCATGTCAATACCTCGCTCTTCGGCAAGTACAGTAAACTCTTCCACCAATGAGCCCAGCAAGCTCGAAAGATCAACCGGACTCCGGTTGCACCCGGCCATCATTTCTAATGAAGACAGGGTTAACTGATCCTTGACCAGCCGTTCCAGGCGATAACTTTGCTTACTGATTCGTAATAGATCTTCCTGGACCAGGGCCAGCCCCCCTGCCGTTTCCCTGGAAAAAATTTCATCGACCGCCAAACGGATCGAGGCTAAAGGCGTTTTCAATTCGTGGGAGGTGGCATAGAGAAAGGTTCGCTGGCGATTAAAGGAATGCTGTAATCGGTCAAGCATGAGGTTGATTGTCCTGGCCAGCTCGCTGATCTCGTCACCGTGTTCCTGCAAGGGAATTCGTCGGCTTAAATTTTGTTCACTTATATCCCTGGCAAGTTCCTTAATATGCTGCACCGGCTGTAAAATCTTTTTGGCTACCCATCGGCTCACCGCACAGAGTACCAGAGTGGAAAAAATGAGCCCCGCCAACAGCCCATAGACTACCTCTCCGATTTCCTCATTGAGTTTTTCCATTGGCCGCCCTATCTGGACCCGGACGTGCTGACCGGCCCTTTCAACGAGGAAGGAGATCATCCGTAACACGGGGTGGTTGTTCTTGTCCAACGGCTGATCTTGAACAATACCCTCTAGCTGAGGATGTACAATCGCAACCGAACCGGACGGTAAGGCAACAAGAGGGATATCCTCAGCAAGCTTTGAGCGAAATATAAGAGAGTTATTCACCGCTCCCCTAACCTCAAGCCAGTATTGATCGATCCCAAGATTTTGCCTGCCCCGCTCAGTCATCAATGTTTCAGGGGAATCAACAAGTGATCGCACTACCCTGGTTCCCTCCTCCTGCAAGACTGTATCCAAGAGGTTAAAGGGCTGCTCAACCATTTCATAGAAAACCACCAAAGAAAAGAGCAGGCTTGCTAGAAAACCCGAGCCAACAATAAAAAGCATAATACGGGTCTGCACAGTCATGATGGTAATACTCAAGAGGCCAGACACCAGTTAGGACGATCGAGTAATGAGATAAACGCCCAGACAGATGACAGCAATGCCCAGTAAACGAGCCGGGCTCATGTTTTCCTGAAACAGGAACCAACCGGCGCAGGCGGTCACGATATACCCCACCGAAAGCAGCGGGTAGGCATAGCTCACCTCAACACGAGAGAGTACCAGGAGCCAGACCACCACACTGACGACATAACAGATCAATCCCACCCAGATATAGCCGTTTGCAGCGACTTCCCAGACAATTCGCGGAATATTGGCGAGTATGAAGTCAAAATATCCGATCTGGCGCATGCCCTGTTTCAAGGCGAGCTGTGCAGCGGCATTCAAAAAAACACCGAATAAAATAAGGGGAAGATAGATTGCCATAGTATCCCTGCAAGATTTTTTAAAATTTAAGAAACACATACCCTTTCTCCCCATTGAAATCCTGAAAAAGAGGAGGGGGCAGGGAATCCCGCCAGCGCTTCATGGCTCGAACCCGGGCAACAAGAACGACGTGGCCCCGATGCGTCTCTATCAGTTCGGTTGCAGCCTTGAGATCAATCAGTCGCGTGCCTGCCTGTGGATACCCAAATCCATAGCGCAACTCCCCCGGAGAGCCTAGGTTGTAGATATCATCGCGCTTGAGGTACCAGCAGACTGCACGGATAGTATCGTCATCGGAGATCACCAGATCTCCTTCAGCAACAAGTGGCACGTTTCTTTCAATCAGCGGCCCCGGACATTTCACCTCAACGGTTTTATCGGGCATGGTGTAATGCGCAAGTACATAGACAAAGAACAGGGATGTCCCTGTAAAAAAGATCTTACTTTGAAGATTTTCCCCCTGGTAGGACCAGTAGCAGAACAGCAAAAAAAAGAGCAAACCATTGACGATCATGATGACCTTCCAGGCCTGGCTATAGGGTCGCATGCCATGGTAACCGAGAACTTGGAGGACAATAAAGGTTAGCATGAGCAAGAGAAACAACAGGCTGTTGATCGCTATTCCGCCACGAAACAGTTTACTCTGCCCATTTTTTTGCAGTAGCTGCACCAAGCCCAGTCCCATGAGGATAGCAAAGGGCGGGAAACAAGGCAGAATATAGGTGAGCAGTTTGCCGTGCGAAAGAGAGAACAAAAAAAAAGGCACCAACATCCAGCAGAGGGAAAATTTCAGCAGTGAAGCCTCGCCTCCCCGCTCCCGAAAGCGTTGTCTGATTCCTTTACCGGCTGCGGGAATGAGAAAGGTCCAAGGAAAGACCAAGACCGGCGCCGCCATTAGGAAAAACCAGATGGATTCCTTATGCTGGGCATCACTTCCGTTAAAACGACGAATATGCTCGTTCCAGAAAAAGTAGCTCCAGAAGTCGGGTTCCCGCAAATGGATACGGATTGCCCAGGGGAGGCTGACCAGCACGGCGACAAAAATGGGCAGCCAGCTCATGCGAAGAAGATCGATAAAGCGGCGTTGCCAAAGCAGGTAGGGAACCAGGGCCAGCACCGGCACAGCCAGGGCGAGAAAGCCCTTGGTGAGAAAGGCGATGCCGCAGAAGACTCCGGCAACGATCAGCCAAAGTTTTTCACGCCGACTGCCTCGCTTGGCCTCGGTGGCCCAGTAAAAGGCGGTGATGCAGCCGGTGAGTAAAAAAGAGAAAAGGTTATCCAGTACGGCAGTATTGCCGATCCCAAAGACCTCAAAACAGGAAAGAAAGACCAGGGTGGCAGCGATCGGGGCAAACGCCTCTTCTTTTCCCGTTCCACCCCTGGCCCTTTTAACCAGAAAGAACACCAGCAGGGCAGAAAGGCCAACAGAGAGGGCCGAAGGAAAACGCACTGCAAAATTATTTTCGCCAAAGAGCAGCTGGCTTCCGGCATGTACCCAGTAGCCCAGGGCGGGTTTTTCAAAATAGCGCAGGCCGTTGAGGTGCGGGACCGCCCAGTCGCCGCTTGCGATCATCTCACGGGGCACCTCGGCATAACGGGTTTCATCGGGGACAAACAGATCGCGCGCCCCGAGGGGAAGCAGATAGGCAAACACATAAAAACACAGCAGGAGGCAGGCGTAAAGAACCAGCTGCCTTGTATTGGAGACTTGATCTTGGGTATTCACGGGGTACGTACTCCGTAGTGTTTGTAATCAGGAAAGATTCGATATTTTCTGACAGGCGATCCACCCTTCCCTGCCCTCCATTGTCCGGGGAACAATGGAGGACTCGATCAGGGATTCGCTTTGCGAGAGGATTGCTCCCAGAGGCTGAAACACAAGGCCACGCTCTGCCGCCTGGTGCAAAAATGCTTGGAACTGCGCTAGGCAGGACCCGCCTTCCGCCTCGGCGTGAATGGTCAACACGTTGCAGCGATCAGGCCGTATCAGCGAAAGCAGATGCTCGTTATACTCCGCAGGCGTGCAATCCAGACCGATCAGTTCATCGTAGGTGGGCAGGGTTGTCGGCACCTGCACGTGAGAGAAACGATGCCCCTCGAGCACCGGTTGAAACGGGACCGTACCCCGACAGTCAGAATGAAAACCAAAGGAGAAGCGGTCGAGCACCTCCAGGGCCTCCGGAGTAATCTGCCAGGCAGGAGCGGCAAAACAGGCCGGTTCCTTGCCCAGTATCTGCACCAGGCTTTCATACCCTCTGCGAATATCGGTCTCGATTTCTGCCGGGCTCAGTTCTCGCAATCGGGCCTGCCAACGGTGGTGATCCCAGGCGTGCAAGCCCACCTCATGGCCGTCATCACTGGCCCGACGGATGAAGGAGGCGCATCGTGTACCGATGTCTGGTCCCGGCCAGAGGGTGCCCTTGAGAAGAATATCCCAGCCGTAGAGGCTGGCGGCTCGGGTTCTGAGCATCTTCAAGAGAAACTGGGGCCGCAACAGGCGCCAGAGATGACGCCCCATGTTGTCCGGCCCCACCGAGAAAAAAAAGGTGGCCTGGATCTTATGCCTGGCAAAGAGGGTGAGCAGATTGTCCACCCCAACACGGGTTCCGCGCAGGGTGTCCACATCAACTCGCAGGCCGACCGGTATCATGCAGCCACCGCTTGAGAACGGACCACATCCTGAAGAAAGTAATCCAGCGTTTCTGCAACCGACCGCTCAAAGGAGACCTGCGGTTCCCAGCCAAGGATGGTTTGGGCCTGGCGGATAGATGGCCGCCGATGCTGTACGTCCTGGTAGCCTTTTCCGTAATAGGCGCGTGCTTCGATGAACTGGGTTCCTGCCTCCGGTGGGAAGTGACCACGCAGAGGGTGGGTGGCGAATTTTTCCCGGAGGATATCCGCCAGTTCCTGCATGGAGTACTCGTTGTCGGGATTCCCGATATTGAAAATCCGGCTGTTGCAGCGGCCATCTTTATTTTCGATGATCCGATAGAGGCATTCAACTCCATCGCTGACATCGGTAAAGCATCGTTTCTGGCTGCCGCCGTCCACCAGGCGAATGGGGGTACCTTCCACCAGGTTGAGAATAAACTGGGTAATGACCCGGGAAGAACCGATACGCGCCGACTGGAGCGAATCGAGCTTGGGCCCGACCCAGTTAAAGGGGCGGAACAGAGTGAAGGGTAATCCTTCGCTTGCTCCATAGGCCCAGATGACCCGGTCGAGCATCTGCTTGCTGCAGGAATAGATCCAGCGCTGTTTATGGATGGGCCCCAGGACAAAGTTGGACTGGAGCTCATCAAACTCATCATCACCGCACATGCCGTAGACTTCGGAGGTTGAGGGAAAGATCAAGCGTTTACCGTATTTGGCACAGTAGCGGACCACCCGCAGGTTCTCCTCAAAATCGAGCTCAAACACCTTTAGGGGATTGCGCACATATTCAATAGGGGTGGCGATGGCAACCAGGGGCAAGACCACATCGCACTTGCGCACGTGGTACTCGATCCACTCGCGCATGATCGAGATATCGCCCTCGGTAAAATGAAAATCCGGCTCACCTAAAAGGTGGCCAATGCTGCTGGTGCCCAGATCCATGCCGTGGACCACATACTTGCCGCTGTCCAACAGACGTTTGGAGAGATGGTTGCCGATAAAGCCGTTGACCCCGAGAATCAGGACCTGCTTTTTCTTGGGTAGCTGGGTCACATCCCCGACCCGACCGTTGAGCCGCATGCCCACGGAGAGGTTCAACTCTTCCGCCAGACGCCCACCACTGAGGAAGACTCCATCCTCGACCTGCCCGAACTCAACGATCAGGGCATCCTCTCCACAGGCAACGGTCAGCGGATTGGTAGCCAGCACTGTTCCCGGATAGGCCTTTTCCTGGCCGGTCGTTACCCGAACCTGCCAGAGAAGACACTTGCGGTTGACCAGATAGGTGAAGGCTCCGGGATAGGGTCGGGTAACAGCACGGACCAGGTTACGGATGGAAGCGGCGCTCTGATTCCAATGGATCTCGCCGTCCTGGGGACCGCGGCCGCCATAGTAGCTGGCTGCTGCCGCATCCTGGGGCATGCGCGCGTTGGTGCCCGCCTTGATCTTTGGTAACTCTACGCTCAGCAGTACCTGGGCGGCCTGATTCAACTTGCCAAAAAGGCTCAGGGCGGTGTCGTCTTCAGCAATGGTCACCTGCTGCTGGCCGATGATGTCACCGTCATCGGGTTTGGCAGTCATGTAATGGAGGGTGACACCGGTTTCCTGCTCACCGTTGACCAGAACCCAGTTAACCGGGCAACGGCCGCGATAGCTTGGCAGCAGGGAGCCATGGAGATTGATGCACCCTTGAGCGGGAATATCGAGAATCTCCTGCCCGACCATATTCCGATAATAAAAGGAGAAGAGCGCATCGGGCTGCATCGCCCGAATTTTCTCGATCCACAGGGGATGATTGATATCCTCAGGCGCATAGACGGCAATATCGTGGGCGGTTGCCAGTTCGGCCACCGACTCAAACCAGATATTTTCCTGGGGATTGTCATGATGGGTAAAGATAGCCTCGATCTCAACTCCTTGTTCCAGCAAGGCCTTGATGCCGCTGCATCCGATGGTGTGATAGGCTAAAACAACTGCTTTCATAGAATATTCCTCAATATTTCAAAAAATCATCGCGCATCAAAAAATCGACGAAACGGATGTCGAATTCATTTTCATTTGGCGAGCCCCTCTGATCTCATGCACGAAATAGCGGGGACGGCTGCGCACGTCATGGTATATCCGGCCGATATATTCACCCAGCAGGCCAAGGCCAATAAACTGGGCACCGATAAAGACAAAGAGGAAGGCAAAAAGGGTAAAGACCCCTTCGGCTGCCCAGGTTGCACCGTAGATCACCCGCAGCACCATGAGCAGGAAGCCAAAACCTATTCCGGAGAGCGAAATCAGCACCCCAAGAAAGGAGAGCAGCCGCAGGGGAAAGGTCGACATGGAGGTCAGGAGGTCGTACTGAAGCGAGATCAGTTTCAAAAAGCTGTACTTGGACGCTCCATTTTCCCTTCGGGCGTGCTGGACCGGGATTTCTGCGGTCTTGCCGGCAAAGCTGTTGGCCAGGATGGGAATAAAGGTCGAACGCTCCGAGCACTGGAGCATGGCCTCCACAATGGGTCGCCGGTAGGCCCGGAGCATACAACCGTAATCGTGCATCATTACCCCGGTTGCCTGCTGGACCATACGGTTGACCAGGTGTGAAGCTGTGCGACGAAAAAGGCTATCCTGGCGGTTTTCACGCACAGTCCCCACCACATCCACGCCTTCGTCCATGGCCTCAATCAGACTGGGGATCTCTTCCGGCGGGTTCTGCAGGTCCGCATCCAGAGTCACCACAATCTCACCTCTGCTCTGTGAGAGACCGGCAAAGACAGCGGCGTGCTGACCGTAATTGCGGTTAAGAATGACGCCGATCACCTCCTCGTGGGCATCGGCGGCCTCGGTGATCAGTCCCTGGGAGCCATCCCGGCTGCCATCGTCGACCAGGATCAACTCAAAACTGCGCTCCAGGGGACGACAGGATGCCAGGCAACGATCCACCAGCTCGGGCAGGTTTTCCCGCTCGTTGTAGACCGGAATGACCACCGAGATTTCAGGAGCAGCGCTCATGCCAGCACCTCCTTGATGGTGGTCACCACCTCATCCACATCGGAGAGTTCCATGTCCGGGAACAGGGGCAGAGAACAGATCCGCTCCGAGTTCCACTCGGTATTTTTCAGGGTACCTTGAGGTTGGGGCATGGTTTCGCGGTAATAGCGCTGGAGGTGGGCGGCCTTGAAATGAATGCCTGTCCCGATATTTTTCTCTTTGAGCGCTGCCATGAATCGGTCACGATCCATGCCCGCTTTGTTCGAGTCCACCCGCACCACATAGAGGTGCCAGGCGTGACGCATGGGATAGGAGGGGGCAATCAACGGCAACACCTCCGGAACCTCTGCCAGGAGCTGGTTGTAGCGCTCGGCTAACCGGGTGCGTTTTTCGATAAAGCCATCGAGGCGAGCCAGCTGGCCCAGTCCAAGGACTGCGGCCATATCGGTCAGGTTGTATTTGAAGCCCGGCTCAAGCACTTCGGCCTGGGGGGAACGTCCCTGCATGGTCCGGTCAAAGGCATCGACGCCGAGTCCATGAAATTTGAGGCGACGGATTTGCTCAAGCAACTCAGTATCATCGGAGCAGAACATGCCCCCTTCACCGCAGGTCAGGTTCTTGATTGGATGAAAGGAAAAGATCGTGGTGCCCCTGTGCCCGATCCGCTCTCCCCAGTATTCGGTTCCGGCAGCATGGGCGGCATCCTCAATCAGGGGAATCTTGCGGACTGCGGCCAGTTGCCGCAGAGGATCCAGGTCCACCGCAGCACCGGCAAAATGAACCGGAATAATCGCCTTGGTGCGCTCACTGATCAGCGGGGCTACGGTTTCTTTGCTGACCATCAGGGTGTCGCGTTCGACATCAGCAAAGACCGGAGTTGCCCCTAAGAGGCGGATCAGGTTCACGGTGGAAACCCAGGTGAGTGAGGGGGTAATCACCTCGTCTCCCGGGCCAATCCCCATGGCGATGAACAACAGATGCATCCCGGCGGTGGCGGAACTCAAAGCCACCGCGCCAGGCGTTCCACAGTACTCAGCAAAGGCCTGTTCAAAGGCCAGTGCCTTGGCGCCGGTGGTGATCCAGCCAGAACGCATGACCTCGGCCACCGCCTCTATTTCCGCTTCGCTGATTGCAGGCTTTGAAAACGGCAAAAATGTTGATCGCATTATTGTCTCATAGTTATTGATCTGAAATTGAGGCATCAAAGCCCTTCTGCCGTGGTTGATACGGCGATTTTGTTGAACAACTCTAACAAAAGGTAGATGAAGGAAAGATGAAGATTGGGAGAAAAGCGGTGTAAAAATAAAAAAAAATCCCTCCTGATAGAATCAGGAGGGAATTTTTGGCCGAAGATGCGGATCGAAAAAGTAACGCCAAAGGATTTTGACAGGACCTAATTATGAGCGGATTATTTCTCCTGGAACAAACTTATGATCACCCTCAGACCACGCTCTGTCTGGGGATCGGCGGTTTCAAGGGTGATTCCGGCGCCTACACGCTGCGTACTGGAGTTTGGAGTTTCATGGTTAAGCCACCGTCACGATGGCGGTGCCGGATGAGTTACCCTATTGTTCCTTTCTCTCCGTTTCCTGGAGTTTTTTCCTGAATCGGCAGTATTGCCCGATTTCCCAAGGGGTGAACCGGGTTCGAATTTTCGGCATGTCGGGTTCCACCAGTCCCGAACCCGGACATGGCTGAAAAACATCCGTAGTCCCAAGCGAATCTGGCCGGCGGTCACCGGGGCCTTTTTCCGCCATGGCGTCAGTTGCAGCAGTCCGTGCATCTGCTCGCTGCAATACATGCTCAGCAGTTGCGGCAGGGCATAGGCGGCCGAAAGGATCTGAGTCCAGCGGTGCAGCACTTGGCGGGACTGCTGCCAGGCCTCGCGCCAGCCCCAACCGTTCTTCATCTGGTTGAAGAGGTCTTCGATGGCCCAGCGGCGGGCGTAGAACTTGAACACCTCGTCTGCACTCAGCTGACTGTTGGTGGAGATGAGCAGGCGTGGCTTACTGAGCTCGCCATCCTCGTCTTCGAACTGCATCCACACGGCCCTGACTCGATGGCCGCGAAGGAATTTAGCCAGGCAGACAGCACTCCGGTAGCGTACCCATTGCCACTTGCCGTAGAGGAACAGCCAATGGCGTACCTCCGGCAAGAGAGCAACCACCTCCGGGGTATATTTGTCGCCATACTTGGCCGGTCGCCCCCGTTTGCCGGTGGCTACGGGGAGCGCGTACAGCACCGTATCCCGTCGGACCTGGCCGATCACCTGAAAACCAAGGGCCAGGACAAAGGAGATCAAAGGGTACTTCATATACCAACTGTCCACCAGGAGGCAGACCTTTTTGCCGGTGAACACCCGTGCTACGGTCCTGAGCAGGACCTTGGCCGCATCGAGCTTGCCGGTGTTGCCGTCGGTGCGCATCAGCCGGGAGAGCAAAGGGATCGCCGAGTGCTTTTTGCCCCTGGTTACCGACAGGGCCATGCTCACCCAGCACTGGCCGCGGGCATACTGGGGTCGATTGGCCTTGTTGCCGTGCTGGTGATAGATTCCGCTTCCCGGCGCCTTTCGGGAAGCCCGGTAGACGAAGGTGTCGTCAATGATCAGGAACCAGACCAGCTGGGGAAAGAAGGTCACCACCATCCGGGCCATCTGCACCCCAAGGGCGACCCAGGACCACTTGCCTTCCTGGAGCCATTTGTAATAGGCGCTCCAACTGCGTAGCGGTCTGATCGCCAGCCAGGCTCCGGTAACAAACCCGGTCTGGGTGAGCATGGCTCCGATCAGCAGTTCGATAAAGGTTGGAACGGAACGTACCGGTAGAGCCCTGGCAAGGAATGTGATACATTCAAACAGGGTCCCGGGGATACTGCCATATCCCTTGTTGCCCATGGCGGCCTCCAGAAGAGTGAAGTTGTTCTCTTCTGAAGGCCGCGCTTTCTAAGGAAAGCGCGGCTGCCGCATTTCGGCAGCTATGTCAATAATTTTTTTATATTTTTTTAGTTTGGCCCCCCAAAATCGCCTTCCGGCCGGGCCAGCCTGAAACTCCAAACTCCAGGCTGCGTAATGATCTGCACAATAGAGAGTCCCAGCCCGGAACCGACCTGTTCGGTCCCTAAAAGACCGTAAAACGGATCAAAGCCCCGTGCCCTAACCTCTTTAGGGAAACCTGGACCGTTGTCGATAATCTCCAGACGCAGTTTATCCGGCTCAGGGTAGAACGCGAGATCGACCCGTCCACCGGAGGGCGTGTAGCGAATAGCGTTTCCACCACATACTGTTCAACAGTGCGCCACGAAGACCCAAAATGTCATTGTCGAGGCATTTTCCAAGTATGACAATTGATGATGACCTCGTAAAAAGTCAAACCGCCCAATCCGCTCGAAAAGAAGCGACTGGTTGAAAGTTTGTGCCTTCGTGAGTTCTTGTTGAGAAGTCTTCCCGAAAAAGTTCTTTGAAATATGTTTGGAAAGCCAAAGAGAAAAAAAATAGGCTGTAAAAGGACGTCATTGGGCTGGTTTTCTCGCCCCAGTGCCTGCTGGCCCGCAATATGTTCAAGCCGATGGCCTTCATGAAGGCGGCAAACCGCACTGCTTTCATGCCACGAACCCGGAGATGTTTGACACCGGTGCGCCGGTCGAATTCCGACATGGTCGCCTCAACGCCGGCCCGGTACCGGTACTTCTCCCTGAACTCCGGGCTTTCTTCTTCCTGTCGCCGTCGGGTCAGGCGGATATCCTTGTCGGTGTAGCGGTAGTAATAGCCCTTTTTTCCGATGGAGACGGGGCACCGGTCAAACGAGGAGCAGTTCTGACAAACAGCGATGGGGAAGAGTGCGCTGTAGCCGGATTTTGATTTCTTCACCGTGTCGGGTGCCGTGGCCTGGGGGCAGGTGAGAACCTTGCCCTGGTCATCAAGGGTGAATTCGGTCAGGTTGAACTTCTTCTGATTGCCCGGCATGACCGGGGAGATGACTGCCACCTGATGCTCCTGCAGGGCCGTTTCACAATTGCTGTCGCTGCCGTAGAGGGAATCGGCCAGCATTTGCTGCGGCAGCATCGCCTTCTGCTCCAGTTGGGCCAAGGCGGGCAGGAGGGCATTGGCATCATGCTGATCCGCGGATTCCACCGCCACCTGCGTGATCAGGGATGGTCCACGCTCATCGGTGGTAGTGTAGTTTTCCACCAACTGCACCTGATACCCTTGGCCTTTATGACTGCTGTAGCCGGCATCCGCATCGGAGGGGTTTTGCAGTGAATCGGAGGGCACCTCCTTGTTCGGCCGGGCCACGGCTTTCTTGCCAGAATCGGCGGTGGTGTCTTCCTCGATGACACACTGTTCGGCGAACAACCGGCTCAGCAGTTTGAAGCTCTGCATGGTGCTGACCTCGTCCACGGCGGCAAAACGCTCGGTCAAGAGCAGCACATCCGCAGCCAACTGATCAAGGGTGCGGGTGGACTCGGTGGGTTTGACCATGGCGAACAAAGACGCCTGCGATTTGCTCAGATACCGTTGGGTCAACTCCGTGTTGAGTTGATCAAAGTGTTCCCGGTGGTGTCGCTTCAGGTTGACGAGGAACTTCTTGATCGTTTTGGTGAACAACCCGATACGACCCAGATTGCGCATGTTGGATTTGACATGCACCGAGTCCATGCGCTGCTTATTCATATCGGCCTTGAGCAACTTGGCCAGGATGCCCAGGGAGGCATCAAATATCTCGGCATAGCTCGCATCCGAGGCCAGGTGATCGCGCATGGTCCAGAGCGTTTTGTGGCTGAGGTATACAGCCGCGTCGGAGCACGAGGTGATGTTGAGGGCATAGTGCCACTGGATATTGAAACAGAACTGCTCAACCGCCTCCTGATCAGTACAATCATGCATTTGCTGGAGGATCATCACCCCCATCATGGCATACAGTTCCTTGGTGGGTCGGCCATTGTAGTCATGATAATGGTGGCGCAGGGACTCCACCGGGAGTTCAGGCAGGATATGCTTCTGAAAAAGACCTGCCCATGAGTTATCCAGGAGGGCGCGTCGTTTGGGTCCCAAATGGGCCCATGGGTCGAGGATGTTGAGCTGTTTGTGGTTTTTCACGTGAAACATTATCTCGTCTCGCATTTAATTGATATTACGCAAATATATTAACAGAATGCGAGAAAAATGACAATGGTAATCCAGACGTTAATCCTGGAAAATTAACCAGTTAAATAGAAATACTTTTTACGACGCCATCAATTGATGGCTTCGTAAAAAGTCAAAAGCCTGAATGTCACGCATCGTGAAATCGGCAACTTACGAAGCTCGAAACGTCGTTCTCGGGCCTTTTTACGAGAACGACGCAATTCTTTACCCTTGACGGCAGTTTCGCCACTCCCAACAAAGATTGCCAAGCCCACTGCCAACACTTTTTCAGTGCCCTTTCGACAAAAATCTTCTCCAACCCTTGGAAGCGACGTTGCAAATACGGTAAAATTACGCAAACGGTCATGAGCAGTGCGAATTGTACCTGTGTTTTCAAACTGTTCGTGTTGATCTTCGCTCAACGGAATTGCTGCTCATGGGTAAACAAACAAACCGATCGGCAACAAATCAGCCCCTTCCCCTCCTCCATTCCATCTGGCTGCCGTTGATGGTCCTGGGTATTACCCTGGCTACGACCCTGCTTCTCTGGCAGTACGCCGATCAACGTATCACCGAGCGGGCACAAACCCGATTCGATAATCAGATTGATGACATCACCCGCCGGCTGATCAGCCGTCTGCAGGACAATGAAACCATTCTCCTGGGCGGAAATGCACTGTTTGGTGTCCGCAATGAACTCCTGACTCGACAGGAATGGCATATCTATGCATCCTCGTTGAATCTGGCAAAAAACAACCCAGGCATTCTCGGATTCGGTTATTCGGTGTGGCTGCCACCGGAGCATGTTTCCTCTTTGGAAGACAAAATTCGCAGCGAGGGTTATTCCCAGTTCACGGTCACCCCCACGGGCAAACGTCCGGAATATACCGCAATCATTTGGCTGGAGCCGTTCAACCAGGCCAACCAACGGGCCTTTGGCTTTGACATGTATTCCGAGCCGGTCCGCAGAACGGCCATGGATCTGGCCCGGGATAGCGGTAAAACCACGATCAGCGGCAAGGTCATCCTGGTGCAGGAGATGGATGTCATCAAACAGAACGGCATCCTGATGTACATTCCTTCGTACCGGGCCGGAATGCCCCTCGACACGGTGCAGGCTCGTCGGGAAGCGCTCCGTGGTTATGTCTACAGCCCCATCCGCATGAATGATTTTGTCTATGGAGCGCTGAAAGCATTACCACAAGATATTGAATTTGCCATCTACTCAGGGAGCAAACCCGTTACCGAACAGACGCTGTTCACCAGCAGGCAGGCTGCACATCGGCCGATCTCTCCCTCGTACCACTCCACATTCGCCCGAACCAGCTCCATCGATATCTTTGGGACCACCTGGTGCCTGACCTTCCGCTCGCTGCCGGAATTCGATCAAGGCTTTGATCAGAAACAACCGCAGACCCTGCTCATTGCCGGGACCCTGATCAGCATCGGTCTGGGACTCCTTGCCTTTATGCAGAGTCGCGCGCGCCAGCAGGCGGTGATCATTGCCCTGCAGATGCGCGAGCAACTCTTGACCCAGCAAAAATCGGCCCTCTACTTCCAGCAATCGCCACTGGCGGTTATCGAATGGGATGATCAGGAGCAAATCACCGCGTGGAACCCCACCGCAGAACGCATCTTTGGTTATGCCCCGGAAACAGCGCTCGGCAGCCATCTTTCCCTGTTGTTCGAGCAGGAGGCGGTACTAACAGGTCACAGGGTCGGCACATTTTTTGAAAAAAGTACCAAAATCGTGGGGAAAAACCGCACCAAGGGCGGTACGCTCATCGACTGCGAGTGGTATGCCACCGCCCTTACCGATCGCAGCGGCAGAGCTTTGGGCATGGTTGCCCTGATCGAGGATATCACCGAGCGCAAAAAGTTGGAGCGCGCCCTCCAGGCCAGTGAAACCCAATTCCGCCTGCTCTTCGAGGAGCACAGCGCGATCATGCTGCTCATTGACCCCGAAAGCGGGCAGATCATCAGGGCCAACCGTGCTGCCGCGGATTTTTACGGCTATTCGCGCGAACAGTTGGAGCAGATGCCGATTGAGCAGATCAACTGTATGCCCAGAGAGAATATTGACCGTATGCTCAGCCAGGTTCGCGAAGGGCTGCTCAATGAGTACGCGGTTCCCCATCGTCTGGCGGACGGCTCGATCCGCACGGTGGAGGTGCACACCGCCTCCATCTCCTTGGAAGAGAATTCGGTCATTTTTGCCATCCTCCACGACATCACCACCCGCATCCAGGCCGAGGAGGAACGCGAACGGCTCGAGGGCCAGAACATCCAGCTGCAAAAGGCGGAAAGCCTGGCCCGCATGGCCGGTGCCATTGCCCACCATTTCAACAACAAGCTCCAGGCAGTCACCATGAGCCTGGAAATGGCGATTGATCTGCTTACCCATCAAACAGAGACCACCTCTTCACAGCAACTGCAGGATCTCGCAGGTTCCGCCCTGCATTCAGCCAAAGCCGCGGCTGAAGTCAGCAAGCTGCTGCTGATCTATTTGGGTTCCGCCCCTTGCCAGTTTTCCCTGCTTGACCTGTCAATGATCTGCAGCAATTACCAGCCGATTCTCAATGCCACCATACCCGAGAGTATCGATTACCAGGTCCAATCCATGCCCATGGGACTCATGATCAATGCCAATGCCAACAATATCCAGCAGATCTTGACCAACCTCATCTCCAATGCCTGGGAAGCCTGTCCCAACCACCAGGGCAAAGTACGTCTGAGGGTGGAGACGGTCGACGGTGACGACATTCCACGCGAGTACCGCTTCCCGGTCGATTTTACTCCCGAACCGCGGAAATACGCCTGCATTGTCGTAGTGGATACTGGCGTGGGCATTCGCGAGCAGGATATCGACCGCATGTTTGACCCCTTTTTCTCCAGTAAATTCACTGGTCGCGGCATGGGGCTTCCTGCGGTCCTGGGCATTGTCCGCGCTCACAAAGGCACCGTAGTCGTTGACAGTCGTGAAGGTCTGGGCAGTACGTTCAGGGTCTATTTCCCCCTGATACAACTCAACACTGTTCAGGCACCGAAAAAATCAGCCGATCATCCCCCGAGATCCGGCAGGGGGACCGTCCTCGTGGTTGATGATGAAGCAATTATCCGCAAAATCGTAGGAGAGATGCTCGAACGTCTGGGGTACACAGTGCTGGAGGCAGCCGATGGCGTCCGGGCAATTGAAGTGTTCCGCCAACATCAGGGGACCATTGACTGCATCCTCTGCGATATGGTCATGCCACGAATGAATGGCTGGGAAACCATTGCCTCGATCAGGCAGCACGCTCCGGACCTGCCGGTCATTCTCGCCAGCGGCTACAACGAGGCCCATGTCATGGTTGGCCATAACGAAATCGCGGTTCAGGCCTTTCTGGAAAAGCCCTTTCTCTTTTCCAAGCTCAAAGAGGTGCTGGCCGAGATACTCTGACGCAGCCTCGCAATCCACCTGCCACGTGTCCGCCTCTCGGGAAAAGCGGTGAGTGCAGTCCAGGACCGGCTCCTTCCAATTCGGCACCCACGGGGCGGCTCAAAGTTGAACAATACGCAGGCGGGTGGAACGGGCCAGATCTGCCCGCCCCGGTTTACGGCAAAGCTCGATAAAGTCCTGATCCGGTGCAACCAGGCATTGAAAACGGCTGCAGATACGGCGCAGGGACTCAAGGGGTGTGGGACACTGCTCGCTCTGGCGACGGCTCAGTCGCATTGTGAGAAGAAAGATGGGATCACAGCCCATGACCAGTTGGTGCAGCCCCTGCGTACATTGAAGAATTGTCTTGATATATGAAATAAAATCTTCTCCTCTCCTCTTTTCCCTTTGTTTCTTTGGCAAGAGCGTGACCAGTATTTGCCCGGTCTTGACATCACGCAGCAGGTGGTAATCAGCCCCCAGTTCAAGCCACTGATGATTGAGTGCAGCCAGTTTCGCGCTCAATGCCGCCGGGTCCGGCATCTGTTCCCGCAAACGCTGTGCAAGAAAAGCGAGTTGCTGGCCAAGGGAAGAAAATACATCCTTATCGGTCGGATCTTGCGCAAACGGCAGATGGAAAAAGAGCGGCATCCGTGACGCAACCCTGGCTTTCGCGGCAACAAAGTGTTCGGCAAGGGCAACTGCATCAATACAGGGCTGCAGTGATTCACCGATGGAGACTGGCACCTGTTGTTGAAGCGACTCTAAACGATCAAGAAGCCACTGGGCCTGCTCCCCCTTTATTCGATCCGTGTTGCGCCAGGCCCCGATCCGGTCGAGCAGCGGTGCAATCTCCCCGCGGGACGGCCCTGAACACCGCTCAACAAGCAACGGTACCAGTATCGGTGCAACTTCCCCCCAACGCGCGGATGCGGGTAACTCGACAAAATTCATCCAACGGCTGTAATCCCTGCGCCGCCCGACTTCGATCCGATCAATCTCGTAGTAGAGTGGATCGATGGCAGCCAGGTCCACAACCAGCTCAGGCGAGGCCGCATAAATGGCAATGACCGTTGTTCTTTTGGCAGGGATGATTCTTCGGGTGACAGTCCCGCCAGTGCGGTAGAGCGGCAAGGCGGAAAAGGGATCGACCTGAGCGCAGTCGTAAGCCGGGCTGAGTGCCTGCAGCGATCGGAGCAGAGCCTGTGCCTGTCGTGTGGTGGGCGGTGCAAGGATATTGATGCCCGGGCCCACATCCACCCACGAGGCCTTTGCCAGTGCAGGATGGTCGATGATGCGGAATTGAAGAAGATGCATGATCAAAGAAAATTGATATACCACGATGTGGACTTTTCTCTATAGATGAACAATAGTAATGACGAGGAAGTAAGGTCAAGCCCCGGCGTGCAATTGCCCCCTAAAACGGGGAGCGATTGCCGTGCCCCAACTTCATTTCCGGAGATGCCATGCCCACCTCTAAGACGCGATATATCCTGGCTGGGAGCTGTATCGACGGCAGCGGTGCCCCTGCCCGAAAAGATCTCCTGCTCACCGTGCAGGACGGCATCATCACCGCGATCAACGGCCGAACCGATCTACCCAAACAGAACGGTGCCGACATTGACGATCTCTCCCACTGCACCCTTGTTCCTCCGCTGGTCGATTGCAACCTCGCTCTGACCCGCTCCCCATCCATGCAGCCTCGCCAGGGAGCTGCCTCGGCAGGGATCGATCTCAACGAACAAATCGCCCAGATGCAGCGACATATCCGCTATCTTCATGACCACGGCGTACTGGGAGCCGTTGATAACGATGCAAAGGCGTCCCTGATCGTTGGATTGCGGGCAAGGGATGCGGAGAATGCACTGATCAGCCTCCGCTCCCCCCATGATCCCCACACGTCGTTTGCTTGGCGGCAGATCTCGCCCGAGATCACCCCGCCCCCCCAGAGAAACTCCGAAGCGGTGCGAGACAGGCATCCGCAAGAGAAACAGCAAAATCGGGATAAAAAACTGGTGGTGCTGGCCAACGGTCCCGAGCAGGTCACCCGAGCCCTGGATGAGGGCTGCGATGCCGTTGTGCAGGGGTATGGAATGGGGGAGAGAAATCTGCGGCGGATGGCTGCAGAGCGGGTTTTGTGGATTCCGAGCCTGATCCTGGCAAAAAACGGCCTGGACAGTTCAGGCTCAGGGGGTGATGTTTGCTGCCGTTTTTCCCTGAGCTACGTCGCACCCGGTCAAGCGCAGCCTGGTGCCAAGGGCTACTGGCAACAGCTACTTGCCGAGCAGCTCGAACAGCTGCGCCTTGCCCGCGAACTGGGGGTTCCCACCGCAGCGGGCACCGGGGCCGGCACTCCCGGCATCATCCACGGCGAATCGCTGGTCGAGGAGATCAAGCTCTTCATCAAGGCCGGCTTTCCCCTTGAGGAGGCCATTCACTCCGCCTCCGAGGCAGGAGCCCGTTTTTTCTCCATGGCGCGAATCGGTGCTCTCCAGGTCGGCCGCCCGGCGACCTTTCTCGTCACCCGCGGCACCCCCCACCAGCTGCCGAGGAAACTCGCCTACCTGGAGAATATCTACCTCAACGGCATTCCCAGCGCGGCCTACCGCAAAAACCCGGTCAAGGTGGTGCACCAACAACGCGTTCAGCAAGAAAGGCAAACTGCTGTTTGATCCTATTCCGTCCTTGGACAAGGTTTTCTTAATTGAGACGAAGCGACTGCACTGTTCCCGCGACCTGGCCGAGGACCTGGGCCAACTCCTTGAGTTGATACGGTTTGGGAATGGCGGCCGCAAACCCGTATTCCTCATAATTTGCCAGCACTGGATCGCTCGAGTATCCGCTTGAAACAATGACCCTGGCATTGGGATCAAGTCGATGCAGAGCCTTTACAGCCTCCTTGCCCCCCATTCCCCGGGGAATGACCAGATCCATGATGACGAGATCAAAGGGAACCTGGCTGACCATGGCCTGCTGGTACCTCTGGAGGGCCTCTTGCCCATCCATGGCAAAAATCACCTGATGGCCAAGGAGCTCCAGCATCGCCTCACAGACTTTTTGCACCATCAAATCGTCGTCCATGACAAGGATACGCAACTGACTCCGCTGATTCGTCAGGTCTTGATGCATGTCGTCGGAATTCTTGACATGTTCATCAGGGCTAGCTGGCAGGTATAGGGTAAAGGTGGTGCCTATGCCGGGGGTCGATGCCACCTCAATGGCTCCATTGTGCTTGTTGATTATCGAATGGCAGATGGCCAACCCCAGGCCGGTCCCCTCTGTTTTGGTGGAAAAGTAGGGGTCAAAAATTTGTGACACAATTTCGTCCGGTATGCCCGCCCCCTTGTCGACAATCGAAATCTGGACATACGGTCCAGGAGCCAGTTGGTGCTCGTTGCCGGCTTCCATCCGTGCGATGTTTGCACAACGGATCTCGATTTCCTCGCCATCAGGCATGGCCTGCGAGGCATTCATCACAATATTGCGAATAACCTGCTCGATCTGGACCCGATCTATTTCCGCAGGCCAGAGATCGGTGGGAATGTGAAAGGCACAGGTATGACATCCGTCAAGGACGGCCAGTTGCGCCGCCTCGCGCACGGGTTCGCCAAGATCGATCAGTTCCTTGATCGGCTCCCCGCCTTTGGCAAAGGTGAGGAGTTGGCAGGTCAACTCCTTGGCCGCAATGCTTGCCTTCTCCGCATCGATCAACAACTGCCTGATATGGTCACTGATGTCGTTCCCTGCCTGGGCCAAACTGAGGTTGCCGAGAATGACCGTGAGAAAATTATTAAAGTCATGGGCCAAGCCGCCTGCCAAGAGGCCAATGGATTTCAATTTCTCACTTTTGAACAGTTCCTGTTCCATGATCACTTGGCCACTGACATCGTCGATCCGAATGATGAGGCCGGTTTCGTTCCCATAGGCAAAGGGATAGGTGGTCACATCAAGATGAAGTTGTTGCCCTCTGAAAAGGGTTACATACCGCCGGATCTGCCACTGTTCTTCTTTTGGGTTGTCAATTTTCAGGACCGCATCCTCCGGAAGACCGTAGATGGCGAGAATCTTTGCAATGGGTTCACCGCAAAGCGCTTGAAAACCACGACCGCTGAAGGCTTCAGCGTGGGCGTTGACAAAATTGATGGTTCCTGAGGCGTCAATGCCGATCAGGGTACAGCGCATGGAATCGAAAATATTCTGCAAGTGATTTTTCAGGCCGCGAACACGAGCCTCGGCAATCCCCCGCTCATGAATTTCTTCCTGCAGTTGGGCTGTTTTGGCCATCAACTCCCGGGTTCGCTCATCCACGAGCACTTCCAGATCACGGTGCATACGTTGCAACTCACCTCGCGCAGCCTCCAGTTCCTGGATGGTGGACAGTGCGGCATGGGCAACGAAGCCGAGCTCATTCTTTTTGTTGTTTTGACTGATAATGTTCTGGTTCAGCGCGGCCACGCCTAAATTGCCGTCTTTAAACTGCTGCAGCCAGGTACGCAGCCGCCGTAAGGGGGCAAGGAGATACCGTACTGAAAAATAGACCACGACCATGGCGAGGACGGTAAAGAACGCCGAAACCACGACAATCCGTATTCTCGTACTCTTGAAGGTTTCCAACTCACGGCGAAAACTTTTGTTGATGGTCAGGGTAAAAGGATCTGGGGTCAGGGTGGCCAGGGGCAACATCTGCACGAAACTGGCAGAGCCGGTCTCCGAATCGATCCTCACCCTGCCTGTGCCCTCATCGTGGCCAATGGCTGCCCGCAAGCCAAGTTCATTGCTGATCTTCTCCAGATAGCCCGGTGAAATGATGCGCGAAACAATCAGCACGCCTCGCAACACCGCGCCAAATTCATAGACCGGCTTTGCGACGACAATGGCAAGTCTGTCGTTCGTGGTCGCCAAACCGGAAAAGGTCTGTCCAGCGGCAGCCATCCTGAAATAGGGATTTTCAGCAAGGGAGTCGTTGAATCCATATTCCTCGTGCCCCCGAGCAATGACGATCCCTTGGGGATCGATAAAGCTCACCTGATCAATCAGGGTGGAAGTGATCAGATTCCTGCCGAATCGATACAGTGCATCGGTTTCTCTGTGATTGTAGGCGGCAATGATGACGCTGTCGCGTGCCGTCATTGCCGTAAGTTGATCTGTGGTGTCGCGTACGATCTGCAACTCCCGCAGAATACGGGTACTTTCGACAAGAACATTCTGCTCCAGATAGGCGATGGAGCGTCTGTGGAGGGCATCGAGCTGAAACCAGACAAAACCGTTGACGCCAAGAATCGGAACTACAATCCAAAGGACAATCTGGTGAATAAGACTTTGAAAGGCCATGAAAAAAACTAGTTGTTCTCCCGATGTTCACGTACAGTGTCGTAGAAGGAATCGTCTTTTATGAGAAACCCCTTGATGGGCATCGTGGCGGTATTGTGCTCGAAAATCGGATCATCCTCAGCGGTCCGTAAAATTTCACGAATTTGATTGACCAGGCCTTGCGACATGCGGGGTCCTGCGACCAGGGCGTTTCTTGGAATGGGGTCCGATGTTGCCAGAGCCTGAAAGACTGGACCGAATTTTTCCACTGCATCAGCCATACCTGACGAGGAAACAGCCCCACCGACGACAGACTTGAGGGCAACGGCAGCATAGACCTTGTCGTGTTTGTTGAGGAAATAGGTGGTCGCAAACATGGAGTCCGGATCATACCCCTGGTTCCGCAACATCTGCCGTGGGTAGAGATAGCCTGAGGTCGATCCGGTCTCGGTATAGGCAAAGCTTTTTTTGCCAAGGTCGGCCAGGGAATTGATGCCGGCATCCTTGCGGGCAATGATCATGGAGTAATAGAAACCATCGGGGTTCTTGTTCGTCGCCAGGTATTGAATTTCGGGAAATTTTTCTTTGGCTTCAACGTAACTTTTGGGACCGAGAATACCGAGATCGGCCACCAGGTGGTGCAGCCTCTCGCCGATATCTTCATAGTTGTCCGCGATGACCACCTCGACCTCGCGTCCCAGTTTCCGATGCAAGAGCTCAACCAGAGGGGCCAGGTGCGTGAGCAGAACCGCTTTCTGGCGATAGGGAATGGAGGCGAGGATTATTGTGTCTGAGGCAAGTGCCGAAGACAGTCCCAGGTTACAAAGGTAGATCAGTAAGACCGATAAAAAACACCCTCGATATATCTTTCCTGTTTTCATATCTCCTCTGCTCAGCGTTTTTTTTATATGAGTACCATTGAATCTCAGCTCAAGGTTCTGCTTTTGAGATCCGTCACATCCCTTCGGTTGGCATCCCCAAAATACCGGGTATCCGGATTTCACATCAGTTCAGGTGATTGTTTTCGTGTATTTCAATCCAATTGAGACAAAATGTGGATGAGAGAGATCCGGCCTGAAGCGGTTGCAGCAAATGGGGTACAACGAGAAATCTCGATAGAGATGTACAGGATTATGGCGCTCTCCAGAAGAGGAGTTTGGGAAAAAGTCGAAGAATTAACCAGATTATAACAAAGCAGGTGAAAAAAATGCGGCCTCCCCCTCACCCCACCGATGGATCAGGAAAGTATGGATCTATCGGTGCAAAACATATCGGCGATGCAGCTTGAAGGTGGGCAGGGTACAGCTTCTGCCCATCCAAGCTCTAGGCATCATCAAAAAGCCGCTGCATGCCACTTCTGCACACTTCTCGAGGATTCTCGCCAAAACGACATCATTTTATTGTGGTCATGCTCTTAATGATCTCTTCCTTGGCCATCCCTGTCCTTTCCCCGCTGAAAAATAGGATCACCATGCCTTGGCTTCCTGCCCTCGGAGGAAAGAGCAGGGTTTCCGAGTCCCCGTCCGATTGGCGGTAGACCGTCAACCCGGCAATGGTGGTGGTTCTTGCCCCTGGCAGATCCGCTTTGGCCTTATTATAATCGGAAACTTCCCCGCAGGAGATCCCCTGGCTGGGACTGTCGAAATCGCCCTCCCAATAGAGATGCAGGGTCTTGACCCAGGTTTCCGCCGCGGTTTTGTGCTGCCAGGTGGCGGGAACGCCAAACTGCAGATAACCCAGGGTAACCTGTTTCCAGCCGCGGGGAGTGGTGGCCGGTTCGTCTTTGGCGGTTTTTGGGGCCACATCGCCTGTCCCTGCCGATTGCCGGGTCATGGACCATGTGAATCCCTTCCCGCTGATGGTGCAGTCGAATTTTCCGCTGCCGCTGTTTCCGGAGACACGGCCGGTATAGACCTGCTGCTGATCCTTCCCCGGCAGCGGTCGGGTAAAGGTCACCTCCTGCGTCGCTGTACTATAGCCAACACTTCTCAACGGTTCCTCTTTGCTGGGGAGGCGGAGCACTGCATTGCCATCGGAACCAATGGTCAGCGTACCCGCCCAACCGTTCAGATCGACCTGCCATACGCCGGCCAAGGGAGCCGCTGAACCGTAGGAGGGGGATTGCCCCTCTGTTGCGGCCTTGCTTGCCCCTCCCTGCTTACCTGCGGTGACCAGCTGCCTGGTTTCCGCTGCAAGGGTCGATTGGGCTGTGCTCGAGGCGGCACTTTTTTTGTCCACCTGAAAGGCGACCGAACAGATCTCCCGATTGTTGGTCGGCTCACTCATCCGCAGGTCCCATCCTCCGGTTGTGGAGGGGGCGGTGAATGTCAGGGTGCCGCTTGATTTACCCCCGAGATAGTGATAGGCCACATCGTTTTTATCGTTGACCGAGGTCTTGCCATGGGGAGTAGCAGCTGGAATGAGCCCGACCCAGGTGCCGGTGCTCAGCAGGGGCGAAGCGGTGAATTGGACCGTGATCGTCTCCCCCGGGGTATAGCTGGTTTTGGCAAGAGACAGTCTGGCCCCTTCCATCGGCACCGCAACGGTGAAGGGGACCGAAACCAGTTCCATCTGGTTGCCGGTTTCGTTCATGCGAAAATCATACTGTCCTTCGGCCTGTGGGGCGGTAAAGGGGAGTGTTCCGGATGCCTTGCCCTGGAGATAGTGGTAAGCCATGTCATGGGCGTCGTTGACCGAAACCTTGCCATGCGGCGTTGCCGAAGGAATCAGACCGACCCAGCTTCCAGAGTGGTATCCACTCGAGGCGGTGAAGGCGACACTGATTGCTTCGCCCGGGGCGTACACGGTTTTGCCCAGGGAGAGTGTAGCCGCAGCGGTGTTCACCCGGACCTGAAAGGTTGTCGAAGCCAGCTCCCGCCCGGATTGGGGGTCGTTGATCCGCAGGTCGTAATCGCCCTGTTGGACCGGGGCAGTGAAGCGCATCGCGCCAGACCTGCTTTTTCCGATGTACTGGTAACTGATATCATGGGCATCGTTGACCGAAACCGTACCGTGCGGCGTTGCCGAAGGGATCAGACCGATCCAGGTGTTGTCCGGGACATTGCCCTCAACCGACCATTCCAGGACAAGGGTGTTGCCCGGCTCGACCTGGCTGGCTTTCAGTTGCAAATGTGCTGTGCCCTTGTCCTGTTTGGCCTCAGAGGCCTTCTGTTTTTCCTTGGTCGTAGCCTTGGCAGCATTGACCGCCTGTTGTTCCTTAGCCTTGACCTTGGTTTTGTTCTTGGCCTTGGTTGCATAGGCCTCCTGTTGTTCCTTGGCCTTGGCCACTTCATTGGCATCCACCGCGATCACCACCGGCCTGGATGCGTGGCCGAGGACGGAACCGTCCTCACTCTGGGCTCGTACGCTGACCAGATATTTCGCCTTCACCGGGCAGCGCATGCTCATCCGGTTTTCCTTGGATTCGCTCTGGCACTGCAGGCCTGTGGGCGGAACGGCCACAACCTGCCAGGTGTAGGTGATGCTGGGAACCTTGGGGGTGATCTCCGCCTGGAGAGTGAGCTGTTCCCTGGTAACAAAGGTGTCGGCCGAAATTTTTGTCATGGCGCAGTTGTCCGGGGCGGAGCATTGCCAGATCGAGGGACGAGCCGCTTCGGCGTGGGGATCGCTGATGCGCACGGCATAGGCATCAGCCCGCCGTTTCTGCCGCAGCAACTCTTCCAGCTCGACTATCTTGGGATCCTTGTGCCGGGGCGGCAGCCGCCCCTGGTTGATCCCCATCTGTACCTGGCCAAATCGGCTGGCTGCAGTTTGCAGCAGGCCGTTTTTGATCAACTGCTTGATCTCAGGAACCTCCTTGCTCAGCACCTCGCCCCAGGCCTTTTCCCAACCTTTGTAGCGTTCGACCCGTTTCTTGATCTCCTCGTTTTTCGGATTGACCTCATGGGCCTTTTCCACCTTGCGGATGGCCTGGGCCAGGGGGCGATCCATCTGCGCATCCGCGGTATGTTCCTGGGCCTGTTGCAACAGGCCATTGGTGATGCGGGTGTTCAACTCGTAGTCGATGTTGCGGGTACTGCCATCCCCCGGCCCGGGCACCATGTAGCCGTCGATCAAATCCCGGATCCCCCGGTACCGATCAGCAGCCTCCACGAATTCCCCCTTCTCCATGTGGTCCTTGATGGCGGCAACATCCTTTTTGGCAGCGTTGAAATTTTCATCACGCAGCCGCTGCCGCCACTTGTCGAAAATCGCTTGGGCCTGATTGTAATGCATCTTGGTGATATTGTTGAAGCAGCTATACTGGCGGTCTTTGTCACCGGTGGGCAGGGGGGTTTTCCAGATGGTCAGCGGACCGTTGCACTGGCAGGGACCGTGACCGATGTCGGAGGTGCAGCCAGGGTTGAAGAAACCACCCAGGGAGCCGCCGCAGGCCCGACACATACAGTCAAGGAAGGCCTTTTCATCCTCGGGCCGCACCCCCATCTCCTTGGCCAGTTTTTTCGCCTGCTCGGTCTCTTTTTTGTTCAGCACCGCCAGGCGGACCGCAGCCAGGAACTCCTTGGCAGCCTGCTCCTTGGCCTCCGCCTCCTTGGCACCGGTGATGGCCTCGAGCAGGGCGTCCGGGGCATAGAGAATGCCCACGGCAATATCGCGCCCCATGAGATAGGGCGTTTTGAGGATGGTGAAGATGACATGCTTGCTCATACCAGGGTCGCGGCCGGCCTCCACCTCGCGCATGTAGCGGGCGATTTCTTCCTTTTCCGCCTCTTCGTAGGCGTAGCCGATGCCGGTGCCGTACCAGGCTGCGTTTTTGTACACCTTGTAGAAGAAGTCGAGTTCGGTGTCGTTGGCCTCGGTCTGCTCCAGGGCATGATAGACCCCATCCTTCCCCATGAAATAGGCCCCGCCGGCGATAATGCCGACCTTGAGCGCCTTGACCCCGATTTTGCCGAACTTGTCCACTGCCCGATCGACCGCGCTCAGCCCGACCTCATCGGCGGCCTGACCGGCCGACTTGCCCAGATTGGCGAGTCTGCGGCTTTCGTTGGCAATGCTCTTGGCGAAATCCTTGCTCAGGCTCTGCTCGAGACGGCTGATGGCCTCTCCGGCTTTGGCCGGCGGCATGGTGTTGAGTTCGGCGGCGATCGCCCGTCGAGCTTGATTGGCCTTCATGGGATCGAGTTTTGCAATTTCCGCCAAGGTGTCGATGGTCTGATCCGAGGCCCGCTGGAGCAACTGCTCCTCCATGGCTCGTATCGCCGAGGCGTCGGTCGCGGTTTGGGTGCCGCGCTGCAGGTTCTGAATATTGCTCCGCGCCTTGTCAAGACCGACCAGGACCTCCTCCCCGTCGACAATCTTACTGCTTTTGGGCAGTTCGGACAGGTTGTAGGATCGCCGCAGGTTGTTGTTCACGTCCTCGATCCGGCTGGCATACTTCGCGGCCTGGGATTCGCAAAGCTGGGCCTGGGCCTCGAGCTTTTCGGCAAGGCCTGGATTTGTAGTCTTGAGAGCGGCGGCATCTTGGCGCAGCGCTTTCGCATCACTGAGCTTTTGCCGGGCCAAGGCCTTGCCTTCGCTGGAAAAGGCGATGGCCTCCTCCATCTCCACGGCTCCCTCGGTCATCTTGTCGATCTTCATCTGCGCCCGGACCGCCTGCGGGCTTTCATAGGCCGTACCGCCGTTGGCATTGATATGGTCAACACACCTCTTGAACTCCTGGCGCGACATCTGGCTCGGATCGGGCAAGAAATCCGTGTCGGTGTTGATCCTTCCGTCGGGAACGGTCAGTTGCTGATCCGCGAAGTGCTCGCGAACGATGCGCTGATAATTCTGTTCGATCTTCTCCACATCTTTCAGCCCTATTTTCTTGCCTGCCCGAGCACTGAAGTTGACATCGGTGTCAGTGCCGGGGTTGAGCTTGCCTCCCTCTGATCGTGCCTTGAAATCGGTTTGGAACCCTGCCTCGCTCACCGCCTGTTGGGCAAATTTGGTGTTGAGCGACTCAAAGCCGGTTTGACAGGAGGTATAGACCTCCTTGGAGATGACATTCTTGATGCGCATGAGGTTGACCTCCTTGTTCTGGAGGAAAACATGCATCTGCTGCGTCAACGAGGCCTCTCCCCTGGCCACCGCTTCGGCGGCCTCCTTGAGGCCCGGCGTCCAGGCACAAACCTGCAGGGGAACAAGAAGGGAAAAAAGAAAGGACAAAAAAACGACGCACAGGACTGTTTTCACGGTAGGCGCCGGTTGGATCCTGGTTGTTGAAAATACTGGGAACATCTTCAGCCTCCGGAAGGGACAAATCAGTTTGGTTGCGAATCTGATGCAAAGATCGTTGATCCAAAAAGAAAGCAACAGTGAACACAGACCTATCGAGGGTGTTGTCTTTTGGTATACACGTTGAGCACGGAATCACCAAGCTAAATGGGGGAGGCAAACAGGGGCTTTGTTTGGGCTATGGCAATCCACGGATGGAACACGAACGACATCCATGATAAGTTGGGTCAAGGGGGCAACAGATATTTTCCCGATCCCCTGGAGTCAGGCCAATACCAGCTTGACCGAGGCCCTGTTTCGATAATTTTGACAATAGGTAACATTGCCTATAGGATCAGTTTTATAGAGACAACAGGATCTAAACTTTCTAGCTGCCTTTCACTTTTTTTTGCCAAGGAGTTAGGCGATGTATCATCGGTTACTCAATATCTTGATTGCTACCCAGGGGACTCAACTCGAAACGATTCTTCAGGGAGTGCAACCCGAGGAACGGTTTTCCCCTCAGTTTCTTAGTTCACATAATATAGAAGAAATCGACTTGAACGACTACGCTGTCATTATCCTTGATTTCGACACCGTTGCTCCTGAGTCAGTAGGGCGTATTGCGACAATCAAAAGTGACCGGGTTGCCGTGATAGGTTGCTTTACTCCCGATAGCTTTCCTGTTCTGGCCGAGCATCACCACCTCTTTGACCAGGTCTGGATCAAACCTTTTGCTGAGGATAAACTCCGGACCTCCTTTGCCAGGATCTTAAGGCAATTTAAAGAACGGGAAGAAGCCATCCTTGGCCAAAAATATCTGGATACCCTGATAGACAGTCTGCCCGAGCTTATCTGGTTTAAAGATGCTCGAGGAGCCCACCTGAAAGTCAACGATAGTTTCTGCCGTACCGTTAAAAAGACCAAGGATCAGGTACAAGGCCGCGGGCATTACTACATTTGGGATCTTGAACCTGATGAATACGCCCAGGGGGAATATATTTGCCTGGAATCTGAAGAGATTGTTCTCAACAAAAAGGAGACCTGCCTCTTTGATGAAACGGTGAAATGCGGTGATGAACTTCGTAAGTTTAAAACCTATAAATCACCGATTTTTGACACCGATGGTGAGGTTATCGGCACAGTTGGCTTTGCTCACGATGTAACCGATCTGCAGAATTTACTGATCGAGTTGAACATCTTGATTGAAGGCCTGCCTTTTGCCGTCATGGTGACCGACAAGGACAGGAATATTACGAGCGTCAACCAAAAATTTATCGATATCTTTGTTCTTGATCGCACCGAATTCATCGGCAAAAAAGTTGATTTTTTAATTGATGCATCCAAGCCATATACGCGCAGTAAACGATGGCTCATTGAGAGGGAAGATGGAGCCATCTTGCTTCTTTCAAAAAACAAAGTTTTGAAAATTCATGAAGAAAGGCTGCTGGATATATTTGGCGGACTGGCTGGCCATGTCTATCTTTTTGTGGATATAACTCTCGAGCATCAATACAAAAACAAGCTGCTCATCGATGCCAATACCGATCATTTAACCAAATTGAATAACCGACGCAGCCTTCAGGATTTTATGCGGAAAACCCTGTGTCAGCCGGGTACGGCACTGTTGCTCGCCGATCTGGATAACTTTAAGGAAGTCAATGATCAGTATGGTCACGATGAAGGAGACAGAGTGCTGGTCGCCTTTGCAGACTTGCTGCAGCAGCTGTTTCCCCCTGAGAACCTCTTCCGTCTCGGCGGCGATGAATTCGCCATCATTCTTCCCCAAATAGATGGTGTAGGCAGGCAGAATGAATACGCCAAGCAACTGTTGTCAGGGTTTGCAGCAAAAGTTGCCCGAAAGTTCCCGCATACCAATATTACTGTCAGTATCGGGGGGGCGGTTGATGCCGGTGATGGAGACTTCGGCGAATTGTTCAAAAAAGCGGATATAGCCCTGTATGATTCAAAAAAAGCAGGGAAAAGTGCCTACACTCTTTCGAGTAAATAGCTTGTGATTCGCACGAAGAACTTCTTGGCAGAAGAACAATATTTCTTTCCAGGAGTTAAAGTTAACGGCCGCGCAAGGATTTGCTGGTCGAAAGAGTGTTTCTCCGGGGAATTTTTTGAAGGGACAGAGCCTCCACACTCATCCTGAAAGTGGCAAAGGTCACGGGGCGGCAGGTGCCGACCCCGCACTCACCTCCAGTGGGGCACAGGCTCTGCGTCTAATTTTTTTTGGACATAACCAGGGCATGATTAAGGTGAAAACTGGCAGTCTCAATCCGTTCTGTGTTGGCATGACTTGATGTTATTCCTGAGACGCTCTTGGCCATTTGTCAGGTCTTCTAGACCATTTGAATTCATGGAGTGCTTGAATTATTGCCATATTCTTTTTGCCCATTAGATGTGGCGATAATAAATTTTCAGGGTGGTACCTGGATAGGTATTGAGCCATCTAGTAAGATTTATCACAGTCATGTGGTCCTGTTTACATCGGGAGGGAAAAGATGAAAAAATTGTAACTATTCAGCACAAACCGAATCCACAAGCGTGGTCATGAAATCGGGCCACTTGCCCAGGAAGAGCAATCGCAAGGCTTCGGACGCAGTAATGCCTTGTTTTCTACAGGTCGTGATGTAGCTACGGATGCGGCAGAAAGTCTCTGCACCTTCCATTGAACGGAAGCACCCTGACACCTTCTGCTGCACCTTGATCATCCGCAGGTCATTTTCTGCCTGGTTATTGGTGAAAGGCACCAGCGGGTCGTCCAAGAACCGAAGAACGTCGTTTTCAAAGCTCTGTAATCGCTCCAGCAGGTTTGTGGATTTCGATTTGGCTGTTCGTCCCCGTTTTCCGTTTTTGACCTTAGGGGCTGGTGCCGGGCATTCCAGTTCGGCTTGTTGCAAGAGTTCTCGATATCGCACCCTGTACTGCTCTGCCGTGGCGGAATCGAGACATCCGCCAGCGCCATGGACCATCTCATTGGCCTCCTTGAGCAGCAGGCTGAGCTGCTGGGCCCATTGTTGACCATCTTGCTCCCAGGCCCGTTCCAGTTCACGCAAATGGTGCGCATTGCACAAGGCATGAACCCGGCCGTAATGGAAATAGGGTTTCCAGTGATCGTGGCAGAGTATCCCGTGGAAACCTTGGAGGATACCGATGGACTCTATTGCCTCACCGCCCCGTTTTGCATGGGGAGCGAAATGGCTTAACCCAAGACTGGAAACATTATGCAGCCAGCATCGTTTGCCACCGATGTTGATCCCTGTCTCGTCGACATGAAGCAAGCCCTCTTGTTGCAACGCCTTTTGCACCCACTGCTCGAAGAAGGCCAGACGATCAAAGGCGTCACGGTTGAAATTGACAATGGAACCGCTACTGACCGGAATACCCATCTGCTCCAGGAAGTGGTCCTCGATCCGATTATATGGCACCATCTGGAACTGCGACATATACACAACATTGACCTTCACGCCGATGCCATACTGTACCGGCCTGGTGATCCCTTCCGGAAACGGTGCGACATGACGTCTGCCCTGTTCATCCACCACGATCTCGGCACGCCATTCGGTCACCAGGGTGGTGATGTCCAGGTCAATGACCTGGCGTGCCTCGTGGCCGCTGCTGCGATAGCGCCCAGGGGGAAGCAGGCTGCGATCGATAACAATCTCCTTGATGATATCGGGATCACTGACAGGTCTCAGTGTCGTTCCAGCATGACCAGGCTGACCGCCGGGTTTGCGACCACTCGCAGAACGAGGTTTTTTAGTGCGGAAAGGATCGGTCGACGGCGGCTTGCTACTGTTTTTGCTATTGAGACCAAGGCGATTCAACAACAATGAAACCAAGAGCAACAGAACTTCCAGGCTGCTTTTCAGCGCCGGTGAAAGATCCTGCTCAGCGGCTATCAAGCTGGTAACCCGCTGGATTGTCTCTTCTACATTGATGTTATCGATTGTCACTCCAACCCCCGTGTTTGTGTCTTGCCGACACTATACCACGGGTTTTAAAATCGAAATTTTAGTCCCAAAATTACCCCTGGGACGGTTTGTAATTTTTTCTGCGATCCGCCTGCCGCGTGCCCTCGCTCAACATGCACCAAAAGGCCGTAGCGGTGCTTCAATGGGGGTGAATTGGGCAGTTTGCAAATCGCACTGGAAAATACAGAATTTAACCGAAAACCATGTCAAGCACTTTTTTAACAAATTCAGCATGGTGAGCTGAATAGTTACACATTTTTTTTGATTTGATCGAGCGGGTTTGTTGAGATTTGACAAAAAAATAATGATTTAATGACAGAATAAACGAATCGCCCAACTCTGCTAGAGTATCATTCTATTACACAATCCAGAAATTTGAGATTCTTTTTTTGTATCATGAGGGGTCATCTAACAGCAAATTAATCATCGGTATAATTGAATTATTCAATGTTGCTTTATTGATAACACCTTTAACCACACCGCTTTCTACCTTCCCCGCATAGATAATCGATGGGGATGACGGATCGAAGACTAAGGCCGCCACAATGGAGTTTAAAAGGCCGCCAGAACGCCAATTTCCTCCCCCATCAACTGTACAAAACACCCCGTCCCCCCAAGTTCCTATATAAAGCTCAGCAGGGCTTGCTGGATTGATAAGAATCTCAAGCACACATTTATTTGCAAGACCGTTGTTGAAGGGTCCCCAGCTTTCGCCCCCATTGGTACTTTTAAATACTCCCCCCCCATCAGTCCCAGCATAAACGATCTGGCGGTTGATGGGATCTATGGAAATGGCATTCACGTTGGATTCGGAAGTGGTAATATCCGGAAGACCATTGTTGACAGGCTGCCAATTAGCCCCACCATCGATGGTTTTATAAAGCCCTCCGTCACGATGATAACCTTCTTCATCTTCATAATGCGGCGATGCATAAAGAACGGACGGGTTTACCGGATCGATAGCTTGAATGAGAATTTCTGTCAATGGCATGCCGTTATTTGCAGAAAACCAGCTGTCCCCAGCATTTGTACTCTTAAAAATTCCGTCCTCGGTCCCAATATAAATAGTAGATGGCATTGAGGGGTCGATTATCGGCTCAACATGGATATGACGTCCATCAGTTGTAAGTCCATTATTGATTGGACTCCAGGTTTCGCCACCATTTGTACTTCTAAAAATACCATCATGTGTTTGAGTTGCAGTTGCTACATACAACGTGGCCGGATTTGTTGGGGCCAGGGCAAGCATATAGGTAAGCGAATTTTCTGGCAGGCCGATGTTGATAGGACTCCAAATTTTTCCACCATCGATACTTTTATACACACCTTTACCACTACAAGTAATGCCCTCAATGGCTCCGTTGATTAATGTCCCAGCGTATATTATGGATGGGTTTAACGGGTCGATGACAATACTAATAACACAGCTATCTTGTGGCCCCGCCGTCTCTTGCCACGTAATTTCACCAGCAAAAGAAATGTTACAGGGGATGGTGGAAGTAAAATTTATTATATTGACCAAAAAAAACATAAAAAAAGGTTTTACCCATTTTTTCATATAGTTTCTCCTGGGGCGAAGTAATTTTCGGTTTTGACAGCAACTTAAATTTTCGTTACCTCATCAGTGGTTCATGGTGATTCGTCTCCATGATCCATACATGACCCGATCCTAAGCCGGGCCATTTTCCCTTAACGCTCACCAACCATGGCTCTTTACCACAGTAGCTTAAGGTGGTTTGGAGCCTGCTCCTGCAAGCCGACCCGAGGGATTCCCCCTCATCTTTCGTGCAGTCTCGTGGTGCACCACTTCCAATATGCTCTAGCTTTGTTGCCCCTTGATTACAGATTCCAGCAAGAAAGGCTGTTCTTATAAGCTCCGAATATATGATCTTTGTAACTCTAAAAATAATCAAGTAACAGGTTGCATCAAAGTTCGCAATATATTGGCTTGGAGATAATGCCATAAACTCAAGCAGTAACCACACGGTGGCATCATTACCAAGTCATGTACCACCGGCATAGCCGGTGGCTTGAAAGTCTGTGAACCGCTCAAAGCGGTCTCTTGAAAAGATTATCTGACCACCATATGGTGGTCGCCTATTTAAACGAGTTCAGTTGCTCGACTCGCTGATCCTCTTGCTCCTGGTTACGGATATATGCTCGAACCATTGCCTCGTCGGCGCCAACGGTTGACACAAAATAGCCTCGTGCCCAAAAGTGCATCCCATTGTAGTTCTTCTTTTGCCCAAGGTAATTGCGTGCGATGTAGATCGCACTTTTCCCTTTCATGTAACCCAAAACCTGGGCAACCGAATACTTCGACGGGATCGACAGCAGCATGTGCACATGATCGGGCTGCAAATGTCCCTCGACAATCCGGCTCTCTTTTTGCCGTGCAAGATCACGGAACACTTCACCTAAGTTTTTCCGAAGTTGGCCATAAAGCATTTTTCTCCGGCATTTCGGTATCCACACTCATGGAACTTGCAATCCCATTTCGTGTGACTTAAACATTGTATGTCGTTCATAAAGCCTCCCTTTTCGTGACTTTGACCGGTCCACGAGGCGGGAGCTTCTTTATTTTACAGGAACCGTCAAACTGTTGTTGCTCCCCCCCGGCAAAGCCGGGGGTTTACCCAAGGGAAATTAAATCGACGCAGTTAATCTTATCGATATTGATATAAAAACAGTAAGTTAGCCCATTTAACGGCTCGATTGTTTCACTATTTGTCCATTGAAGTAATAAAATCAAAACAGCACAAAAATCGGTGAGGGGAATTCCTGACTGTGCCGTTTTTTTAAAGTCGGGATCAAAGTTCGAGTTGCAGGCCGATCTCGATTACCTTGTCCTTGGGGATGGCAAAATAAGAGCTGACATCCGTCGAATTTTTAGACAGGAACAGAAACAGATTGGCTCTCCATCGGGCCATGGCTTTCAAATCGCCGGCACTCAGGTTTTGGCGACCCAAAAAAAAGCTGGTCGTGTCCAGATCGCATTCCACCCCCTGATCCTGAGCCAGGGAAAAGATGGTTTCAATGCGCGGCTCTTCCATAAAACCGTAGTGTGCTACAATGCGGACCATTCCGGAACCGAGCTGTTCGCTTTTGATTTTTTCAAAGTTGGCAACCCGTGGCGTCTCTTCGGTGAGGATGCTCAGAAGGATGACCTTGTCGTGCAGGACCTTATTGTGTTCCAGATTGTGCACCAAGGCCATGGGGATGATATTGTCGCTCCGCGTGAGGTAAATGGCCGTCCCTTTTGCACGGTGCGGTCTTTCTTGCTCAATGCGGGCGAGGAAGTTGTCAATGCTTAGGGTGCGCTGCTGCAGGGCGCTTCTGATCTGTTTGTTCCCTTCGGCCCAGGTCAGCATCACCAGGTAGATGATTCCGCCAATGACCAGAGGAAACCAGGCACCGTGGAAAATTTTGGTGATGTTGGCACCAAAGAAGAGTAGATCCACGACCAAAAAAATCCCGGTGATTAATCCCGTCACCAGCGCGGGCCACTGCCAATTATTGCGCATCTGCAGGTAAAAAAGCAGGGTGGTAATGAGCATGGTAGCGGTCACGGCCAGGCCGTAGGCAGCAGCAATCCTGCTTGAGCTCTGGAAGCCGGCAACGAGGATAATGGCGCAAAGCAGAAGCAGCCAGTTCACCGGCGCGATATAGATCTGGCCGATCTGGGACACCGAGGTGTGGAGAATGCGAAAACGGGGCAGATAACCGAGCTTGATAGCCTGCTGGGTGAGGGAGAAGGCCCCGGATATAACCGCCTGAGAAGCAATGACCGAGGCCACAGAGGCAAGCAGCACCATGGGAACCATGGCCCAGGAGGGAACAAGCGCATAAAAGGGATGGTGGGACATCTCCGGTTGGACGAGGAGCACAGCCCCCTGGCCGAAATAGTTGAGCAAGAGCGCGGGGAAGACCACCAGGCTCCAGGCCAAACGAATGGGCGTCTTTCCGAAATGACCAAGATCGGCATAGAGGGCCTCAGCCCCGGTAACCACAAGCAGCACCGCGCCAAGGACGATAAACCCAGGTAGTCGGTTGGACGCAAGAAAGTGCAGCCCATGCCAAGGGTAAAGGGCTGCAAGAATTTGGGGATGCTGGACGATTTGCATCAGGCCGAGGAGGGCCAGGAGGGCAAACCAGAACAGCATGATCGGGCCAAAGAGATTACCGATGCGGGCTGTTCCCGAACGCTGCAGGCTGAAAAGACCAATAAGGATCGCAACCGTGGTCGGGAGGACAACGGAATTGAGTGTCGGAGTAATGACACGTACCCCCTCGACCGCACTGAGGACCGAAATTGCAGGGGTGATCATACTATCCCCATAGAGGAGGCAGGCCCCGAACAGGCCCAGTCCCAAAATGGTGCGGTAGGTAGCGGAGGCCTTGGGAAGGCTGTGTCGCAACAGGGCCGTGAGGGCGAGCACCCCGCCTTCTCCCTGGTTGTCTGCCCTGAGAACAAAACCCAGATATTTGCAACTGACCACCAGAATCAGCGCCCAACTCACCAGCGACAGCACCCCATAGATGTTTGCCGTGGTGACTGGCAGGCCGTAGTCGCCATGAAAGCATTCCCTAATTGCATAAAGCGGGCTGGTGCCTATATCACCGTAGACCACGCCCAGGGCCGCTAGGATCATCCCCGCCGGAAATGAGGACTTCGATGTTTGCGGTGTCTTTTCCATTAGTTGCATAATGAAAATACTGTTGGGGAATCTTGAATAAATAATTGCTTTTTCTGCCAATCTCGCGGCTAGATGTCTCGTTTGAAGGTGGCAACAGCCGCAGTCATCGTAATCACGACAAAGACGGTAAGAAACAGGAGATCGCTGCTGATTGCCGTAAATCCAACATCCTTGAAAAGGATGCTCTGCAGCGCATGAACGGCATAGGCTTCGGGATTGATCCGGGCGAAGATCTTGAGCCATCCGGGAAAGCTGGCGACAGGATAGATGGCGCCGCTCGGAAAAAACAGGATAACATTAAGGAAGCCGCTCAAAATGCCCACGATCCTGGGATGATTGAATCGCCCCAGAATTAGAAACATCAGGCTCAACAGTCCCAGGGTTGTGAGGACGATGACGACAACGACGAAAAAAAATTGGCGCAAAAAATGACTGAAAGGGATACCGGTGATCAGGATGCTGATCGTGAAGATGAGTAGAGCGATGCAGGTGGTAATAAATAGGCCGCTCCCTATCAGTCCGCCGACGATGTCCGTCTTGGTGAGTGGCGTCAGCATGTAGCTTTCATCCACACCCAGGAACCGATCCATGACCAGATTAAAAGCACCGGTGGTTAGGCTGCCAAGGAAGACCGCCATAATCACCACCCCCGGTACCAGTGACTGAAAATAATCAACCTTCCGATAGAGATTAATCTCACGTTGGTACGTTTCGCCCCCCTGCTCGCGAATGGCGACATAGTCCTGTCCGACCGCATGCAGGGCGCCGTTCACGGCCGCTTGGATGCTGGAGGAGGAAATGGCGTCGGTGTTATCGAGAAAGAGCCCTATTTCCGCCCTATTCCGCTGCACCACACGCCTGGTAAAATCCTGGGGGATAACCAGGGCGGCCTTATAGTCGCCTTTGCGTACCCCGGCAATGGCCGTCTCCTGGTCCGCCATGGGAAAGAGTTTGAGGGTGCGCGGGCCGGCCTCAACCGCCCTCAGATTTTCGAGCAACTGCCGACTGGCAGCCCCCTCCTCTCCCTGGACGACAGCCAAGGGTAAACCGGTCAATTTTCCCTGGAAGGAATGGCCGAGGATCAACAGATAGAGCACCGGCATGAGCACGCTCATCGCGACAACCAGGGGATTGCGCCTGAACTTTTTCAGGTCCCGGTCGATCACCGCCATCATTCGCATCTATCTTTCCGCCTTTAGCGACGCAGGCTGCGTGGTACGCCCGCACCGATCAGAAAATCAACTTTCTTGGTCTCGTCCCGCAGTGCCTTGCCGGTATGGTGGATAAATACGTCCTCCAGCGATTGTTCGTGAATGGTTGCGGCAAGCACTGTTGCCCCCAGATCTTTGATGTTTGCCAGAAGTTCCATGAGATTCTGTGCTCCGTTGTCAACAGATGCCCGGAGGAGATCGCCTTCGACACTGATCGACCAGACAAAGGGGAGTTCCCGGATGCGATCGGTCAGCGGTTCGCTGATATTTTCAATTCGCAGGGAAAGGGTATCGCTCCCTGGGATCTGCGCCTTCAGTTCCGCAGGCGAACCGATAACAACAATCCTGCCGTGATCGATAATCGCCACCCGGTCGCAGAACTCCTCGGCCTCCTCCATATAATGGGTGGTCAGGAAAATGGTCATGGCATCGCCCTCCCTGAATTGCTGAATAAAATCCCAGATAACCCGGCGTGACTGGGGGTCGAGACCGGTGGTCGGCTCGTCGAGGAAAAGAATCTTCGGCTTATGGATCAAGACTCGGGCGATCTCAAGACGGCGTCGCATGCCGCCGGAAAAGGAGGCGACCAGATCGTTCGCCCTGGAAAGCAGGCCGACTGTTTCCAGAAGCGCATCAATACGCTGCAGTCGCTCCCGGGTCGGGATACTGTAAAAACGGCCGTAGATATCCATGTTCTCATACGCGGTCAGATCGAGATCGCTGGTCATCGCCTGCGGAACGACACCGATCTGTCGGCGTACCTCCTCCGGATGCCTGACCACCTCGCAACCCGCCACCCGGGCATCCCCGCTGGTTGGTTTGATCAGCGTAGTCAGCATGCGAATCAACGTGGTCTTACCTGCACCGTTTGGTCCAAGCGAACCAAAGATTTCGCCTTCGGCCACGGAAAAACTGATATCGTCCACCGCCGTGAAGTCACCGTATTTTTTGGTGATACCGCTCACCTCTACGGCAAGGTTAGCGTGCATTCCCCGCCTCCGTCTTCTCCGGAATGGTCACCTTGACGGTCATACCAGGAAACAGGCCACTCTCTGTTTCATCGACGGCAATACTCACCCGAAAGGTTCGGATATCCTCCCGTCCTCCGGTTACATCTTTCTGGGTAGCAAAATCAGCGTAGCGATTTATGGCAGCGATGTGCCCTCTGATTGATTTTCCATTATTGCCGATGGGATGCAGCGTTACCTTGTCGTTGATGCCAAGTAAGCCGAGTCTCGATTCATCGATATCCACCCGGACAGTCAACCTGCTGAGATCGACCAGGGTCAGAATTGTCATGCCGGGCGTGACCGTCTCCCCCTGTTCGGCCGCTTTATAGACAACAATGCCGGCAAGAGGACTTTTGAGAATGGTGTCGTTGTATTTCGCTTGCCACTGGGCAAGATTTGCCTCGGCCTGCCTGGTTCCGGCTTGGGCCAGGGCGACCTGACTTAGTGCCATATTCAGCTGTGCTTCAACAGCGCGACGTCCGGCCTTTGCCGCCTCGAGCTTGGCCCTGGCTGAGTCCACCGCAGCCAATGTGGATGCATGGGCAGTCACCGCCGAGTCATAGGACTCCTGGGGGACGGTCTTCAGCGAATAGAGCCTTGTCATCCGGTCGCGATGGCGCACAGTGTCTTTAAGCTCTATCTCTGCTTTTCTGACGTCAGCCTCAGCGACAAGGATTTGTGCCTGTGCACTCTCCAGGCCGGCACGCTGATTATCAAGTACTGCCTCCGCAACGTTCACTTCCACCTTGGCCTTGTCAAGGGCAGCGGCAGCGACTCGGACCTCAGCAGCAAGATCGGCATCATCCAGCGTCAGAACCACCTCACCAGCCTTTATCGTATCCCCTTCCTGCAAGGAAAGTCTGGCTATGCGACTGGCTATCTTGGCGGAAATATTAAGCTCTGTTCCTTCCACCGTGCCTGTTATCTGCAATCCGCCGCCTGAAGGAAGCAAAAACCAATGATATCCAAACCAGGCACCGATAAAGGCGACCAGCAGAAGGAGTGCCCACACAGCATTCTTGTTCATTATCGGTTTCCCGTTGCAATGATTATCCGTGCTCTTCCCTCTTGCGCAGGTGATGAATCAGGCCTGGCATTCTGTTTTCCAAGGGCTTTCATTTCCCTCTGTGTCCGGTACATATCGAGTTGGTCACTGTGGCATTACGCCCTTTACATGATCTTAATAGCCATGTCCTCAAGCGTGTTGGCGGAAACACGCATGCGTTTGGCGATCTCCTTAAGCTGCGCCAGAATCTCCGTATGGATGAGGATGCGCTTACAGTCATCCTCTTGCATCAGTTTCGCAATGTGTTGGGCGCGGTATTCCACCACCAGATCATATTTGTCATGGATTAGATCCATGCTGGGCACTTCCTTGGTGGCGAGTTGCTTGAATCCGTCTTCCAGCAGGCTCGCCATATCTTTGAGCAGTTCGAAGATATCACGGTACACATCAAGGGCGTGCCTATTGTTATACGCTTCAACCTCAATGACGAAATGTTTAACGCTTAAGGCTATCCAGTCGAGCTGGGTGATGATACGGAAAATGGACTCCTTGTCGTAAGGGGCGATGAAGACATCTAACAACTCCTTCATATTTTTCGTCTTTATGGCCCTGGTTTCGTGGGTATCGTTCATAATGGTGTGGAAGGCGTCGTTTTCATGGAGGATGTAAGCGGCATAGAGGCCATGGACAATGCTCCGTGTGGCTGAAGTCTGCACCTGCAGTGCTGTCGTCAGGTCCACCTCTTTTGGCAGAATGAATTTTTGAATAAACCCCATACTTACCCCCAGAACTTGAGAAAAAGAAAACAGTATAACCAACCCAAAAGTATGGACGTAGGCACGTTCATAAACCAACCAGCCACGATGCCCCGTGCCGTTTGCCACTTCACATGCTGCGGCTTTTCAGCAGCACCATTGCCCAACAGAGTCGCCGTCACGACCTGGGTGGTGGAGGTAGGCGCACCGCTCAGGGTGGCGATGCTATTGATCAGTGCAGCCCCCAGTTGGTTGGCAACGGAATGAATGATCTTCACACGAAACAGGTCGAAGCCCAGGGTCTTGATGATACGCCAACCACCAAACAGAGTCCCCAGGGTAATGGCCGAGGCGCAAAGAAAGATAGCCCACACAGGGACGGCAAATTCAGTGGTAACGCCGCTGGCAAGCAACATCATGCCGATGATAGCCATCCCCTTCTGCGCATCATTGGCACCATGGGAAAAACCTAGCCAAGCCACACTCAAATACTGAGAGACGATGAACAGACGAGTGAGCTTTTTTGTCGCTCGGGAGAGGAGGCGGAGAAAGAGCTTCATCGTCAAAAAACCAATGACAAAACCTAAGAAAGGCGAAACAAACAGCCCTGCCACGACTTTCGTCATCCCCTGGAGATGACCGTTTTGCAGGGCTGTGATCCCCCAATCGATATGGGCAATGCCCACGGTATAAAGCCCTGCCCCAACAAGGCCACCGGCGAGAGAATTGGAGGAAGAAGAGGGAAAGCCCAGCCACCAGGTGACCAGATTGTAGCTCACCGCAGCGAGAAGGGCCGCTATGACGAGGCTTTCACCCTCAATGGTTGAAACTGCCCCTACATCCACAAAAGTGCCTACCGTATTCGCCACTGCCAAGCCCACGGTAAAGGGAGCAATAAAGGTGAAACAGGTGACAATACCGATGGCCATGCCCGGCTTCATGGCCCGCGAGGCGATGGCCGTAGCAACCATGTCGGCGGCATCATGGAACCCGTTGGTGAAATCGAAAACCGCCACCAATATCACGACGAGGACCAACAAGGCAAATATCAGATCCATTTTTTATACTCGCAATGGTTTATAGCCAGGACCTTGACGACATAGAGGCAAGGCTCATGCGGAGTAACTTCCCGGAACTTACTTTCTGCTTTCGTTATTGGGGAGGGATATGACCCTCCCAGTTGCCAAGCGGTAGGCAAACTCCAGAGAAAAGGCCCCCCCAGCCATGATGAAAAGTATCCAGAGACGACCGGGTGCGTTGGTCACTGTCACGGCCAAAAGGGATATCAGCGCCGCGAGACAAAGTCCGACGCCCACAAGGGAGAGCCATTTCGAGCTCCAGGTTTCCCTTGAAAGCTTGGCATTTGCTCCATTAACTGCCGAAAATATCAGAAGAAACCCAGCGCTTCCCATGGTTGAAAGACTGGAGAGGTCAATGAAGTTGGCCAGCAGCAGTGTCGCCGTCGAGGTGATCAGTAACCCCTCGACCGGTCTGCCCCACGCCTTGCGCTCCAACAGTTCTGGAAGCTCGCCGTCCTTGGCGATGACGTAACTGAGCCTGGCCGCCCCGTAGATTGTCGCGTTCATTGCGGAAGCAGTGGAAAGCACCGCTGCTATCGCGATAAGAAGGAAACCGGTCTGCCCCAGGGAAGGGCGAGCCGCCTCTGCCAATGCGTAGTCACGAGCTCCTACGATCGCATCCAAAGGCAGGCTACCGACAGTGATAATAGCCACGAGGACGTAAAGAACGATCACGAAACCGACGGAAGAATAATATGCCCTGGGCAGGGTCCTCTGCGGGTCCCGCACGTCTTGGGCTGTGTTAGCTATCAACTCAAACCCCTCTTAGGCCAGGAAAATGATCATTCCCCCGGCCACGATGTTCACCGGCGATGCCCAGGTCGAAGGAATGAGACGTGCACCATCTACCCCGCCGAAACCAACGGCAATAAAGAGTACCAGGATCGATAATTTGACCAGTACTATCAGATCTTCCGCCTCACCTATCAGCCTGGCACTAAGCAGGTTGAGAGCAGAGATGACGACAACTCCCCCGGTGATTAGGATATGCCTCCACGGCAGATGCGAACTGGTAGGGAAGAGGGTCGCTCCGTAGCTGCCGAAGGCATAGGCGTAGAGGGAAAGCATGACGATATAGCTGATCCAGAGGAGGATATTGGCGCTCCCGGTCAGAAGCCCCGGCCCGAAGGCACGGTCGAGGAAGGCGACCGTCCCACCTTGGCTAGGGAATGTGACGGAAAGTTTCACATAGGAGTAAGAAGTGACAAGGGCAACAATGCCTGCAATCAGGAAGGCCAGTGGTGCCCCTCCCTCCGTCAGCTTCACCGACAGGCCGAGGACGGCGAATATTCCTCCTCCAACCATTCCACCAACGCCGATGGAGGTGACTTCCCAGTAACCAAGCTTTCTCTTTTCCGCACCATTCATAAATATAATTCTACCTCATTCCGGGCTCTATCTGAAGCGTTACACATGATCAGCGATATCGCCTTAAGTGACTTACTGCAAAATCCCACTATCCACGGCAACTATGTGTGCGAGGCCTAAAGTAAGGCCTCCAGGATTCTATTTTTCTTATATAGCTAATAAAACGAGAAAATTGTCGTGGAGAAACTGATTTGGCCACTTAGAGTCACTAGCACTCGGAGGGAGGCCAAATTCCAAGGGCACCTTCTCTCCCTATCACGCTGTTTTTCATCCCCTCGAAAAGTGCCCCAGCAGAGGTTGGTTTGATTTCATTGATTTCGATGATACCGATGCCCAGTCCTCTAAACAAAAACATCGCCTTTGACGAATTTGTATATACAAACAGGCTGTTCGACCGTAGTCGCTATCGTTGACCCGCTTTAAAAATTCTGATTCAGAGCCATGGAGAATCACCGGAGCAACCGGACCAAGAGTTTCTTCTCTGAAACTGATCATCGATTAATCAACATTATCAAAGATGGTGGGACTGTAGAAAAAAGAGGTGGCCCCAACCTTTTGCACAGCATTGGGGCATAATCAAGATGGGAACTGGCAATATTAACCTGTTTTGCGTAGGCAAGGGTTTGAGGTTCTTCCTGACAAGGAGCGAACCAACGGGCAGGATTTCCTCCCTCACCTTTCCTAGAAATGTTGCTTCCATTCCGGGACCAAAAGGGTATTGATCCTTGGACTTCTCGGCCCAAAAGGTCTGAGAGATACTCTACCAGGCAAATCGCACTGGCCCTATTCAATGCACCCAGGCAGCGGCGTCCGTGGAGAAAAAAATCTGTGAATTTTTCTTAACCAAGACTCGCATCGATTCCCGTTCATTGGTAAATACCGGCCTAAGGTGCAACAATCTGTTACATACAGCCCATAGAACAATTACCATATACAAGGTGCTGTCTCAAAAATTTTACCGCCTCCACTTTCCCCTTCTCCCAAGGAAACCATCATGGTTATGCGGAACCTCAGCCGATATCTGCCCCTTCTACCACTCCTGGTCACGCTTGTGCTCATCACCGGATGCAAGGAAAAGAACACCTCTGGCGATGCGGCCCAGGCCAAACCCGCGCCTGAGGTTTCGGTGGTCACCATCCAAGAGCAGGCCGTCACCCTGACCACCATTCTTCCTGGCCGGATAACGCCCCACCTCGAGGCCGAGATCAGGCCCCAAGTCAGCGGCATCATCCTCAAGCGTCTCTTTACCGAAGGCGGCGAGGTCAAGGAAGGCGAGGTACTGTACCAGATTGACCCCGCCACCTACAGGGCCAGCCTCGCCAGCGCCAAGGCCAGCCTCGCCAAGGCCGAGGCCAACAGCGTCAACCTCAAGCAGCATGCCGAGCGTTATCGCCGGCTAGTGCCGACCAAGGCGGTCAGTAGCCAGGATTATGAAGACGCTGTCGCGGCCTACGACCAGGGCGTTGCCGAGATCAGAGCCGCCAAGGCTGCCGTGGACATGGCGCAGATCAACCTCAACTACACTCGGGTCACGGCCCCGATCTCCGGCCATATCGGTCGTTCCGCGGTCACCGCCGGCGCCCTGGTGACCGCCAACCAGGGGACCGCCCTGGCCAACATCCAACAGCTTGACCCGGTCTATGTCGATGTTACCCAAGCCAGCGCCGACTTGCTCCAGCTCAAACAGAATCTGGCCGCCGGCACCCTTAAAAGCAATCCCGCCCAGGCTACGGTGAAACTGGAGTTGGAAAACGGCACCTCCTATACCCACGACGGCATCCTCAAATTCAGTGAGGTCAGCGTAGACCAAAGCACCGGTTCGGTCACCCTTCGGGCCTTGTTCGCCAACCCGGATCAACTGCTCCTCCCCGGCATGTTCGTCCGCGCCATCATCCAGGAAGGCGTGCGGGAAAACGCCCTGCTCGTTCCGCAACGGGGCGTCAGCCGCGATACTGCCGGCCATGCGATTGCCCTGGTGGCTGGTGCCGGCGACAAGGTTGAGCGTCGCATCCTCCAGACCGAACGCACGGTGGGCGATGCTTGGCTGGTCACCGACGGTATTAAGCCCGGCGACCGGGTAATTGTCGAGGGGGTGCAGCGGATTCGGCCGGAAATGCAGGTCAAAGTGCGCCCCTTTAGTGTAAGCCCGACCCCACAACCCGCAACCGTGAAATAAGGAGCGACAGCCATGCCCCGCTTCTTCATCAATCGTCCTATTTTCGCCTGGGTCATCGCCATCATGGTCATGCTGGCGGGCCTGCTCTCCATCAAGAAGCTGCCCGTCTCCCAATACCCGGCCATCGCGCCACCGCAGATCGCCATCAACGCCACCTACCCCGGGGCATCGGCGCAGACGGTACAGGACACGGTCACCCAGGTAATCGAACAGAAGCTCAACGGTATCGACAACCTGATCTACATGGCCTCCACCAGCGACTCCGCCGGATCGGTGAGCATCACGCTCACCTTCAAGGCCGGGACCGACCCCAACATCGCCCAAGTACAGGTGCAGAACAAGCTGCAGTTGGCCGTGCCCCTACTTCCAGACGCAGTTCAGCGCCAGGGCATCGCGGTGGTCAAGTCGACCCGCAACTTCCTGCTGATCATCGGCCTAGTTTCCGAGGAGGGCACGCTTGACCGTAACGGCCTTACCGACTACATGGTCTCCAATCTGCAGGACATCATCAGTCGCCTGGACGGCGTAGGCGAGCTGCTGATGTTCGGCACCCAAAATGCGATGCGCATCTGGCTTAACCCGGCCAAACTCCTCAGCTATAACCTGACCACCAATGACGTGGTCGCGGCCCTGGAGGCGCAGAACGCTCAGGTTTCTGCCGGACAGTTCGGCGGCCTACCCGCGATCAAGGGGCAGCAGCTCAACGCCACGGTCACCGCCCGCACCCTGCTGCAGACGCCGGAACAGTTCGACGGCATTATTCTCCGTACCAACAGCAACGGATCCGTAGTTCGGCTCAAGGATGTGGCCACCACCAAGATCGGCACCGAGAACTTCTCGCTCCAGTCCTTTTACAACGGCAAGCCTATGGGCGGCATGGCCATCCGTCTGGCCTCGGGTGCCAATGCCCTGGAAACCGGCGACCGGATCAAGGCCAAGATGGAGGAGTTGTCGAAATTCTTCCCGCCGGGGATGAAGGTGGTCTATCCCTACGACACCACGCCTTTCGTCAAGATCTCCATCGAGGAGGTCATTCATACCCTGATAGAGGCGGTGTTCCTGGTGTTCATCGTCATGTACCTCTTCCTGCAGAACCTGCGTGCCACCCTCATTCCCACCATCGCCGTTCCGGTGGTCCTGCTCGGTACCATGGGCGTGCTTGCGGCGGCAGGATTTTCCATCAACACCCTGACCATGTTTGCCCTAGTCATCGTTATCGGCCTGCTGGTGGACGATGCCATTGTAGTGGTGGAAAACGTGGAGCGGATCATGTCCGAAGAGGGACTCTCGCCCCATGATGCCACCATCAAATCCATGGAGCAAATCACCAGCGCCCTTTGGGGCATCGCCACTGTGCTGACCGCCGTTTTCCTGCCCATGGCCTTTTTCGGCGGTTCCACCGGCGTCATTTACCGTCAGTTTTCGATCACTATCATTTCCGCCATGATTCTCTCGGTGTTAGTGGCCATGATTCTGACCCCTGCGCTGTGCTCCACCCTGCTGATGCCAGTGGAACAGGGACACACTCCGGGAGAATGCGGCCCCTTCTGTCGTTTTTTCAAGTGGTTCAACCGCTGCTTCGACTTCTGCCGCCATAAATACGAGGGTATCGTTGGCCGCTCGTTCAGCCGTAAATGGCGCTATCTGTTCATCTATGCCCTAATCGTAGCCGCCATGGCCCACTTGTTCCTCCGCCTGCCCACCTCCTTTCTTCCTGAGGAGGACCAGGGGTTTCTCATCTGCCAGGTGCAGCTGCCCGCCGGTGCGACCCAGGAACGGACCAACGATGTTATCAAGCAGTTGGAGCACCACTTCCTCACCAATGAACCGCAGACCGTGAAAGGGGTCATCACCATCTCCGGCTTCAGCTTTGCCGGTCGCGGCCAGAACATGGGGTTGGCCTTTGTCAAACTCAAGGATTGGAGCCTTCGCCGGACGCCGGACCTGAAGGCCCCGGCCATCGCCATGCGGGCGATGAAAGCCTTTTCCCAGTTTCGCGACGGCCTGGCCTTTGCCTTTGCCCCGCCTGCGGTTATCGAGCTGGGCGTGGCCAACGGCTTTGATCTGCAACTCCAGGATCGCGGCGGCCTGGGCCATGAACAACTGATGCAGGCCCGGGCGCAGCTGCTTGGCGAGGCGCGGAAAAATCCCAAACTGGTCGCGGTCCGCCCCAACGGCCAGGACGATTCACCGGAATACAAGCTGGATATCGACGACAACCGCGCCGGATCCCTGGGAGTTTCCGCAGCCGACATCAACACCGTGCTGACCACGGCTTGGGGCAGCAAGTATGTTAACGATTTCATCCAAGACGGCCGGGTCAAAAAGGTTTATGTCCAGGCCGACGCCCCCTTTCGTATGCTGCCTGAGGATATTAAAAACTGGTATGTGCGCAACTCAAGTGGTCACATGGTGCCCTTTTCCGCCTTTTCCAGCGGTCACTGGCGCTATGCCTCGCCACGGTTGGAACGCTACAACGGCATTCCTTCGGTGGAAATTCAGGGGCAGGCTGCACCGGGTATCAGCACCGGTGAGGCCATGACCGAGATGGAGCGAATGGTTGCCGAGCTGCCCACTGGCATCGGTTATGAATGGACCGGCCTCTCCTACGAAGAAAAACATGCCGGCGCACAGGCTCCTTCCCTCTATGCCATCTCCCTGCTGGTGGTTTTCCTCTCGGTGGCTGCCCTGTATGAAAGCTGGACCATCCCCTTTGTCAACCTGCTGATGCTGCCCCTGGGCCTAGTTGGCGCGGTCACGGCGGTCGCCTTCCGCGCTCTGCCCAACGACGTCTACCTACAAATAGGCCTCTTGACCACGGTAGGCCTGTCCACCAAGAACGCCATTCTCATCATCCAGTTCATCAAGGAACAGATGCGCCAGGGACACGAACTGGTGGACGCCACACTCTCTGCGGTCAAGATCAGGCTGCGGCCGGTCATCATGACCTCCCTGGCCTTTTTCTTCGGTACCCTCCCCCTGGCCCTGACCAAGAGTGCCGGCGCTGGAGCACAAAACGCTATCGGCACGGCGGTGACTGGTGGCCTGCTCTCGGCTACCTTCATCGACCTGCTGTTCATTCCCTTTTTCTTTGTTCTGGTGTCGCAGGCCTTTGGGAGGAAGAAAAAATGAACCTGCCTATTTTCGACGGACACCCTGTTAAGCGAGTATCCCCCCTGGCAATGGTGACTTATGAGAACAAAGACTAAAGCGACAAAATCATGCCGCCGTTATTCCGAGGCATATAAAAGAAATGGCCTCAATTTTTGGGACAGAACCAAAGGCGTAAATAAGATTGATACTGGCAGTCTCAGGCTGTTATAGGAAGGCAAGGCTTGAGGTTATCCCTGATTATACGTGGATCGGAAAGTTACTCGTTGATTCCAGATACAATTCGCGGACATGCCAAGCTTGCCATCAGGCAAGCTTGACGTGCTAATATTTCCGTATTCTGAAGCGTCCCTTAATTCGCCATTTTTTTGTGACGAATCCCCAACCGTGTTGCCAAATTGTGCAAATTACTGCGGTTCATATCAAGCTCCCGAGCCGCAGCTGCCCAGTTCCCCTGATGGCTCGCCAATGCCTGCTCGATAAGCTGGATTTCAAAGGCCTTCACCTCGGCACGGAAAGAACGTCCGCTGGGCCGCTGAGGAGAACTGCTTTGAAAGCTGATTGGCGAGGCTGATGCCGGCATGTTCAGATCACCGCTGACAAAATCCGGCGTCACGATAACATCGCCAACGAGTTTATTGGCCGATGCCTTGAGTACCGCTCGGGAGATAACATTATCCAGCTCACGCACATTGCCAGGCCACTGGTAGCGCAGGAGCATGGCGACAACATCCTCATCGATGCGAACCTGGTGGAGTCTCAGCTGAGCGCCGGCTTTCTGGGCAAAATATTTTGAAAGCATTGGAATATCCTCAAGCCGCTCCCGCAGAGGCGGAACGATTATGGGATAGACGTGTAATCTATGGTAGAGATCTGCTCGGAAATTTCCGGCAGCGACCTCCTTTTCAAGATTCCTATTGGTCGCGGTGATCAGTCGCACATCAACACGCTGGATCTTTTCAGAACCCACGCGTTGCACCTCCCCTTCCTGTACAGTTCTGAGCAACTTCGCCTGAATTTCAAGCGAGAGTTCACCAATCTCGTCCAGGAACAGCGTCCCACCATGGGCCAATTCAAACTTTCCTATTCTATCGGCAATCGCCCCCGTAAAGGCACCTTTGACATGGCCGAAGAGTTCGCTTTCAGCAAGGTCCGTGGGCAGCGCGGCACAATTCAAATACAGCAGCGGTTTGTCACGGCGTCGTGAGCGATTATGAATCGACCTGGCCACCAGTTCCTTACCGACACCGGTCTCACCCAATATGAGGATGGTAAAATCAGAGGGGGCCACAAGCTCTATTTCCTGGCGCAAACGCTTGATCTGGGTGCTGGTGCCGAGGATCTCATACCCCCTTTGCTGCTGAATATCCTGCATCAGATCAATGGCCAACAAGCCTTGGCGCTCTGCTTCCTTTTCAAGTGTAGAGAGCAGTTCAACGGTCTGCATTTGCGCGCTGGCCAGCGAGGCGATCACCTGGATGTATTGCGTGGGCAGATGACTGAACGCGAGTGGATCGATCGCGTCAAAAACCAGCACGCCCACCAACTGATCTCGCACCAATAACGGGCACCCGAGACAGGCGTGAATGTGGTGAACGCTTTCCAGGTCGATTTCCAGTAACCCATCAAAGGGATCCGGCAAGGTACTGTCACTTGAAAAGAGCGTTGGTTCGCTTGAGCTGCAGATAATATCGAGCCGAGGATGCTCACTCCGTCGAAAACGCGTACTGATAGCCTTTGGCTTCAACCCCATGGAAGCGATGGGAGTGAGCATGCCCTGATCAAGCCGAAGGAGCGCTGCCGAATCATAGGGGATGGCCAAACGGAGCGCTTCCAGCAGTCGCTGATATCGATCTTCGGCGCCAAAGACCGCGGTCAGGTCTTGGGCGATAATAGAAAGGGTTTCGAGTCGTTTCATGTTTTAAAAAATACAACATGAGTTCCAATATGACAACGTTTCTATGTTGTAATATTGAAAATGACACCTGTAACTCATCGTAATGTATCTTAATATTTTCTGGCACAGCGCATGCTTCATAAAGACAAACGACGGTGCGCAACTCCACCAAACCACTACACGCCAGGAGACAATCATGAAAACAATAGACCTTGCCACAACCAATACGTTCACAGCGGGATCCATGAAAGGGTATTTTCTCGTTGAAGATTCGCAGTATTTCAAAATCATCAATTTCAATCTCGATGCCGGTGTCACCTTCCCGGTTCATTCCCACGACCTGGATGGCGAGCTATCCATTCTCGTCCTCGAAGGGGAAGGTTACTTCCTGGGCAACGACACCAAAATATCGGCCAAGACCGGAGATTTGCTTATCTCGCAAATCCGAGAACCGCATGGGGTGGAAGCGGCAACTAAAATGCGACTTCTGGTGACCATCGCGCCTCCGATTTAAGGATATCCGCAGGAATAAGCAAGTATCCAACAGCGAAATTCGAGAGGCGACCATGTTACTGACAAAAGAAACGACCATCTACACACTTACCCAAGAGTACCCCGTACTCATCGATGCACTGGCAACGCATAACACTGCCTTTGAAAAACTGAAAAACACCCTACTTCGCCAAACCATGGGACGGGTTTCTACCATCGAGAAAGCTGCCGCCATGGGAAATGAACGTGTCCTTGATCTGATGCTCTTCATTGCAGGCAAAGTCAAAGACCACCGGCAAAGCCGGTGGCTTGAAAGACTGGGAGCCGCTCAAAGCGGCATATGCAACTGATCCACTGACCACCCTTGGTGGTCAAGTTGTTGGCAAGATCCAGCAATAAAATATCACGAGTTCGCATCTATTATCTTTCGATTCTGACTCTTGTTGTTTTGTGTGAGTATAAGCAAAAACTGATGCTCCGGTATTCGTTGATCGATTCCTCATTGAAATCTGGGAATTAAGCATCAGAAAAAATTGTGTTGATTCTTGCCTATGCTCTTTGCATTGTTGATCTCAACAAAGACGATCAAGAACGCAATCAATTGTTTTTTTTCTGCAATCCAGTAACCGTCAAACTGTTGGAGTCCCCCGGCAAAGCCGGGGGTTTACCCAAGGGAAATTATGGCCTCAACCGGCACAGCAGTTGAGATTGTTCCGCCTCCTTCAGAGGAGCAGGAGGTGCAAACCAATGGATTACCCAGGGAACAGCGACTGGCAGCGCTCAAGGAAATAATCCGAGAGTTGCACGAGGGCGCGGAGCTTGCCACCCTTCAGGAAAATTTACCCAGACCGTGGGCGACATTACTCCCGACGAAATAGCCTCGCTTGAACAGACATTGGTGAAAGAAGGATTGTCGGAAAGTGAGATTAAAAAGATGTGCCATCTACACGCGGCACTCATCAAAAGCGCTCTGGAGGTTCAGGAAGAGGTGTCCATGCCACCAGGGCATCCAGTGCACACCTTCATGGAAGATAACAGTCAGGCCAGGGAATTATTGATTGAGCTCCACGAGGAATTACAGAAGATTGGGGAGAAACCAGGGGAGACGGTCTGGTCATTTGTCGTCGGCCAGCTTCGATTTCTGGTGCAGGAGTTGGCGGAGCTGCACGTGCACTATGTGTGAAAAGAGAATCAGCTCTTTCCACTGCTGGAATGACACGGTCTTTCCGCACCCGGAAAAGTGATGTGGGAAGTACACGACGATATTCGGCGCCAATTCCGACAAACGAAAGACTTGCTGGCCGGCAAAGATCGCAGCGCGGCGCGAAAGGCTTTGGCGGACCTATCGGACGCCGTTGACGACATGGTCCAGAAGGAAGAACGCATCCTCTTTCCCATGACCCTGAAAATTCTATCCGAAAAAGATTGGCATCGTTGCCGATTGGGAGAGGAGGAGATCGGGTATGCCTTTGACATTACTCCCGGTGATGAGTGGGCCGTCGAAATGGCGGAACCAGTGACCAGCGAACCGACAACGGGACTGATAGACCTTGCCACTGGGCAACTGTCGCCCGAGGTGGTCAACGCCATGCTCTGCAACCTGCCCGTTGACATCAGCTTTGTCGATGCCGACGATAAGGTTGCCTACTACTCAGGCAGCAGTCACCGCATTTTTCCGAGAAGCCCAGCGGCGATAGGCCGGGATGTCAAGAACTGCCACCCTCCCAAATCGCTGCATATGGTCACGGAGATACTGGAGGCATTCAAGAAGGGGGAGCGGAAGCACGCAGAATTCTGTCTGGAGCTTGGCGAAAAATTTATCCACATCCAATATCTGGCCCTGCACAATCAGCAAGGTGAGTATTTAGGATGTCTTGAAGTTGGGCACGATGCGACCTATGTCCGTTCGCTCCGGGGACAGCGGCGCTTGCTCGAATGGAACTCATGGGATGGCCATCGTTCCAGAATGAAGACAAAATCAATTTAAGGAGAAAACCATGGCACAACAAGTACGGATCGATCAGGAAGAGTGTCTCGGCTGTGAAGCATGCATTGAGATCTGCCCAGCAGTGTTCGCCCTCAACGAGGCAATTGGAAAAGCATTCGTCAAAAGCGAATCCTCCGGTGAAGAGGAGTGCATTGACGAGGCCATTGCCTCTTGTCCGGCAAGCTGTATCAGTAAGGAATAAATGAGGCCATTATGTCTTGGCGAGATTCTCCCTTGTACAGAGGAGACTTGCCAAGACAGATTCAAAAATCGATTGTCTTTTGCGAACGGAAACCGGCGCGGCGGACGCGGAGACTGAACTTTTTCTGTTCTCTTCTGGCGACCTCGTCCTGGATAAGCAGGGCGAGGAACTCGGGATAGGCGAGCTTGGCCTCTATGGCCTCGCGGTTTCTGGCGGCCAGGGATTCAAGGATGCTGGAGAGTCGGAGTTGCTTGAGCAATGGGGTGAGTTCGGGCATGGGCTGCATGGTCGCTCCTTTCATTGGATAAGATCAGCGGTGTTGCGCTGGAAACGGGAGTTGCCGGTGTAAATGCCGGGAAGTGAAGAATCGGGAGCGTTTTCGACTTGTTCCTGATTATTTTCAAGGATGGTTTTGACGGTACGGTAGCGGGGTGAGTCAAAGAGCAGGGCCCTGCCACAGGCCGCCTCGAGCCGCTGGTTCCCATAACGATCCGCCAACCGAACCACCGCTTGGGCTGCGCGGAGGTGGTCGAGTACCCGGTGGGAGAACAGCTGTCTGATCAGTTGCAGGCAGGCTGGTCCGATCGTTTCCGCCTGGGCCAGGCACCATTGGGGATCACGGAGCTTGTACGCCAGGGCATCGGGAGGCATGTGGTCATTTAGGGTGGAGTGACGACCGGCTCCTTGCAGTCGTGCATGCACCGCCACCATCTCGTGGTTGTGAAAAACCTGAATGGTTGTGTCAGTGGCCTTGAGCCAGAGTGTTTGCCGGATGCGTTGAAAAGGTACGGAATAGAGGTTTTTCTCATAGGCGACATGAGCGTTGCCATGCACCTTGACCTTGGTCCACACAGCCTCCTGTACCGGTACATCAGGCAAAGGCTGGAGCATTGCTTTTTCCGTCTCGTCAAAAAGCTCCAGCGGACGCCTGCGCGTGGTGCCATGGATGCGGGTTCCCGCCTCAAGCATAACCCATTGGGACAACTGGCGGTTGGCATCGGTAAGATCACGGAACTGCCGCAGGGGCATAAAGGCGCGTTTGACATATTTGACCCCAGCCTCGACCCGCCCTTTTTTCTGCGGATCGTGCGGCGGACAGGGTGATATGCGGAAGCCATAGCCCAAGGCCAGTTCACCGTAGGAGCGCTGCACCTCGGGATCCTTGGCGCAGGCCCGGGTAATGGCGCATTTGGCGTTGTCGATGATCAGTTTTCCGGCACCCCGCCGAACCACTCAAAGGCCCGCCGGTGACAGGACAGCCATGTGGCGACCTTCTGATTAAAGACGATCTCGGCATACTGGTGCCGGGAGTAACACAGCGTCATGATGAAAAACCAGGAAGATCGGATCTCACCGGTGTGGAGATCAATCAATTTGGGGCCAGAACCAAAATCGACCTGGGCAGCTTCACCCGGCGCAAAGTCAAGAATAACCGTGGCTTTGGCCTGATCGTTGGGCAGAGAGTGTAAAAATCGCCGTACCGCTGAGTAACTGCCGGCGAAGCCGTGGTTGCGAACCAAGGCGCGATGAATGGTGGTGCCGTCGATCCCTTCGGCAACCCAGGCTTGGATTTTCGCCCGGTAGGGAGCTACCGAAGAGCCGTTGCCTGCCTGTTGTGACCGTTGGGAAAAGGCCTCGGCAAGCTCCGCCTCGCTGGGCAAAGGACGGGCTGGATCAAGCCAGCCCTGCGCAGTGGCCTGTTTGCGGATTTCACCGGCTTTACGTCTCCCGACGACACCCGCTCGTGCAAGATCGCGGTCTGATTCGCCGGACCGCATGTGGAATAGAATCTGTTGATACTGAAACATCCCGAACCTCCGATTGGCCATGCGCTCCTCCATAAAAAAATTGGAAGAGTAGCCCAGTTGTCGTAAAGTCCAAGAAGGAAAAGAGAGGGAAATGGCCCCATATGAACGGTCAGTAACACTGGACAAGCTTGCCGGCCTTATGGACTCCCTGCTCTACCATGCGCACACAAACGGAACAAGCACCGCGGTCCTCCGTTATCTTGATCGCCCGTTAACCCAAGCAGGGAATCCTTACCAGCGATCAACGGATGAAGTTGTGACACGAATGACTGGTTTCAATGATGGTATCCGCCTTCGCCATTGGGTCGATCGGAATTCTGTGTAACTCTTCAACGAACTCGGATCTCTCAAATTTTCGAAGTGGGAAGCGATGTCTGGTTGCGGTGTTTTCTACCCCTTCTCCAATTGAGTAATTTCCCTTGGGTAAACCCCCGGCTTTGCCGGGGGACTCCAACAGTTTGACGGTTACTGGATTGCAGAAAAGAAACAATTGATTGCGTTCTTGATCGTCTTTGTTGAGATCAACAATGCAAAGAGCATAGGCAAGAATCAACACAATTTTTTCTGATGCTTAATTCCCAGATTTCAATGAGGAATCGATCAACGAATACCGGAGCATCAGTTTTTTCTTATACTCACACAAAACAACAAGAGTCAGAATCGAAAGATAATAGATGCGAACTCGTGATATTTTATTGCTGGATCTTGCCAACAACTTGACCACCAAGGGTGGTCAGTGGATCAGTTGCATATGCCGCTTTGAGCGGCTCCCAGTCTTTCAAGCCACCGGCTTTGCCGGTGGTCTTTGACTTTTGAAGGGTGGTTTATAGAGGATACGCGGGCAAAATTGAATAACAATTCAATTTCATTTGAATTTCTTACGTTAAGCCACAAAGAGCTCGCTTTTAACTGGTCCTGGTTAGGTCATTTTGGTGCGCTTGCCCTGCCCTACGCCGTAATGCTGCCGACGGTTGAACTGGCAGCGTAACTACAGGTAGAGATTCCACTTAATAATCAAAGAATTTTGTTCAGGTAAGTGGACCTACCTTAGACTATAGACACTTTTTTTGAGGAGGTGATTTCATATGATATAATTTTAAAAGATGAAATAAAATTTGATCATTTTTATAATTAACACGATGAATAATTAACAGAATGAGGGGATCGACATGAAAAGCTATGTACAGAGATTTGTTTTTTGCTGTTTAATTGTTGCTTGTATCGGCATCAGTGGGCCTGCATTAGCTTCTCAATGGATGATGGCGCATGGAAACGCTGCTGTAATAGAGTATCCCTCTAATTGTAGTTATCATTATTATGGATGGGGACTCGATTTGACTCAAAATTCCGGACAATGGAACTGGATTCATATACCTATTCCGACAAAATATTGGGGAGCGAAAGCGCGATACCTATTACTCAAATTTTATAGAGGAAGCGCTGATGCACTCGTTTCGCAAATCGATGTTTACAACGGCAACGAGAAAGTAAAAGTATTCACGACAGTAAGCTCCTCGGTAGGATGGAATTCAAAGATCTTCGATCTCGGAAGTTTAATGACCTTTAGCAGAGGATGCAGCGTTTCCATCAAAATAGGCGCCGGAGTGGAATCCATGAGCCATCGATTTATTTTCTCCACTGCTGGGGCTAAATTTGAACCATAATCCATTCGGATGCACGACGAGTTCCACCATGAACGCCTGCGAGCTCAACGCCACCATATGAATGACAACCTAAAATTGACAGCCTCGTAAAAAGTCAAAAGCCGAGAAATCTCGGTTAGTCAAATCAATAAGTTAGAAGGCAAGAAACGTCGTTTTCGTGGCTTTTTAGGAGAACAAAATTGACCACCCTGAAATTGAATAATCGGTTTTAGGGTGGCACAACCGGAGTTTCTCCTGTCCTTCCCCCGCAACGTCCCTCCTCAACAAGTTTTAGTACTACTACACCAGCACCTCGCGCAGAAATGAGTCGTATCTCAATATCTGCACACGTTTTATTGTCTGTGCAGTATTCTTTATGATTGCAGCGGGCCAAGGAAAGATTTCCTGAAGCCAGGCTTATGTTTGCGGGTTGTAGGCACATTTTAGTGCAGTGCCGGAGAAAATATCACGCAATTTCAATGTGATAAAATTTTACGCGTGGTGAAAATCTCAAAATCTGTGGGCACACGCGAAGCGATATTTCAGTTGAAATACGCGAATTAGCACGCTAACGTGGTGGGCAGTCATGTATCTGCGAACCACGAAACGAAAAAACAAGAACGGCACCGTTACCGAGTATCTCCAGCTCGCCCACAACGAGCGGAATCCGGAGACCAACTCCACCGTTGCCCGCATCATCCACAGCTTCGGACGCGCCGATCAGCTCGACCGTGAGGCCTTGGTGCGGCTCGCCCGATCTATAGCCAGAGTCTGCGGGGTAACCATTGTTGACCCCGCTGGTAGCGAGGAGGCTCAAGGTGGTGGACTGCCCGACGATCTTGAGATCCTGCGCACAGTCGAACTCGGCACAGTGCTGGTCATCGAAACCCTTTGGGAGCGGTTGGGTATCGGCAAAGCGCTGCGGACTCTGCTGGACAAAGGCAAGTATGCCGTTGCCTATGACCAGGCCCTGCTGGCCATGACCGCCAATCGTCTCTGCGCACCGGAATCCAAACTCGGTGTTTGGGATCGGTGGCTGGAGCAGGTCCATCTGCCCAAATGCCAAGGCCTGAAACTGCGGCAGATGTACGAGGCGATGGATTTCCTCCACAAGCATATCGACGCGGTAGAGGAAGCAGTCTTTTTTCAGACCGCCAACTTGTTCAACCTCTCGGTTGATCTGATCTTTTACGATACGACGACGGCTTCATTCTCCATTGATTACGAGGACGAGGAAGACGAAAACGACGGTCTGCGTCAGTACGGTCATTCCAAAGAGGGCACGTGGACGCCGCAAATCGTGGTCGCCCTGGCGGTTACCCGAGAGGGATTGCCGGTAAAAAGTTGGGTTTTTCCCGGTAACACGGCGGATGTATCCACGATCGAGCGTATCAGAAAGGACCTGCGAGGCTGGAACCTCGGTCGAGCGCTGTTCGTGGCCGACTCGGGTATGAACTCCTCCGCTAACCGAGAAGAACTTGCACGGGCCTGTGGCAAATACCTGCTGGCCACCCGCATGGCATCGGTGGCCGAAATCAAGAAAGAGGTCCTCTCGCAACCAGGTCGCTTCACCACCTTCACCGACAACCTGCAAGCCAAGGAAGTTGTTATCGGCGATGGCGAGCGACGGCGGCGATACATCCTCTGCTTCAACCCAAAGGAAGCAGAGCGGCAACGAATACAACGGGAAGAGATCGTCGGCATGCTCGAAGAGCAGCTTGCCGGCCATAAAGACCGTGATGCTTCCGCCCAATGGGCCGTCGAACTGCTGGCCTCAAAACGATACAAGCGATACCTGACAACAACCGAGGCCGGAAAAATTCGCCTGGACCGAGCAGCCATCACCGAGGCCAAACGCTACGACGGCAAGTGGGTGCTGGAAACCAACGATGACACCATCAGCCTTGAAGATGCGGCCCTTGGCTACAAAGGGCTTTTGGTTATCGAACGGTGTTTCCGATCCCTCAAGCGCACCCAGATCAAAATGATGCCTATGTATCATTGGGCCGCACGGCGCATCGAAACGCATGTAAAAATCTGTGTTCTGGCGCTGCTCATAGAGCGCGTTGCGGAACGTGAGTGCGGGGAGCCCTGGTCCCGGATACGGCGCAACTTAGCCAAACTTCAAGCCACTGAGTTTCAAAACGACCAGCACAGTTTTTTTCAGATTAATTCAGCGCCGGAAGCCTGTCGTGAACTGATGAAAAAACTTGTAACTCCGCTACCGACCAAAATTTTTGGCATTAAGCCCCTTGAAAAATAAGTGCAATACCTGTGGGCACACGCCAAAATCGGCACCACCCGCCAACGCCCACCAGGCAAGGCTTTGCGGCTAGGCGTGTTCCACAACCCGTAAACCCAGGCCAGGCCGCGGAATATCTTCGATAACGGACCGCAATTTATCGCCAAGGATTTCAAAAAATTCATTCGCCTTACCGACACGAACACGAACAAACAACACAGTATAATCCGCAGTTCAACGGTAAATTGGAGCGCTACCAAGCACCATCAAAGGTGGGTGGCATAAAGCAAAAAAAAGTGCCAAGGGAATAACACGCTATCCTGACGTGTTCATTTACAAAAGACAGGGAATCATATAACTGCCGAAGATACCGCAAAACCTTTTGTAGGCGTTGGTATGAAGTTCTGACCGAAAGCCGGATGCGTTAAATACGCATGTCCGATTCGATGAGCGGGATGTGAAAACGGAGCCCAAAAGCCACCACGCCACATCTCGCTCTTCCCCTTTCGTGAGCAACCCCTTACGAGTTCTTAACCAACTTCACGATTTTGTTATGAGCTCCTTCTGACTGAGGAAAGAACCGACCCTAAACCAGGTGGCGAAAGGCAGACGCCTTGATAACAGCCACCACCTCTCTCCCCTTCTCTATGCCCAGTTCCCGCACCGAATCCGGAACAATCTGCACGATCAACTTCTCTGAGCCGCAGGCGAGTTCCAGTCGCACCCGATTGCCGACGGTGAACACCTTGCGCACCGTACAGGGCAGCAGGTTGCGGGCACTGGTTGCCTCGGGATGCCGCTTGAACAGCAAAATGTCGCGTGCATCCAACTCAAAAACATTCTCTTCGTGTGTACTGAATTCGGTGAGAATAAGTTGATGGTTGCCCCACTTGTACGCCCAAAGATCGCCGTGGGGTACAGGACGTCCGAGCTTGATCAGGTTGGCATATCCCTGGCGCGATGCGCCCCAGATGGACTGGGCCAGCTCCTCGGTGCTCATGCTTCGCTCGGCATGACCGTTTTCCACCATCAGCACCTGCTCAGTCATCAGCCGCATCTCCACCAGCGAGTGACTGATAAAGAGCAGAGGAATGTTGAACTGGGAAAAGACCTTGGCGAGATAGGGAATGATCTGAAATTTCAGCTCCTCATCAAGGCCGGTTAAGGGCTCATCCATCAGGATCAACCGCGGGCAGGTCAACACGGTGCGCCCCAGGGCAACCCGCTGGCGTTCGCCGCCGGAGAGCAGATTCACCCCTCGATCGAGCAGATGGCCGAGATTGAGCACTTCGATAATCGTCTCCGCATCGATTCGCCGCTCCTCGGGGGCGATCCTCTTCCATCCATAGAAGAGATTTTTCCGCACACTCATATGGGGAAAGAGGTGGGAGTGCTGAAACACGACCCCGACCCGTCGTTGGTCCGGAGGCAGATTGATCTTGGCACCACTGTCGAACAGGACCGTATCGTCAAGGCGAATATGGCCGCTGTCAGGACTGCGAAGCCCGGCTAAAAGATGCATCAGGGTCGACTTGCCGCTCCCCGAGGGACCAAACAGGCCAATCCGGTTGCCGTTGAGGCAAAATCGGGCCTGGAAAAGGAAATTACCCTGCTTTTTCTGCACATCGATATCAAGCTGCATCCTACTTCCTCTCGATTGATTTATTGGCCAGGCTATTGGCAAGAAGGACAATGAAAGAGAGCAGAATGGAAACCAGGCAGAGCGAAAGTGCCATACGATCGCCACCGGGAGTGCTGGTGTACTCGTAAATTGCCAGGGGAATGGTCTGGGTGACACCGGGGATATTGCCTGCGAGTATTATCGTGGCACCGAACTCACCAAGACTCCGGGCGAACATCAGGGTCATCCCCGCAAAGACAGCCCTTCCGGAGAGCGGCAGGGTAATGGTGAAAAAGGCATCCCAACCGCTGGCCCCCAGGGTTCGAGCGGCCTCGCGGTAGGAGGCATCCACCGATTCCATGCCGAGGCGGATGGAACGGACCAACAGGGGAAAGCCCACCACGGCCGATGCGATCACCGCACCGGTCAGGGTGAAGATAATGTGGATATCGAAATGGTGCAGCCAGGATCCGATCCAACCCTGGCGACCAAACAACAGCAAGAGCAGATAGCCGATGACCACCGGAGGCAAAACCAGGGGAAGATTGATGATCCCTTCGATGATGGTCTTGCCGGGAATGCGCGTATGCACCAGAAGATAAGCGACGCCGATGCCCAATGGCGTGGCCAGCAAGGTGGCCGAACAGGCCACCTTGAAGGACAGGAGAATCGCGTCGAGATCCGAGGGTTGAAGAAAAGACATAACCTCACTGCGGAAAAAATAAAAACCGATACAACAACTGATTTGCCGTTCTCGTAAAAAGTCCCGAAAACGATATTTCAAGCTTCATAATACACTGATTTCATTAATCTTTTTTCAGGTGTTTGACTTTTTACGATACCATTTTATTGGGCGGCGCTAAAACCGTATTTGACAAACAGCTTGGCAGCTTCCGGGCCCAGCAGATAGTCATAAAAGGCCTTGGCCTCCTTGTTGGCGGCACCGTTCACAGTCAGGGCAATCGGATAGGTGACGGGTTTGTACAGTTCCTGGGGTACCTCAAAGAGAATGACCGCCTGGGTGGCCAACAGGGCATCGGTTTTGTAGACAAAGGCACCACCAGTCTCGCCACGGTCGGCATAGGTCAGAGCCTGGCGAACGTCTTTGGCCATGGCCAGCTTGTTGCCATCCTGCATCTCCTTGTATATTCCTGCTTTTTCCATGGCCTGAACCGCATAATCACCGGCGGGTACGCTCTTGGGGCTGCCGATGGCAATCTGCTTGAGGCCGACGATATCTTCCATCTTGGTCACTGCCGGATTTTTCATGCCGACAAAGACAAGCGAATTCTTGGCGAGAACGGTTTCGGTGGCAGGATCTATTTTTTTCTCATCGCGTAGAAAGGTCATCCATTTCTGGTTTGCGGAAACATAGATATCCGCCGGTGCGCCCTGATTGATCTGCTTGGCCAGGCCGCCTGAAGGTCCAAAGTTGGGAACAATGGACACTTTGTGACCGGCCGCGGTGTATTGGCCGATGATATCCTTGGTCACATTGGTCATGCTTGCGGCAACGGAAAGGCGTATTTCGTCGGCAGCATGGGCCGTTGAAACCGCTAGAAGAAGACCGGATGCAATAATCGTCCATAAAAGGTGCAACTTTTTCATTTTTTTCTCCTGTGTCGAAAACACATGGTAGTCATTGAAACGCTCATTTGGTGCAGGTGTCTGCAATGAGCAACGTAGCTCTCTCCATATGCAGTGAATTCGTTCTGCATATTTAGAATAACGATAGATACAGAAAATTCTCCATACAATCCTAGGCAACAGCCAAGAGGACATCCGAGGCTTTGATGATGGCGGAAATGTCCATACCTTCTGTTAGGCCTATACGGCGAACACTCTCCGAGGTGAGGATGGACGTCACGGTATTGCCACCCTGCAGATCAATGGTGACCTCATCATTGACCACGCCTGAGAGAATTCGGCTGATCTTACCTCTGAGGATGTTACGTGCGGAAATTTTTTTGGGATCAACGTCCAGCGACAACATCACTGAAGGCGCCTTGACAATGGCCAACGCCTCAGAGCCCTCTTCCAGTCCGAGCCGCTGCACTGAGTTATCGGTGATCACGGCGACAATCTGATCCTCGCCGCGAAGTGACAGGGTGACAACGCTGTTGACGGCACCTTTCTCGATTTTGGCAACGCTGCCGAGCCATACGTTGCGGGCTGAGATTTTCATTTCAATTCTCCGTAATGTTTTCAGCGTGTTGAACGCCTCCTCAGGGGAAAAGTAGAAAAAATTAAGAAAACTGGTGAACTCGCGTTGCAACAGATGGGCCTTGTTGACAAACTCGTGCCCGGCCTCGGTCAGCACGGTGCCCCCGCCTCCACTGCCGCCGACCTGACGGCTGATCAACGGCTTTGGGCTGACGTTATTGATATTTTCAATACGCTCCCAGGCCGCCTTGTAGCTCATGCCAACGCTTTTTGCGGCCTGATTGATCGATCCACAGGTGTTGATCTCCTCAAGGAGAGCGACCACCGGATTCTTCTTTTCCGAAGAGCCAATCATGTGCTGTAAAAAAAGTGCGTCGGGTGTCAACCGTTCTTTTTTCTTTCTCATCGCTCTCCCACGGTATCGTTATTCAATTTCCGGATAACGAAATACGAAAAAATTCAAAGTTTGTAAAGCACCGATCGTGCCAGCAATTTGGTCCATCCTCAAGAATCGTATAAAATACGAGTTAATTTCGAGGGATAGGTTCATCGTTTTTTCTCGTTTCACTGTATCTCCGATACATGCTCACCATGCATAGAGGACAAGTTCAGCCGGACGGATACAAAAATGGGGCAAATTGAACCACATAGAAATGCGTCGAGTTATCGCTTAAATCATCGCCCGTGCTTGCAATCACAGTGTATATACAGTTCAATAGAAAACGACAGTGAAGTATAACCTATCAATTTCCTGAATAATTTCAATTCCTTTCCGTTCCCTCCTGGGAATGAATTTTTTCTGCAACGGAGAAAGGCGATGAAAAATATGGGACAAATGCTTTTAACGCGTGAGCCATTTTCTGAAATTGTCATGGGCAACACCGCTCTTGTCCGAGCCATGGTCGAGTCGGCCACCAGGGTGATAACCTCCTATCCCGGATCGCCGACTCCGGAAATCGCCGCCGCGATTCGTTCCATCCCTCACGATGAACGACCCTTTTATTTTGAATTTTCCACCAACGAAAAGGTGGCCACCGAGGTGGCATTCGGCGCTTCCATCAATGGTCATCTGAGCACGGTTTTTTTCAAGAGCGTAGGACTCAATGTTGCCGCCGACTCCTTTGTCCAGTTGAGCCTGTTGCACTGCATCGGCGGGCTGGTGATCGTTTTGGGCGATGACCCGGGAGCCAACTCTTCGCAAAACGAACAGGACAATCGCCATTTTGCCGCGATGAGTTACACCCCTATTCTGGAGCCGGCCACCCCCGAGGAGGTGTATCGCTATTATATTGAAGCAGCGACGCTTTCTCGGCAAATGGCCCGGCCAATCATTCTCCGCCTGACCACTCATGTCTGCCATGCCAAGGAACGGGTACATTTCGGTGGCTGGCAAGCGCCCCCCCTAGACCCCACTCCTCGATTTGATCCGGCCAATGGCCCATACATCCCCCTCGTCTCCATGGTATATCCCCGCAAGCGTGAGGCCTTGGAGGGCCTGGACGAGATAGAACGGCAGGTGGAACAACGTAAGCTCCATAGGACTGTCGACAATGGCAGCTCCTGTGGCGTCATCGTCTCCGGCATGGTGGCCTTGTCGCTGCTGGACGTCCTTCAAGGCGTGCCCACCCCCCCGGATGTGCTCAAGTTGGCCATGCCCTACCCCATGCCACGCAGGGTCATTGAAGATTTTCTTGTTGCCCATACGGAAGTAAAGATCCTGGAAGAGCTTGACGACACTCTGGAAAAGGCGATCAAGGCCCTGGCCTACGATTTGCGCCTCAACACAAAAATTATCGGTAAAGTGGCGGTGGAGGATTGGATCGGTGAGTACACCCCGGACAAGGTTCGCGAGATACTGCACAGAACCTGGCCGACAGTCATCGACAGATTCGAAACGGAGGAAAACGACGCGGTAACCGTCCCGCCTCGCCCCGCACAGATGTGCCCCGGTTGCGGTCATCGCAGCGCATTTCACGCCATCAAACAAGCCCTGGCGAAGACAGCCAATATCACCGTGGCCGATATCGGTTGCCACACCCTTGGTTTTAAGGAGCCCTACCACATGGGAGAGGTTTTGCTCTGCATGGGGGCATCGACCGCTATCGGCTCCGGGCTGAGTGTGTACAACACCAGCCGCAAGGTGGTGGCCTTTCTCGGAGACTCAACATTTTTCCATGCCGGCATTCCCGCAATCATCAACGCCCTGTTCAACCAGCACAATTTGGTGCTGGTTGTGATGGAAAACGGCACCACCGCCATGACCGGCCATCAGGATCATGCCGCTTCAGGACGCAATTTCAACGGGGGGACCGAGGCCATTCCCATTCGACGCGTCCTTGAGGGACTGGGTGTGCAGCACATCTTTGAAAGCGACACCTACCGCCAAGCCGACCTTACAGCCCTCATGCACCAGGCCCTGGACATCGACGGTTTTGCGGTCGTGATCGCCCACCATCCCTGCATGCTGCAGCTTACCCAAAAACAACGCCGAAAAACCGGTTATAGTGCACGATCCGTCCGTATCGATCAACAGCAGTGTTCTCAGGTCCACACCTGTATAGAGTCCTTTGCCTGCCCGAGTTTCGTCCGTGCACCAGACGGTACAGTGACCGTCAACCAAGAACTCTGCATCGGCGACGGTTCCTGCATGCAAACTTGCCCATCCGAAGCGATCCAGCGCAATTCCTGATTAAGGAGAACCTGATGCAACCTCTCAACATCTACCTCTGCGGTGTCGGCGGACAGGGTATCGGCCTGCTTTGTGAAATACTCCTGCGAGCTGCCGACCATGCCGGGTACAAAGCCAAGGCTGTTGACACCCACGGTCTTGCCCAACGCGGGGGTAGCGTGGTCAGCAATATTCGCCTGGGCGGCACCGTGCATACACCGCTGATCCCAGCGGGACGCGCTGACCTCGTCATCGGCCTCGAGCGTCACGAAGCCCTGCGGGGGATGCAAATCGCCTTGCGTCGGGGTGGCACCCTGCTGTATTACGATACCGTTCTTCAGCCCCTTGGTGTTCGCCTTGGGACGGAACCGCAGGTGACCAATCAGCAAATCACCAATGCCTGCAACCAAAAAGGTTGCCCGGTGCACAGTGTCCTCTGGCCGGATCTTCTCGATCCGCGAATGCAGAACATTGTGATCCTGGCCGCTGTTGAACAACTGGCCCTTATTCCCGCGCTCACCCGCGACCACCTGCTCAGGGCCATGGACGAATTGATGGAGGGGACCATGCTCGCAAACAATCTGGCTCTCTTCAACCAGATCCTGAAAAGTGCCCCTAGCCGCGAATGGCTCCACTGAAAAAAGATTTTCAGTGAAAGAGCAACGCATATCATGAAGAGGGGGCAGGTCAGTTGGCCTACGCGAACACAAATAAAGCTTTTCGACCTCAAAATATATCATCTCAGGACTTCAGTGTCCCTCGAGATCTGAATCCCCAGCTTTTTAACAATAGTTCCTTCATGCATATGTTTCGTTCTGTTGTAAGCCACCGCTCAATGCGAATGGCGGCTCTCTTCTGCCTGCTGTTCTCTGCTTCCATTCTCCTTTGCCTTGTTTTTGCAGACTCAGCCTCCCCTGCAGTCTCGGAGGGAACCTGGCAGGAGACTCTCAACGGCTTCACCATCGTTGGGGTAGCCTTAGTCGCAGCAATGATTGCATCGCTCATGACCCGCCACCGGCTGCTTCGCAAGAGGAGATACGCGACGAGCCGCTCAGAGCAAATACCCTTGCTTGACGCAATCTTCTATCAGGCACCCATTGCCATCGGTATTGTCAAGGGAGAGATTCTTGTTGAATTGAACCAGGAGCTGTGCACCCTAACCGGATTCGCACGGGATGAACTGCTGAAAAAGCCTTACCGTAAACTTTTTGCAAACAGCGATGAAGGTGTAGCCAATGAACTGAGCAATACAGACTCATTCGCAATGCTCAGTAACGGAACCTGCGAATGTGTCTGGCAATGCAAAGACGGCAGGCGGCTTAATGTCCTGCTTTCCGCCAGGGAATATGGCGAGGAATCGTCTTCAGGGGCTACCTCCTTTTTCGTGCACGATGTAACGAGTGCCAAGACTGTTGAACAACAGCTTCGTGCCAATGAAGCCTACTATCACACCATGATCGATCTCGCCGTGGACGGCATCCTTATTGGTGATCAGGAGGGACAAATCATCGAAGCCAACCATCGTATCTGCACCATGTTGCTGATGGAACGCGAGGCACTGGTTGGTAAACATATAACCCGAATTCCCTTTGCCGCGCAAAGTCTCAAGGAAAATCCCTTTCGTTTCGACCTGGTCCAGCAGGGGAAAACAATCTTGAGTGAGCGCGCATTTGAGCGACCAGACGGTTCGGTCATCTTTCTTGAAATGCGATCAAAAATGATGCCCGACGGCACCTACCAATCCATTTGCCGCGACATTACCCTCCGCAAACAGACCGAACAGGCACTCCGGGAAAGTGATGAAAAATTTACTCTTGCCTTTGCCGCCAGCCCGGATTCCATCAATATCAATCGGATGGAAGACGGCATGTACGTGGCGATCAACCAGGGATTCAGCGATCTCACCGGGTATTCCTGGGATACGGTACAGGGTAAAACATCTGCTGAGCTCAACATCTGGCATGATCCCGCCGACAGAGAGCGGTTGTTGGCGGAACTGCAAACAAAAGGGTACTGCAACAACCTCGAGGCGATCTTTCGCAAGAAAGACGGTTCATTGGGAACAGGGCTTCTTTCCGCCCGTCCGATTCAGTTGAACAATGTCCCCCATATTCTCTCCATTACCCGCGATATTACCGAGAAAAAACAGGCGGCCGCTGACCTGGAACGCCTCAAGGTGGCCATCGAACAGGTGGCAGAGATGGTGGTGATCACCGATGCGCAAGGACGGATACATTATGCCAATCCAGCTTTTACCGAAACCGCCGGTTACAGTTTCGACGAGGTCTATCTGCGCAATCCCAGGATGCTCAAAAGCGGTAAGCACGATGCGACCTTTTACGCTGCTCTATGGAAGACCATTGCCAGCGGCCGGACCTGGAGCGGCAAGATGGTCAACCGTAAGAAAAACGGGGAACTCTACACCATAGAATCCACTATTTCCCCAGTATTTGACCAACATGGTGCGATTGTCAACTATGTGGCGATCAAGCGCGATATCACCGATCAGTTGCGACTGGAAGCACAATACCATCAGGCGCAAAAAATGGAATCCATTGGTCGTTTGACCGGCGGGGTGGCCCATGATTTCAACAACATGCTGGCGGTGATCATCGGCTATGCCGAAATGGCCCTGGTCAAGATTTCCGCTGAACACAGTGGCTATGCGGATATTGAAAGAATCCTCGAGGCTGCCCATCGCTCGGCCGATATCGTCCAGCAGTTACTGGCCTTCGCCCGCAAACAGGCCATCACCCCGAAGGTCATTCAGCTTAACCATTTGGTGGATGGCATACTCAATATGCTGCGGCGCCTTATCGGCGAGGCCATTGACCTGCGCTGGAATCCTGGGACTGAATTACCCCTGATTCGTATCGATCCGGTCCAGGTGGACCAGGTTCTGGCCAACCTGTGCATCAATGCCCGCGATGCGATTCACGGCAATGGAACCATTGAGTTACGGACCTCCTTCGTGGTGCTGCAGGAGGATTTCTGCCGCAAACATCCTGGAGCACAACCGGGGCCGCATGTGGTTTTGCAGGTCATCGACAATGGCTGCGGTATCAAACAAGACCAGCTCGACAAGATCTTCGATCCTTTTTTTACCACCAAGGGACAACAGGGAACAGGTCTTGGCCTGGCTACCGTCTACGGCATCGTGATTGAAAACAACGGCATTGTAACCGTTGACAGCCTTCCAGGTTCAGGGGCGACCTTTTCCGTCTACCTACCCGCCCATGATCAGGGATATGCCCTGGATGGATCTGTGCAGAACTGTGAACAGCCCCTTCTCGGCACAGGTGAAATAATTCTTCTGGTGGAGGATGATCCAGGTATTCTTGAACTGTGCCGCAGTATGCTTACTTCGCTGGGCTACACTGTTTCAACCGCAAGTTCGCCCAGCCAGGCGTTGGAGGAGGCGATGCTGCACCAGGAAGATATCGATCTCCTACTCACCGATGTCATTATGCCGGAGATGAACGGTACGCAACTTGCTCAAGAGATTGTGAAGATTTGCCCTGTTGCAAGGCTACTGTTTATGTCCGGATACACGGATGACATCCTTGGGCAGCATGGGGTGCCCTATGAAGAGATCCATTTCCTGCAAAAACCCTTTGATCTGAAAACACTCTCCGAAAAAGTCCGGGAAGTTCTCGACGCCCCGGTCGATGCGCGGTGAGACAATCAGAGTTCAAACTGACTGCGCCGGTATTGGATAGCCTCGGCCAGGTGCGGCAGTTGTGGCTGGGGAACACCGGCCAGATCGGCGATGGTCAGGGCAATTTTGAGGATACGATGGTAGGCACGAGCGGAAAGCCCGAGACGTGTGATGGAGGTATTGAGCAGATCCGTCGAGGCCTGATCAAGACGGCAGAACTGTTTCACCTCCCTGGCATTCATCTGCGCGTTGCAGTAGAGCCGGGGGGAGGCGGCAAAGCGTTTGCGTTGTCGAGCCCTTGCCTGGTTGACTCGGCTGCGAATGGTTGCCGAAGACTCGCCCGCGGGTTGGCTGAGCAACTCCTTGACCGGAACCGCAGGGACCTCGAGATGGATGTCGATGCGATCAAGCAGGGGGCCGGATAAACGGCTGCGATAACGCTGCACCTGCAGCGGCGTACAGGTGCAGGGACGGATCTGGTCTCCAAGGTAGCCACAGGGATGTGGCTTCCCAATGCACAAACAGAAAGCGTGAATGACTTCACGCCTTCTTTTACCAATGTAAAAGAAGGGAACGTCTCTCTGATAAATTTACGTTTTTCGGTAACTGACAACTCACTAAAACCAGTTGCCATCCTGGACACGATTGCCAAACACCGTTTAATGAAATTGCTATCAGTGGATAGTAGAATTTTCTTATTCTGGTCAATCTCTATTTCCAAATAACGAATCTTCTCGCTAATTATTTGATTTTTTTCCTCTAATTCATTTTTTGAATAAATATTATCAAGGTAAAGATCTAGTAATTTTTCCTTTTTTATCTGATGTGATTTTAACTCAGTAGCTAATAAATTGACTTTGTTCTCAATACTATCTGGAATTACAGACATCACATAGTTAATCAATTTATTTAAATATATTTTAGAAGATAATTCATTAGAAATAAAGTGCGTTATAGTATTGTCAAAAAGTTCACGTCTTAAATAATAAGATGCACATTCTGATACAGATTTCTTTAGAGAACATGCATAATAATCACGGTGAGACCCTGAACCTGTTGCTGAATAAATTTTGCTTCCACAATATCCACATCGTAAGAAAGAAGAATATAAGAATTTTTCATTACCATTCTTTCTTTTTATATGATATTTTTCTCTTCTATTTTTAATTATTATCTGAACAGATTGAAAAACACTTTGATCAATAAGTGGTTCATTTATAACTATGTTTGATATTACCTCATCTTCACTTCGTAATATTTTTTTTCTATCGCCTTGCCTTCCATCTTCCCTAATATTTTTAACATTACTACGCTTATAGCGATATTCACGAACACCAATAAATAATTTATTTTGGAGCAAATTATAAATTGTTCTATGTTTTACCCCAGTAATTCTTTCAAGTTCTCTATAATTGTGAATTGATTTATTATAAAATAAATTAAATATTTCTTTAACAATTAATGAATCTTTATTATAATAATAAGATTCCTTTTTCCTATTATATCCAACTCCCATTGGCAAAGAAAGGTCACTATTAGGATGCCCTCCCTGTTTCCTTTTTATTTCCTTAGCATTAAGCATCCTTTTTTTTATTTGAGTCAATTCATTACCAGAGATGATAGATTGAATTCCACCAAATAAAAATCCAGATTGAGTATTTAAATCAATAACGTTGTCAGGTAAATATATAAGAACATTATGATCAATAAATTCTTGAAGAAGAGATAAATCTCTGAAATCATCTAATCGTAATAGCCTATCTACATCGGAAATGACTACTCCTTGAATTCTCCCCTCCCCCATTAATTTAACAAGATTTTTAATTTCTGGAGTTTTCATGACAGATGTACCTGAAACATCAATCAACTCAATGCTATGATCAATTGTAAGATGATGCTTATCTACAGTACGCTTATTTTCTTCTTTTTGGCGTAGAATACCTACCCTTCCATCTCCATATTGTTCTTCTGTGCTCAATCTTACAAGTTCAACAACTCTCATAAATTTATTACCTTAAAATATATAAAAAATCAAATAATTAGCGAGAAGATTCGTTATTTGGAAATAGAGATTGACCAGAATAAGAAAATTCTACTATCCACTGATAGCAATTTCATTAAACGGTGTTTGGCAATCGTGTCCAGGATGGCAACTGGTTTTAGTGAGTTGTCAGTTACCGAAAAACGTAAATTTATCAGAGAGACGTTCCCTTCTTTTACATTGGTAAAAGAAGGCGTGAAGTCATTCACGCTTTCTGTTTGTGCATTGGGAAGCCACATCCAACGGGACAAGCAATTCATTGACCAATGTAACCAAGTTCACATCCTTGAGATTTCCCTACCCGTTCCATATCTTCATGAATCGCCCATTGCATACAATGACCTTGGACTACCCACTTATAAAAATGTTTATTCCAGCGCTGACATCTGTCAAATCCTGAAAATCAGGCAGGATACTTTCAGGGCAAGAGTACGCGCTGGCATGTATCCCAAGCCTACCCATTTCATCAGTGGATACTGGCGTTTTACTTTAGAAGAGATAAGGAACATCCTTCGACTGACGGATCAGTTAAAAGCCCAAGGTAAAGTCAACCGATGACCAATATTTGGTTCTCAACAGGATCTGCAATAAATATAACGTATAATCAACAGGTTAGTTCATACAATTCCCCAGTTGTGTACATCATTGTGTATCAACCAGAGATAGTATTTAATAATAATTATCATTAATATCCATGTTCAATCTAGCTTCATACATCACCCTACCCAATCAAGCAACACACATCCCCTGCTTGCCAGCATTCCATCCACCGAGAAGTACCATTCAAAACTGTTCCACGCATACCTGAGTCAACCATTCCAAAAAAGTTGAGATCTTATATCCTGAGCCCCATCTGAGATGAATGTATTCCGATAAGAATCAGCTTAATAATTATGATGGTTGTGACCAAATTTAATTATTATTGTTTTTCTATATACAGAATTCAATTTTTTTAAAAATTGAGTTTAATTGAAATTTAAAATTCAATTGATTTGGAGATTGTGAGATTGGGAGATGGAAAGATAGACCACTGGTGGATATCGGCCACAGAATGGACAAACGAGAACAATAAACACATATGATTCATGTTCATTGTGTTTGAGATATTAATTTTTAAAATTTAATTTTTAGTAAAAGAAAAAAATAATTTAAAATAAAAATATGAACTAAATTTCATTCAAAAAACTGCTTTTTTATGAAATTTGAATGCAAGTATTCGTTGAAAATAGAAATTTTATTTATTTTTCTAAAATTAAATTCAAAAATAAAATGATTATTTACTCTAAGAAATAGTTAAAATTTACAATTGTTAAGAACAGAACATAGAAACAATAAAAATACTAAATGTTCGGCAATCAATAACAACCTATCTCAAAGAAATAAGCATATAGCCACCTACAGCCATGGAACCTTGAACATGTATAATCTATTTAAAACATTATTTTCTATTTTCATTTTGTTACTCATTGTTTGAATATATTCCTTATAAAATTATCAGTTTTTTATATTTAGTTAATATGTATGTATCAAGGCTTGCCCAGGGAGTATCCGGACACAACTCGCGCTGCCACATACGATTTAAAGACTTCTCAATTATGTATATAATAACATATTTTGAAAAGAAATGCAAATTTATCTCCAATTATGGCCTGAGCTCTTGTTTCCAGGTATCGCTTAGAGCAATTTGGAGAAGTTCTCTTTTATAGTGCTGAGCTGGAAAGTCACTCAACCATAATCGGTAACCAGGTAATCCATAGGGTCGGTCAAGTTCACCAGGAAACCAAGAATCCCTTGGAATGGTTCTGCTACCAAAACCAAATCAGTTTTTTCAAATAAATCTTGGTTTGATTTCAAAATCAAATCAGTTTTTCAAAAAATTATTTGATTTGATTTCACTCCTGAATGGGTCCAAATCAGCACATTTTCCCATGTATACATCAGGGAAATTGGCAGTTTTGGACCATTTTCTCAAGCAGATCTCAGGCTTTACAAAACGTAGATGTTATTGATTTTATTGATATACCACCTCAATCTCTTACTTGGGCACTTCCCCTGAAGCAATGGCCTGTTGGCATGCTTATTCAATAATATCATCATCTTAGTTTAAAAAGGCAGATTTTCATTATTTCCTGGATTTGTGCCAATCGGCAGATAGGGAAGCAGATGACAGGTTGGTGATCACAAGAGGAGTAAAACCAAATCAGTTTTTTCAAATTATTCTTGGTTTGATTTCAAAACCAAATCAGTTTTTTCAAAAAATATCTGATTTGATTTTGGTCACCACTGGGAGAGGCTCGGATGAATCCCACTACTCCGGAACAGTTCCGATCCATCTTGGATCAGGTCAAAGTTTATAAAATCTGATTTCTCTATATAGTAAAAGAATAATATTCAATTTCATTTGGTCGTTGTAGGAATCGGACTAGACCAGATCGGATACCTCCCTTTGCCATGATGTCGCCCTTCAAGCTACCTGAGGGGCATCTTACATTCCTAGACCTTCTGAACTCTCATATCTTTTCCCATTTTAAATTTTATTTTTATGAAAATGAATTTAATTGAGACCTATTTGTATATCTGTTTCTGTAGAATTTAAATGCATTTATCTATATTTTTATGTATAATTAATTATATAAAACAAAATAAATTTAATTCGGGACTTAAATTCTATGGTAAAAGCCTATGGATATTGCCGGGTTTCCGGTGTTGGCCAGATTGATGGCAATGGGTTTGAGCGGCAGGAAGCAGCAATCTCAGAATTTGGAAAGTTGGCCAACATTGAGATAACCAAGATTTACCGGGAACAGGTATCAGGGACCAAGGATGAAGAGTTCCGGGAAGTGTTTCAGGAGATGATAGCTGAGATACTTAAAAATGGAGTTCGGACAATAGTGGTTGAGGGGTTGGATCGGTTAGCTCGGGAATACCGGGTCCAGGAACAGCTCTTGATTTATCTGGTATCCAAAGAGATCACATTGATTGATTGCCGGACTGGGGAAAATGTGACAGAGGCCATCAGTTCTGACCCAATGAAGAAAGCTATGGTTCAGATCCAGGGAATCTTCGCTGAACTGGAAAAGAATCTTCTTGTTAAAAAGCTGAGGATTGCTCGGGAGGCCAAACGAAAGACGGAGGGGAAGTGTGAGGGAAGGAAAGGATGGACCGAACAGGCTGAGAAGAGAGATCTGATCCTTGGGGAAATCAGGAGACTTCGGAGAAAACCCAAGAAACAGGACCGAATGACCTATGTTGAAGTAGCTAAGAGATTGAATGAGAGAGCATTAGAGGATGACCAGTACACCACTATTACCGGGAAACCATGGTCGGGACCAATGGTTCAGAACTTCATCCAAAGATATGAGAAGAAGTGATAACTGTGGACTACTCAGGTTTTAAGACAAGGAACGAAATCGGTTAAGTCACCTTCTTGGGGGAAACAGATTGATGCTATGGGATTCAGCTAGATAGAATTCGGACGGATCTAATCATTAAAATCTTCAGTTTTCTTTTTCCCCAATAAAAAGTAGGTAAATCTGACAATGCTAATATATATATTAGTATTGACTGAAATACCTACATTTTTAGATCCGTTCAATAGTTAGATTCGTAAAAAAATCAGAATGTAGTAACCTTAGAAAACTTCTTTGTTTTTTTGTCAAAACTCATGATATAAACATTTAAACTAATATAATTAAAAATGAGCCATCTAGACATTCTCTTGAAACTCCTAGGATGAAGAACTGGTATGATGACAATGCACTTTTTACCATTGTCCCTGAATCCTGAGTTTCTTCCAATTGATTGACTAACTTGTGTTTCAATCAAGATCTTTTGTATTAAAGGCTCAGATTCTTTTATTACTTCCTCTTCAGTTAGATTTTTCTTTCCGAGGTTATACTCAACCCATTTTGTTAAGTACTCTTTATTATTCAGATAAAATTCAAGAATAACTATTTCAGTCTTCATTGTCCCGAAAACAACAGTATTCTCATCTGAAAGGTTATTCATACCCTTAACACCGAGATGAGTTAAAGTTTCGTAATTTGAACATTTCAAACCGTCAGAAATGATCTTCAGATTATATTTAGCAAATAAACTAGCTTGATCTTCAAGAATTTCCTTTGATGTGGAATGAACCAATAAATAACAAACATTATCAGCAGACAACTTCCATTCCAGGAAGCTGTCATCTTTTCTTCTCATATTAAATTCTTTATCTAATTCAAAAAGTTCATCCAACTCAAGAGTCATTTCAGAGAAATCAGAACCCCAAAAATAGATTTCAACTAAAGATCGTTCAGTAGTTAGAACTAAAATATCTTTAGTTTTGATAGTTTTATCCTTTTCTTTATGGCTAAAAACATCAAAAAATGATTTTTGTTTATAAATATAAAAATATTCAGTTTCATTACCCCAAGTGCTTGGGATCGTTAGACTTGGTTTTGACAATTTTTGACTATTATCGCTCGCCAATCTCTTCCACTCAGAATCAACAAATTCATCAAATATAATTGGTTTGTCGTCACCCCATATATCTCCATGATTACACATCAACATTATCTTTAACTTTGCAGTCGTCATCAAGATAACAGAATCATATTTAATCTGATCGTTATTCTTTTTATATTCATAAAGTAATTTATATCTATCTGAATACGACAAAGAAGTAGTTTCTAAATATTTACTGAATGAAGGTTTTTTCTCATTTGAAAGATATTCATTGTAATCTGAAATTAATGAATTGAATCCTTTATCTTTAAGTATTGTTTCAACGGAGAGTATTTTTCTATATTTCACACCGATACTATCAAGATACGCTGCCTTTTCATTCATATTCTCGTTTGTATATGTAGCGTAGATAAAATTATATTGTCTCCCAAGACTTAAAACAGTTGTTGATTTTCCTAGTCCCTCATTCGTGATTAGATAGTTATGCCATTTCTCTCTGTTTATACTTGGATCTAAAAATCTTTTTATTAACTTTGATATTTTGGCTTGAGTATCAGCTCTTACATCCTTCGGATTTTTTCGTTTTGCGAAATCATCCAGGGAAAAAATCGTTTCAAACTCCTTCCTCCGATTATTCTCGTTAACTCGATTATCAAATATATAATTAGGATTGTACTCTTCAGAGTATGGGACATTGAAAACTCCAGGACCTTTATCATTTTCATCACGCCTAAACCTTAACGATTTTGAGCTAGAGCCAGGATCAAGTATCATTCCATACATATTCCTGACCTGCTTCCCGTATCCGTTTAATACCTCGCTCGGAATATCAGAGATTTTTTTTGCTGTCCTAGCTTTTGATATTTTTTTCAGCGTCTTTTGTGCTTTTAAATCAACATTATCAAGATGAAAATCATTTTTACCAAATTCAACATCAACAAGAATCGTGCTTATATTGCCGCCATTTTTATTATTAGCAATTGAACTGGCTGCAGGATCAACGGCATACCCATCAAAAAATTTTATAATTTCACTGTAATAAATTTTATATAGCTCTGCGCTATCAATTGGTTTCAAAGTTGGAATTAAGATATGCAACTTATTATGGTCTACTGTATGACTATGCGAAGTTGATAGAATATAATTATAATTTGAATTTTTAAGTATATCATGTGCTACGTCATAACTTATATATCTATTTGTAAGTTTATTTCCATCTTTGTCTTTATTATCAAAATCCAAGAATATAAAATCAGCCTGTATGCCATATATCTTTGAAGTGAGTTTGTTATAAGTCTTTGACGGAAGATATCCTACATTCTGAAGATTACCAGACATGAATACTTTCCAGGTATCTTCGTTCTTTAATTTTTGTTTTAAATTGACTCTTAACCAAGTTAACTTGCCGCTTTGAGCCTGAATTATCACCTGCTTTTTATCATCTTTATTCTTGACCCACTCAGGGTATTCTACCACTGAAATTCTATATTGCTTATCCTGTGAATTCATAAATTCATTTCTATTTTTATATGTTTTGCTATTACTTGTATAAATATTATTATTACTTGTTGAGATTTCCTTTTCTGACATTTTAATTTTTTCCTTTCGTAATGGGGTATTTTTTCTATCTAAAGTTAATGCCCTTTTTAATTTCATTAATTATTTGTTTTCTACTTTATATTTTTGATTTAATTTTAAACTATATAATTATATCGTATTGATACAATGCATAATTAACACATAAACATATCATGTAACATATGTTCATAGTATTCGTCACAATCATTAAACGGATATATACAATCATTCGTTAATTCACATTAAATGTTGTTGAGGTATTGTTTATCCTCTTCAGATGCCTCTTGCATAAAAACCTCTATCAATTCAATAAATGCTTCTGGTCCATTTCCATCAAAATCTTCTTCAATACATTGTTTTATAATTGAAATTTTCATCATTGCTTCCATTGTTATCTCCTATTTTATAGTCCATATCGTTTTGGGTATTTTCTGTGCGTTTCTAAGAGCAAGTCTATTGCCATCCTAATTAGTTTTGACTTGCTCCATCTCAGATCCTTTTCAAGCTCTTCAAGTTGCTCAAGCTGATCCTGGGTAGCAGAGATTGAAAATGTTGTTGTTTTTCTCATTATGGCTCCTCCATAGTATAATTTTTAACAACACAGCGTTGTTGATTGTGTTGCTGTTATTATTATTTATATTTCTGGAATGCCCGAATCAGAAGAATCCGCCATTTTTTTCATTTTTTTACTAAATCTTAATATTTCTTAACAAACTAACATGCAACTATGGCCGATGTAATGTGTTTTGGCGATTTCCCCAAGTACAGCAACTTGAACCTTTTCTCTGGAGTGTCGCCGATCTGCTCAGGGGGAATATGGATGCGTCCGAGTACAAGGACTATATTTTTGGAATGTTCTTCCTTAAACCTCTGTCGGATGCATTTGAGGAAGAATAAGAGAGGGTTATCTAGTCTTACCTAGACAAGGGAAAAACTCGCCCAGAGGATGCGCACTCTGAGTAAGTTACTCTTAAACTTGAACACTCAGGACCAATGCTGCCAGGTGATCAGTGCGTAGTAATTTTTTGATTAAGATTCAGTCTGTTATAATTGCCATATTCAATTCATTGCGGTAAACATGCAAATACCACATTTTCAAGGAGACTTGCATGCGTCCCTCCTGCTGTATTCTACTCTTCCTTCTCTCTGCCCCTGCCACCTGCCTCTCCTGGCCTGCTAAGGTCATTTCCATATCCGATGGTGACACAATCACTGTTCTCCACTCAGGAGCTGAGGAAAGAATCCGCCTCTACGGGATAGATTGCCCTGAAAAAAACCAAGATTATGGCCAACAGGCAAAGTCCATCACCAGTTCATTAATCACCGGCAGACAAGTTGATGTCCAAACCGTAACAGCTGATCAGTATGGCAGAACAGTTGCCCTGGTCTCAGTAGATGGCCAGAGCCTGAATGAGTTGATTATCAGAAATGGGTATGCCTGGGTCTATCCCCAATATTGCAAAAAATCATACTGTTCCGAGTGGCTCAGATTGGAAGCAAATGCTCGCCAGTTGAAGAAAGGTTTATGGGATGGTTCAAATATTGTGAAACCTTGGGATTTTCGAAAGTACGCACAAGCATCCAGGAAGGAAACACCAGCCACTCCTCGCACTTTGCCCAAAGAGGGAAACAGTTCAGGATTCAGGTGTGATGGCAGAACCTATTGTTCCCAGATGACTTCTTGCGCTGAAGCAACATGGTTCATCCAAAACTGTCCTGGTACCAAGATGGATGGCGATAATGATAGGGTTCCTTGCGAAAAACAGTGGTGCAGATAGAACAAATAATTGATAAATATAAAATTATGAAACATAAAACAAAAAAAATTATAATTATTATCTGCTATATACTGAAAACATCTCTAAGTTATAGCTTTCCTGAAACAGGAGCGATTCTAGAACCTGTAGATATAACAGATTTTAATGAAAATATTGATATAAATCCAAATGTATCAGGGACAAGACTAGCAGGAATGAGGTATGGTATTTACAATGAAAACATAAATGTTGAAGAATTGTATATACCTATTCCTTTAAATCAAAATAAAAAAGTATGCGTGAGTAGTATAATAAGATCAGGCAGGTTTAATTCAGAAAATATCTACATAATAAAGCAGATAAATCATAATGCCGAATACGCGAAGGTAAGCACTATAACAATAAATGGAAAAGATTATATTAACAAAATTAACATAAACGATTTTTCGCTGAAATCATTTCAGTCGGACGCCTGTGATTGCTGCGAAAAAAATGCTATATATTATCCACTAATGTATAAAAAAATTAGAACTGAAAATTTTATTGTAAATGTGAATAGTAGCGGAATGAACACAAGCTCATACATTGAAATAAAACACGAATCAAATATTGACAAAATAAATGGGAAATGCGCATACAGTAAAGATGAATCAAACATAACTTTTGATACAACTTGTAATTATATTATACATAGCAAGTATTATAATAGTAATGCAATTTTATATATTATACTTAATGATGGATTTGAAAAAAATATAACTACCTACAATATTAAATTATAGATATTTATGAATAAATTATATTCAATTATATTTGCATTTTTCTTATGCACATTTATTGTCATTATTTGTTATAAATCATCTATTGATTTGTTGGTGACAATATCTGCAGACTCTGAATATCTAAAATATAGAGTCAAGAGGGTAACTTTATCAAAAGTAATAATTTCTGATTTTTACGTAGATCAAAAAATTAATAATTGTAATATAAACGATAATTTCACATTATCAGGTTTAATAGAGCCAGGATTAAATTCGGAAGTAACTTATAGATACAGTGGAAATAATCTATCAATATATATTGCAAGTAATGCAAAAAATAAAAGTTACATATCATTCAAAGATGGTGATAGGTGTGCGCTCCCAGACTCAATTTCTTTTATATCAAGCAAAAAGGGTCAAGAGTTAGATAAAGGTTACCCTTTACCTGTTGCCGGGCCCGGCCAAATAGGAATTGAAATCGGTTCGCAGGCATTAGATTTTGCTAATAGCAAAGACAAATCCGTAATTAATCTACTACATGGCGGGAAATTACAAATTTTTGGACGCGCTTTCGGTATCCTTGATAAAAAAAATAAAACATTATTTCCTATTAAAGATGGATCGTATGAATTGCCTCCAGGTTCTAGATTATCCTCAGAGAAAATTTACGAAAAAGATACAGATAATAGAGTTAATGACGATTCATTGTACGGCCTTGCTCTAATTAAAGAAAAATATCTACAAATTTTTCTAACAACTGAATCAAATTCAATTAAGCTATTTAGAGCAGGAAGAAGTGAAGACTCAGAAATAATTGGAATTAGAATATTCTCACAATTATTCAATGACCCCCGCATTGCATGGATTTCAATAATCCTTGTTTCATTTACAATATCATTGCAAATATGGGAATTTTTAACTGGATTTGATTTTAAAAGTGCTAGAATTATACATAAAGAAACCAATAGAAATCAATCAGTTAAAAAATTACCACTTAAAGATCTTTTTGTTATCATTAAAAATTATTTTACAAAAAAAACAAAATAATTTAGACAATAATAACTACTGATAATTAATATTAATATGAAATTAATATCAATATTCGCTGTACTCGTAACGTCATTAATTTTAAATGTAAAAATAGTGTCAGCAGAAAGAGTATTAATAACGGCTGAAAATGGCGAAATTGGTCACGGTTGGGTTTTTGGATCTACTGGATACACATCTGGATCGTGTTGGGTAGTCGCACCATTGCACGTAATTAACGACAATGGAAATAATGCGCGTCCATTTACATATACTGATATAAATGGAATGTCAAGAATTGCATTAAACCCTATTGATGTTAATAAAATTGTTGGACTTGCTGAGATTGTTGGGACTGATGATCTTGCTTTCTCCTTGATTGAATCCAGAGCAGGAAATAAAAGTTGTCTATCCAGGCTTGGATTAAATAGTTATGAATATAATAATTTAATCAGAAGTAATCCAGATTTAACTGTTTACAGCATGTTTACATCAAGTTATAAAATAATAAATTTGAAAATATATCGTGCTGGGTCTGCTTCGTTTGACGGGAAATTTTTACTAGAACCAACAGATAAGAATGATGCAATAGATTTCGTCAAATCTGGATTGTCTGGAAGTGTAGCTGAGGTTAAATCTAATTATGGCCCACAACCAATTGCGATGATTCTCAATCTTGAAAATTCAAATAATAATCATCTGATTAAAGCTATAAGGTTTGACAAAATCAACACTGCATTCCAACTTGTAGAAAAATTTTATGTCAATAATATGAAAAATATAAGAGCAAAAACTAGCGGAATTCCTTATAAAATTCTGAACTTTTCAGGTATTTTGTTGAATCCAGCAATAAATCCATATTCTCTGAATAATAATAGCTCTTGTCTTGAAATTGCTCCAGCTGGAGGGAAAAAGACAGTTTCTATAACAATAGAGTTAGAAGATAATAATGAAAAAATATCAGAGATTATATTAAAAAATCAAAATAATTGCGGAAAAGATTATCAAAAGTATTCTATAGATCAAAGAATTTCTGATTCATCTGATTGGGATAGGGTTGTTACATGTGAATCAATTTCTGATAAATTCAAACCTAGCAAAAAATGCAATATGGATCTCAACGGACCACGTCAACTCAGAATTACATGTGTTACAAATAGTAAAGTAGGTTTTTCAGAATTAAAGATTCAATAATGCGTTGCAGCTGGATAAGAAATATCTACCAGCTGCAACCATTTTATAATTATAATAATTTTGCCGTTATTGGATACGGTTCCATATCTCTACATTGTAGTTTACCTGTTAGCATTGAGCCTGGTGATAATTCTACATTTAAATCGCAATCCCAATTGTTATCAAAATCCATTTCTCCTGACCACCTTATCTGATTGCCAATAATATTAGCTTTTGTCGTTTTATCACGCGGAACGGAATTTTTTACTAATGGATACCATTCCGATTCTCCATTTGCTATGGATGCAGATTGAATAAAAAAACTAAATCCCTGTTTTATCCACTGATAGCCCCTATACTCCCATCTTTCTTGCACCCTTTTAACTTTATCTTCGTTGTTACCAGCAAGGGATAATTCTTTTTCGATTTGCACGGGTAAAGAAGCGGAGAAGAAAATTTTATCTGTTGATGCCAAAGCTGCTCGGAGTCCTAAGTTTTTTACTTCAGCATTGTCGCTTTCAAGCGCTGCCTTGATACATAAACGTTGTATAGTAACATCCTTTGTTGCAATCGCCTGTTCAAGATACGCTAATCGCAAGTCGTAATCTGGGTCATTGCACTGATCTCTCCATGATTTAATTTCAGCCGCTCTTGCCGCAGGATTTGATGAAACATTTGTTTCATTTTGATCTGCACAATATGCGCTCCCTGGTATGATAGGAAATAACGTAAATAGGGCAGTTGCGAAAATTATCTTATTCATTGTATTCTCCTCTTGTTTAATTTTATAAAACAATTACTTATTTTCCAAATAGTACTTGTATAATATATTCGTTCAATATTTTCACCTTTTTCATGAGTCATTATTTATGAAGCAATTTCTATCGTATAGGTATAGCTTATGAGCAAATCACTTGTTGAGATGACTGCCGAGATCATTCAGTCTCAGATTGGCAGCAAGCAGATGACCACCGATGAGATCAAGGCAGCACTGAACGACACTTTCCAAGCCCTGAAATCTCTTCAGGATGCTGAGTCATGCGGTGTCATTGTGGAAGTTGAGGCAGAAGGGGCAACGGCAGCACCTGTTCTCGATCCTAAGAAATCCATCCAGAAAAATAAGGTCGTGTGCCTGGAGTGTGGCCAAGAGTTCAAAATGCTCTCACCGAAGCATTTAAAGTCTCATGGACTGACGGGGAAAGAGTATCGCAAGAAATATGGTTTCTCGGCTCGTCAACCACTCTGCGCAAAGTCTCTTTCCGAAAAACGATCTGCATCCGGTAAAGAGCGTGGTATCCCTGAGAATCTCCAGAAAGCAATCGTTGCCCGGACCAAAAAGAAACCTACCGGTAAAGAATCAGCTTAACTGGGGTGCAACCTGAGAGATGTGCCGATACCTTCGCATCTCTCAATTTTTTCTAAGGTCATTCAGTGCATTGAATTTTCGGCAATACGGCAGACTCTAGAATGGGTTTAAAACTGGATAAGGAAGGTTCAGGGGGATGACAACCGGGGGGCATTAACGGTGTATTCAAAAAGGAGATAAAGAATTATGCCAAATTCAATCAAGAAAATTGTTTTGTATGTTCTCGTGATCCTGGGCATTATCTATGGTTATCAATTCCTTACAGGGAAGAGCATCGCTACATTACCTGGGGAAATTGTGAACAGGATTCAGCAGATTGGATCAGAGCCTCAAGCTGAATCAACCAATCCCCGGTATTATTCTGACCAAGAGAAACGCCAGCTTGAAAAAGTTAAATAATAAAATTTTCCCGTCTCCATACCAGTCTTGAACAACTTGCCTTGTACACCGACTGGATATAATTAGGGTCTTACATTGAAGGTAAGAAAACGAGGGTTCTCCACAAAAGAAGCAATTTGGGTCCAAGGGTATATAGAACGTAAATTTGGATTGCACAAAACCTGGCCGAACGAAGAACAGCGGGACAGTGCTCTAGAAGCATTCGAGGCCATTGGCAATGGGCAGGGAATAGAGCGAGAAATTTACCTATGGTGTCGTTCATGGTTGTCAACTGACCAGAGACGTCGCCTGAAAAGTACTCTTGGCACTTGGCGGCATCATCAATCTAAAACCAGTGCAACAAAGAAAAGGATAACTCTTGACGAGGAAGCATGGCTCTATTTAACTACGCTTGCAAAATATCATGGAATTACTGTTTCAGATCTTATAATTGATAGACTTAAAAAGGATTATAGAAGTGTGAATAATCCTTGAGATACCATGGTGAATATATACAGGAGATATATTGACTCAGTAAAAATCATGATCTGACCCTAATTTTATAGTCAGTTCTATTGAGCATCGTATATTATTTTTCCGGTTGAATTTTCCTTGATACTGTATATATCTTTTAGATAAAAGTCTGCTTTAATTCCACCTTGAAAATTTATACTTAGTTTTTGAGTAATTTTATTAAAGGATAAATTTATAACTTGTAACGTAGATCCGTTAACAAGTTTAACACTATATTTATTTTGTTCAATTTGTTTAGTATTATTTGTATATTTTGAATCTTTAGATTGATTTGGAGAGTAGCTTTTGCTTGGTGAAGATTCAATTGAATTAGAATCAGGAGTGGTGTAACTACTGCCGTACGAGGATGTATGCGATACATGAGAGCTATGATATCCACTTCTTGCTGAAGTATGAGATACGTGTGACCTGTGGTAACTCCCAGAGCTATGTGATGAATGTGATGAATGTGATCTATGTGAGCTATGGCTAGCAAAAAGAAAATTCTTAAAATATCCTACTGGGTTTAAAAATAAAGTAGGTTTTTGCGAAGGAATATCGTTTAAAAAAGAATTTAAAGTAAAGGCCTGACCCTGAGAGCTAAATGCTGGGAGCGATATGGATATTAACGAAATAATTTTTGACCATATTAATTTTTTATTACTCATGGGAGTGCCTTTATTGATTTATTTAAATAGGAAACTGCAGAATTAAAAATACCTCCACAATTATTTAACGCAGAACATCCATTGCACTCATCGTCATAGCGAATTTTCCATTCAGAAATAGATTTCATTAGAATTGGATGTAATTTTTTATCAACTAAACATGGTTGCAAATTAAACACTACAGATTTAATGTTACGTTTATGCAATTCTTTTATAGATTTTAAAAGAATATTGTTAAATTCCAATGGATTAATCCATAATTTATTAAAATTTATCAATCCATTTCCTATTGGCTCAAATCCCATAAAAGCTACATGATGAACAAATGGAATATTTTTATATATGAATTCAGCTAATTGAGGGAGCCTTTTTACAGAAATCGAAGATAAAACAATGCGAATCTCAATTGGGATGCCGAATCTTTCAAGATTATGCAAACCAGATATTGTTTCCCAGAAGCTACCTTTTTTGCCCATAGCAGCATCATGAATCTCATCTACGTCAGAAAAAAGAGCGGTTCCAATAATAAGTTTATTATAATATGGAGAAAGCAATTCTGCTTTTTTAAATTCAGAGAAAACACGGCTATTGCTAAGTAATTGTATTGCTGAATCAGGTAAATGAGAGTCAATCAATTTTAAGACTTCAATTAATTCGTCCCATTTAATCGTGGGCTCACCACCGGTTATCCCAATCCACTTAGGATTATTATCGATTAGCTTGACGATCAATTTAGCAAATTGTGCCCAAGGGAGTGAATCAGTTTTCACCGGTGGCTGGGGGCATGTTTGGCAACGGCAATTGCATTCATCCGTAATAAATAATGAATTTGATTTGGATGTAACATCATAAACTTTCGTTATCTTTCCTTTCGGCTCAACAAGAAGAATATCACCTTGATTTAATTCAAACGAGCTTGATATAATTTCACATTTTTCGGTTTTGGCATCATTGGTTAAAATCACCTCATGGGACATCTTTTGTGAATAACGAAGGCAGTGTTTTTCTAGTGCCTCATTTTTATCAAATGTGATTTTCCGTATGACAGGCTTTTTGAATCCAAATAATATTCCGGTAGTTTCATACATCATTCAGCCCCAGAAGATTCTAATAGTTCTAGTTCGGCTATTTTTTTATATGAAATCCTTGATATCCATGACCAAAATACATCATGTACCTTTTCATTGGATTCAAGTAGAAACGAAAAAAGTTCATCGAATATTTCTCGATGTAATTGGCAAAATTTACCCTTAGATGGGCAACCGACCAAATCGCCGTCAAAAAAGTAATTTTTAATAGGATTACTTCCGCAGTACGGTTTATATACACACCATGAGCATCCCGGCGTAGCGTCTAAGACTGAACTGCGAATAACTTCCTCGAAAAATGGGTTAGCCATTACCTTCTGATATGTTTCAGATACATGGCCTATGCAGAATCGCTTATCTCCATTTGTACGATGAAGCATTCGTCCTTCGTCAGCGATAAACACGTCTCCATTCGTGTCGTAAATAATCCCGCTTAAACCAGCGCCTGTAGGCGATTGCAAATCCACGAATCCGGAAGAAAATGGAGTGAGAATTTTTGATAAAAGTATCGAAGCATATACTTCAGAAAAAGTTACACCTTTGACATTCAACTCAATAATGTACTTAAGAGCATCTTTATATGCATTGATAAAATCTTGCATCGAATACTCTAACGATTCCGACTTATAAGCATTCCCAAAATTATGCAGTGGCCTTATAAAGATATAGTTAAAATCTTGATCAATATACAGGTCAATCACTTTTCTCAAAGAGTTTATATTCTTTGGCGTGACTGTTAGTAATGCGCACACTTTATGTGAATCGAGATATTTTTTTGCTATTTTTATATTGTCAATGACACGGCTAAATGTTCCGTTTCTGAATCTATCAACACGGAATGAGTCATGCTGAGATTCTGAACCATCTAATGATGTAGAAACATCGACATTATATTTTTTGAAAAAATCAATGTGCTCTTTTGTTAATACAAGCAAATTTGTACATATAACAAATTCTATTCCTTTTTTATGAATCTTGTTTATCTCGGTGGAATATTCAATTATTAATTTAATTACATTGAAATTAAGAAGTGGCTCTCCGCCTTGAAATTCAATTTTTATATATGGAGATGGCGTCTGAAATGCAAAATCGACAGCTTTTTTAGCTATCGTATCACTCATGTCATATTGTTCTGCTTTTCGGTAATCTTCTGAAGATGCATGGCAATATTCGCATTGTTGGTTACATCTAAGCGTGACAACGAACATATGCAGTGATGTTCGGTCGAATAAAAATCGATGCCTCGATCTGAATCGAGTCGCAATCGTGTCAATAATTCTATCTAATGATTGATCGTATAAAAAATATTTAGACTTAAGATTATAATAAACTTCTGTTTTATCTAACTTCCGTAAATAAAATTCTGTGAAATCTTCTGGACTGATGATAATATACTCGCCAATGTCATTAGTAAGAAGTACTCCATCATGACGTCTTTCAAATTGAAATGGAAGAAGGTTATACATTATTCCTTTGATCCTGGAACTCCAGCAATTCATTTAGATTATCGCAAGGAGCGAAAGCTTGGGCAACGATTATTTCTCGAAGTGTCCCGAACTGTGATGCTAAGTCAATTCGCAGTTGGTGATCGAGTATTTTGTTAAAGAAATTATCTATCGTATTAGGCGATGCCCCCTCTTTTAATTTGACGTCTATCATGATTTGTTCATTTTCGTTTGATGTAAACTTAAAATATGCATCGTTGCAAAGGTCAAAGGCTGCTCTTTTTACAGAGTCAAGTGAATAGACTTTTATGTCTAGTGAAAACCGAAGGTATTCTGCCATTTCACTCCTCATCTTGCCGCACCATAGGTAGCTCTACAACCTTTGTTGTTGCGGCTATCCTACTGATGGCTTCCATTGCGTATCCCATTCCCTCTTCAGCTTTTGGGCGAAGAATTTCGATAGCTCTAGCTTTTATGAGAAGCTCAATAGTTTGATTTTTAATTTCTGAATTTGTGTCATTTTCGATGTTCTGCTTTATAAGCTCGATGATGTCGTTCATGCAAAATTATTTTTATTATGGTTTGCAGATTCCGCAGGGGCTATAACCGGCTTGAATAGCCTCTTCTCTCGATCCAAAAATCGCTGTGCAATTCTTGCAGTTGTAGTGTTGGCATCCTGCCCTGTGGAATTTATGACTCCTGACGTTGCCATGGTACCCCCCCGCTGCATCGCTTGATTGAATATGGCTTTGGCCAACAACATCTGAAGTTTGCTCGTAAAGCTGTTGCTTACCTCCAGAATGACGCCAATCCCACGGGGGGATGATGCGAGGGTCTGCCCACATGCCTTTCTGTTGCCGCCTGGCCATCGATTCCAAGTTAATCCAGTCTGAACAAAAACGTTCTTTACAATATTGCTGATATACCCAGGCATAACCGTTTCTGACCATAGCCTCGTTAAGGCTAACACCATCGATTGAAACAAGGCCAACACTCCTACCATATCGATCAATGTCTTTTACCTCGACATTGACAGTTCGACCAGCCACCATGGAGGCTGCCACTTCTCGTGCCTTATGGCCGTATGATTGGGATTTTTCCGGACAATCGATACCATAGAGCCGGACTTTCACCTGCTGACCATCATGCAACACCTTGATAGTGTCACCATCTGATACGTTGACGACCTTTCCAGACCAAGCAAAGGAAGATGATGAATTGGCTAGTAGAAGCAATAAAACAGCCACAAAATTGCAAATTCTTATACTGATCATCTTCATTTATTAATCCCTTATCGATGTGTTTGGACCAAATTTTTTTCTTTAGGGAGTTAACATTTTTCCAATTTATACGTAACAAAATAGCAGCCGGATAAATGGTATAATTCGGTCAATAACAACCTGTTTTTTCTACAAAAGAAAAAGGAGGTTATCATGGCCGAACAACATTGGATACCTGCCAATTATCACTCCAGCGAGTGGGCCGCTGTTCTGCAGGAAAAATACAGCTCCGTCAATTTTCCTTTAGACGCCCCAGACGAAGCAAGATTCCTAAGATCCCCTCCAAGCTCTCCACCTCAATCAGACTGGTCACCACCTGACGGATGCACCAGCAAAAAACATCAAGAAGTCGATCATCTTTGTTCTCGGCTCACAGGTACTGGTCTGATCGGAGCTGACCTCGCCGTGACCTATCTTCGAGAAAAATATCGTAAAAACAACTCGATTTTCACCATAAAACAGGCCGCCTATGTAGTCTTATCCTTCCTGCAGTTCTTGGACAAAACAGGTGCCAATATTTTCAGCGTTACCCGTCAAGATATCTGTGCCTTCGTCGAGCATGGGCAGGATCGTGGGTTGAAGGCAAACTCGGTAATATGCAATTTAAGAAGTGTGTACACGTTTCTTATCTTCCTGGTTGAACGAAAGATTCTTCCACTGGCAGTTCTATCTAAAAAGATTCGACTGAAGCCACCTGACTCTTTACCCAGAGCTATTCCGTCGGAACATGTCGACCTTTTGCTTTCAGCCACCGGCAACCCTCGAAATCACGCCTTGGTCCTTCTTTTACTGCGGACAGGCCTGAGAATTGGCGAATTGCTCAATGTGAAAATCTCAGACATCGTTCTCCCGGAAAGGAAGATCTTGATTTACCTGGCAGAAAAAAATGACCAGGGTCGTGTGGTTTACTTCAGCTCAGATGCTGACTCTGCCCTTCGCGAATGGCTGAAAAGAAGGGACCTGCAAAAGGACTATCTTTTCTACAGTCCGCGAAATGAGAAAATATCATATGCGGCAGCGAGAAAGGCATTTGTTCAAATTCTCAAAAGGGCCGATTTATCCCACTATGGGTACAGCTTCCATTGCCTGCGCCACACTTTTGCCACAGACATGCTCAACGCCGGATTACGGATAGAGGTCTTACAACAAATCCTTGGTCACCAATCAATCGAAATGACCTTACGCTATGCAAGGCTATCAGATGCTACACGTGAAAATGAATATCTCCGTGCTATGACCGTTATTGAAAAAGGAGGGCAAAATGCATCTCACAGAATCAGTACTCAATTACAGGCGGTATTTGAAGAGAAAAAATTATTCACCTCACACCGTAAAAAATTATCTGCATAGGCTGCAAAGGTTCTTCGCATGGCTCCCGGTTCCTCTCGAGGCAGCAAGACGGGAGAATGTAAAATGGTATATCGATTTTCTACTACAACATCAAATTTCTGCCCAGACTATCAATGGACACCTTGTCGTTATCAGGATGTTTTACGAATTCCTGAAGGACGAAGGAGAGATAAAGGTGGATAATCCAGTTGGTAAAGGTTTATTGCTACGGGTTGCCAAGCCGTTACCCCGGCATTTGAGGGACGTTGATATTCCGCGATTTTTTGAGGTGGTCACCAGAAGTCGGGATCAGGCAATATTTATGCTTATGTTACGTTGTGGCCTTAGAGTTGAAGAGGTGGCAGATCTCACACTCGATGCCATTGATTATCAACGAAACCGGATCCTGGTCAAATCGGGTAAAGGAGGTAAGGACAGGGTCGTTTTTATCAGCAACGATGCCACAGACGCACTGGCAGCGTATTTGCGGATAAGGTTTCACACGAATGAACAGAAAGTCTTTTTAGTTGAGAAAGGCCCCCTTAAAGGAAAGCCCATATCGGTTCGAGGCATCCAAAAACGAATTGAGTACTATTCAAAGAAAAGTGGGATAGCCGTTTCCTGCCACCAATTGCGGCATACCATGGCAACCCAACTCCTCAATGCTGATGCAGATTTGGTCACCATTCAATATTTGCTCGGCCATACAAGAATCAAAACGACCATGAGGTATTGTCATCTTTCCAATATGAAAGCACAGCGTGATTATTATAGGGCCGTTGACAGAATAATAGAAAAAAGCAAAAGCACACCCGCAGAGAATGCGGAGAATTAACCCCTCTCGGAAAATGCTTGACTTCTCGGGAGCCAAAAGAGAAACTAATATCAGGCAATTGCCTAATATAAATAGAGAAAACAGGTTTTGTTACGTATACTTCCAATAACAGTTGACCACTCAACTACCCTGCCGCGAATCACCTGCACCACTGTTTTTCGCAAGGAACCCTATCATTATCGCCATCCATCTTGGTACCAGGACAGTTTTGGATGAACCATGTTGCTTCAGCGCAAGAAGTCATCTGGGAACAATAGGTTCTGCCATCACACCTGAATCCTGAACTGTTTCCCTCTTTGGGCAAAGTGCGAGGAGTGGCTGGTGTTTCCTTCCTGGATGCTTGTGCGTACTTTCGAAAATCCCAAGGTTTCACAATATTTGAACCATCCCATAAACCTTTCTTCAACTGGCGAGCATTTGCTTCCAATCTGAGCCACTCGGAACAGTATGATTTTTTGCAATATTGGGGATAGACCCAGGCATACCCATTTCTGATAATCAACTCATTCAGGCTCTGGCCATCTACTGAGACCAGGGCAACTGTTCTGCCATACTGATCAGCTGTTACGGTTTGGACATCAACTTGTCTGCCGGTGATTAATGAACTGGTGATGGACTTTGCCTGTTGGCCATAATCTTGGTTTTTTTCAGGGCAATCTATCCCGTAGAGGCGGATTCTTTCCTCAGCTCCTGAGTGGAGAACAGTGATTGTGTCACCATCGGATATGGAAATGACCTTAGCAGGCCAGGAGAGGCAGGTGGCAGGGGCAGAGAGAAGGAAGAGTAGAATACAGCAGGAGGGACGCATGCAAGTCTCCTTGAAAATGTGGTATTTGCATGTTTACCGCAATGAATTGAATATGGCAATTATAACAGACTGAATCTTAATCAAAAAATTACTACGCACTGATCACCTGGCAGCATTGGTCCTGAGTGTTCAAGTTTAAGAGTAACTTACTCAGAGTGCGCATCCTCTGGGCGAGTTTTTCCCTTGTCTAGGTAAGACTAGATAACCCTCTCTTATTCTTCCTCAAATGCATCCGACAGAGGTTTAAGGAAGAACATTCCAAAAATATAGTCCTTGTACTCGGACGCATCCATATTCCCCCTGAGCAGATCGGCGACACTCCAGAGAAAAGGTTCAAGTTGCTGTACTTGGGGAAATCGCCAAAACACATTACATCGGCCATAGTTGCATGTTAGTTTGTTAAGAAATATTAAGATTTAGTAAAAAAATGAAAAAAATGGCGGATTCTTCTGATTCGGGCATTCCAGAAATATAAATAATAATAACAGCAACACAATCAACAACGCTGTGTTGTTAAAAATTATACTATGGAGGAGCCATAATGAGAAAAACAACAACATTTTCAATCTCTGCTACCCAGGATCAGCTTGAGCAACTTGAAGAGCTTGAAAAGGATCTGAGATGGAGCAAGTCAAAACTAATTAGGATGGCAATAGACTTGCTCTTAGAAACGCACAGAAAATACCCAAAACGATATGGACTATAAAATAGGAGATAACAATGGAAGCAATGATGAAAATTTCAATTATAAAACAATGTATTGAAGAAGATTTTGATGGAAATGGACCAGAAGCATTTATTGAATTGATAGAGGTTTTTATGCAAGAGGCATCTGAAGAGGATAAACAATACCTCAACAACATTTAATGTGAATTAACGAATGATTGTATATATCCGTTTAATGATTGTGACGAATACTATGAACATATGTTACATGATATGTTTATGTGTTAATTATGCATTGTATCAATACGATATAATTATATAGTTTAAAATTAAATCAAAAATATAAAGTAGAAAACAAATAATTAATGAAATTAAAAAGGGCATTAACTTTAGATAGAAAAAATACCCCATTACGAAAGGAAAAAATTAAAATGTCAGAAAAGGAAATCTCAACAAGTAATAATAATATTTATACAAGTAATAGCAAAACATATAAAAATAGAAATGAATTTATGAATTCACAGGATAAGCAATATAGAATTTCAGTGGTAGAATACCCTGAGTGGGTCAAGAATAAAGATGATAAAAAGCAGGTGATAATTCAGGCTCAAAGCGGCAAGTTAACTTGGTTAAGAGTCAATTTAAAACAAAAATTAAAGAACGAAGATACCTGGAAAGTATTCATGTCTGGTAATCTTCAGAATGTAGGATATCTTCCGTCAAAGACTTATAACAAACTCACTTCAAAGATATATGGCATACAGGCTGATTTTATATTCTTGGATTTTGATAATAAAGACAAAGATGGAAATAAACTTACAAATAGATATATAAGTTATGACGTAGCACATGATATACTTAAAAATTCAAATTATAATTATATTCTATCAACTTCGCATAGTCATACAGTAGACCATAATAAGTTGCATATCTTAATTCCAACTTTGAAACCAATTGATAGCGCAGAGCTATATAAAATTTATTACAGTGAAATTATAAAATTTTTTGATGGGTATGCCGTTGATCCTGCAGCCAGTTCAATTGCTAATAATAAAAATGGCGGCAATATAAGCACGATTCTTGTTGATGTTGAATTTGGTAAAAATGATTTTCATCTTGATAATGTTGATTTAAAAGCACAAAAGACGCTGAAAAAAATATCAAAAGCTAGGACAGCAAAAAAAATCTCTGATATTCCGAGCGAGGTATTAAACGGATACGGGAAGCAGGTCAGGAATATGTATGGAATGATACTTGATCCTGGCTCTAGCTCAAAATCGTTAAGGTTTAGGCGTGATGAAAATGATAAAGGTCCTGGAGTTTTCAATGTCCCATACTCTGAAGAGTACAATCCTAATTATATATTTGATAATCGAGTTAACGAGAATAATCGGAGGAAGGAGTTTGAAACGATTTTTTCCCTGGATGATTTCGCAAAACGAAAAAATCCGAAGGATGTAAGAGCTGATACTCAAGCCAAAATATCAAAGTTAATAAAAAGATTTTTAGATCCAAGTATAAACAGAGAGAAATGGCATAACTATCTAATCACGAATGAGGGACTAGGAAAATCAACAACTGTTTTAAGTCTTGGGAGACAATATAATTTTATCTACGCTACATATACAAACGAGAATATGAATGAAAAGGCAGCGTATCTTGATAGTATCGGTGTGAAATATAGAAAAATACTCTCCGTTGAAACAATACTTAAAGATAAAGGATTCAATTCATTAATTTCAGATTACAATGAATATCTTTCAAATGAGAAAAAACCTTCATTCAGTAAATATTTAGAAACTACTTCTTTGTCGTATTCAGATAGATATAAATTACTTTATGAATATAAAAAGAATAACGATCAGATTAAATATGATTCTGTTATCTTGATGACGACTGCAAAGTTAAAGATAATGTTGATGTGTAATCATGGAGATATATGGAGTGACGACAAACCAATTATATTTGATGAATTTGTTGATTCTGAGTGGAAGAGATTGGCGAGCGATAATAGTCAAAAATTGTCAAAACCAAGTCTAACGATCCCAAGCACTTGGGGTAATGAAACTGAATATTTTTATATTTATAAACAAAAATCATTTTTTGATGTTTTTAGCCATAAAGAAAAGGATAAAACTATCAAAACTAAAGATATTTTAGTTCTAACTACTGAACGATCTTTAGTTGAAATCTATTTTTGGGGTTCTGATTTCTCTGAAATGACTCTTGAGTTGGATGAACTTTTTGAATTAGATAAAGAATTTAATATGAGAAGAAAAGATGACAGCTTCCTGGAATGGAAGTTGTCTGCTGATAATGTTTGTTATTTATTGGTTCATTCCACATCAAAGGAAATTCTTGAAGATCAAGCTAGTTTATTTGCTAAATATAATCTGAAGATCATTTCTGACGGTTTGAAATGTTCAAATTACGAAACTTTAACTCATCTCGGTGTTAAGGGTATGAATAACCTTTCAGATGAGAATACTGTTGTTTTCGGGACAATGAAGACTGAAATAGTTATTCTTGAATTTTATCTGAATAATAAAGAGTACTTAACAAAATGGGTTGAGTATAACCTCGGAAAGAAAAATCTAACTGAAGAGGAAGTAATAAAAGAATCTGAGCCTTTAATACAAAAGATCTTGATTGAAACACAAGTTAGTCAATCAATTGGAAGAAACTCAGGATTCAGGGACAATGGTAAAAAGTGCATTGTCATCATACCAGTTCTTCATCCTAGGAGTTTCAAGAGAATGTCTAGATGGCTCATTTTTAATTATATTAGTTTAAATGTTTATATCATGAGTTTTGACAAAAAAACAAAGAAGTTTTCTAAGGTTACTACATTCTGATTTTTTTACGAATCTAACTATTGAACGGATCTAAAAATGTAGGTATTTCAGTCAATACTAATATATATATTAGCATTGTCAGATTTACCTACTTTTTATTGGGGAAAAAGAAAACTGAAGATTTTAATGATTAGATCCGTCCGAATTCTATCTAGCTGAATCCCATAGCATCAATCTGTTTCCCCCAAGAAGGTGACTTAACCGATTTCGTTCCTTGTCTTAAAACCTGAGTAGTCCACAGTTATCACTTCTTCTCATATCTTTGGATGAAGTTCTGAACCATTGGTCCCGACCATGGTTTCCCGGTAATAGTGGTGTACTGGTCATCCTCTAATGCTCTCTCATTCAATCTCTTAGCTACTTCAACATAGGTCATTCGGTCCTGTTTCTTGGGTTTTCTCCGAAGTCTCCTGATTTCCCCAAGGATCAGATCTCTCTTCTCAGCCTGTTCGGTCCATCCTTTCCTTCCCTCACACTTCCCCTCCGTCTTTCGTTTGGCCTCCCGAGCAATCCTCAGCTTTTTAACAAGAAGATTCTTTTCCAGTTCAGCGAAGATTCCCTGGATCTGAACCATAGCTTTCTTCATTGGGTCAGAACTGATGGCCTCTGTCACATTTTCCCCAGTCCGGCAATCAATCAATGTGATCTCTTTGGATACCAGATAAATCAAGAGCTGTTCCTGGACCCGGTATTCCCGAGCTAACCGATCCAACCCCTCAACCACTATTGTCCGAACTCCATTTTTAAGTATCTCAGCTATCATCTCCTGAAACACTTCCCGGAACTCTTCATCCTTGGTCCCTGATACCTGTTCCCGGTAAATCTTGGTTATCTCAATGTTGGCCAACTTTCCAAATTCTGAGATTGCTGCTTCCTGCCGCTCAAACCCATTGCCATCAATCTGGCCAACACCGGAAACCCGGCAATATCCATAGGCTTTTACCATAGAATTTAAGTCCCGAATTAAATTTATTTTGTTTTATATAATTAATTATACATAAAAATATAGATAAATGCATTTAAATTCTACAGAAACAGATATACAAATAGGTCTCAATTAAATTCATTTTCATAAAAATAAAATTTAAAATGGGAAAAGATATGAGAGTTCAGAAGGTCTAGGAATGTAAGATGCCCCTCAGGTAGCTTGAAGGGCGACATCATGGCAAAGGGAGGTATCCGATCTGGTCTAGTCCGATTCCTACAACGACCAAATGAAATTGAATATTATTCTTTTACTATATAGAGAAATCAGATTTTATAAACTTTGACCTGATCCAAGATGGATCGGAACTGTTCCGGAGTAGTGGGATTCATCCGAGCCTCTCCCAGTGGTGACCAAAATCAAATCAGATATTTTTTGAAAAAACTGATTTGGTTTTGAAATCAAACCAAGAATAATTTGAAAAAACTGATTTGGTTTTACTCCTCTTGTGATCACCAACCTGTCATCTGCTTCCCTATCTGCCGATTGGCACAAATCCAGGAAATAATGAAAATCTGCCTTTTTAAACTAAGATGATGATATTATTGAATAAGCATGCCAACAGGCCATTGCTTCAGGGGAAGTGCCCAAGTAAGAGATTGAGGTGGTATATCAATAAAATCAATAACATCTACGTTTTGTAAAGCCTGAGATCTGCTTGAGAAAATGGTCCAAAACTGCCAATTTCCCTGATGTATACATGGGAAAATGTGCTGATTTGGACCCATTCAGGAGTGAAATCAAATCAAATAATTTTTTGAAAAACTGATTTGATTTTGAAATCAAACCAAGATTTATTTGAAAAAACTGATTTGGTTTTGGTAGCAGAACCATTCCAAGGGATTCTTGGTTTCCTGGTGAACTTGACCGACCCTATGGATTACCTGGTTACCGATTATGGTTGAGTGACTTTCCAGCTCAGCACTATAAAAGAGAACTTCTCCAAATTGCTCTAAGCGATACCTGGAAACAAGAGCTCAGGCCATAATTGGAGATAAATTTGCATTTCTTTTCAAAATATGTTATTATATACATAATTGAGAAGTCTTTAAATCGTATGTGGCAGCGCGAGTTGTGTCCGGATACTCCCTGGGCAAGCCTTGATACATACATATTAACTAAATATAAAAAACTGATAATTTTATAAGGAATATATTCAAACAATGAGTAACAAAATGAAAATAGAAAATAATGTTTTAAATAGATTATACATGTTCAAGGTTCCATGGCTGTAGGTGGCTATATGCTTATTTCTTTGAGATAGGTTGTTATTGATTGCCGAACATTTAGTATTTTTATTGTTTCTATGTTCTGTTCTTAACAATTGTAAATTTTAACTATTTCTTAGAGTAAATAATCATTTTATTTTTGAATTTAATTTTAGAAAAATAAATAAAATTTCTATTTTCAACGAATACTTGCATTCAAATTTCATAAAAAAGCAGTTTTTTGAATGAAATTTAGTTCATATTTTTATTTTAAATTATTTTTTTCTTTTACTAAAAATTAAATTTTAAAAATTAATATCTCAAACACAATGAACATGAATCATATGTGTTTATTGTTCTCGTTTGTCCATTCTGTGGCCGATATCCACCAGTGGTCTATCTTTCCATCTCCCAATCTCACAATCTCCAAATCAATTGAATTTTAAATTTCAATTAAACTCAATTTTTAAAAAAATTGAATTCTGTATATAGAAAAACAATAATAATTAAATTTGGTCACAACCATCATAATTATTAAGCTGATTCTTATCGGAATACATTCATCTCAGATGGGGCTCAGGATATAAGATCTCAACTTTTTTGGAATGGTTGACTCAGGTATGCGTGGAACAGTTTTGAATGGTACTTCTCGGTGGATGGAATGCTGGCAAGCAGGGGATGTGTGTTGCTTGATTGGGTAGGGTGATGTATGAAGCTAGATTGAACATGGATATTAATGATAATTATTATTAAATACTATCTCTGGTTGATACACAATGATGTACACAACTGGGGAATTGTATGAACTAACCTGTTGATTATACGTTATATTTATTGCAGATCCTGTTGAGAACCAAATATTGGTCATCGGTTGACTTTACCTTGGGCTTTTAACTGATCCGTCAGTCGAAGGATGTTCCTTATCTCTTCTAAAGTAAAACGCCAGTATCCACTGATGAAATGGGTAGGCTTGGGATACATGCCAGCGCGTACTCTTGCCCTGAAAGTATCCTGCCTGATTTTCAGGATTTGACAGATGTCAGCGCTGGAATAAACATTTTTATAAGTGGGTAGTCCAAGGTCATTGTATGCAATGGGCGATTCATGAAGATATGGAACGGGTAGGGAAATCTCAAGGATGTGAACTTGGTTACATTGGTCAATGAATTGCTTGTCCCGTTGGGCAGGGATTCATGGCCCCCACCAGGGTGAACCGGGCCGGAAAGCTGAGGCTGGTGGAGGCGCGGGCAATGGTGACCGTGCCGTCCTCGAGAGGCTGGCGCAGCACCTCCAGGACGTGTTTTTTAAATTCGGGCAACTCATCGAGAAAAAGGACACCGTTGTGGGCCAGGGAAACCTCGCCGGGACGCGGAACCTGGCCGCCGCCGATCAGGCCGGCATCGGACACGGTATGGTGCGGCGCGCGAAAGGGGCGGGTCACCAGAAGCGGTGTCTTTTCCGGAAGCAAGCCGGCGGTGGAAAACACTTTGGTGGTTTCGATGGCCTCCTCCAGACTGAGATCGGGCATGATGGTCGGCAGGCGTCTGGCCATCATGGTCTTCCCCGTCCCCGGGATGCCGCTCAACAGAAGATTATGCCCGCCGGCGGCAGCGATCTCCATGGCCCGTTTGACCGCCTCCTGCCCCTTGACATCAGCGAAATCGATACCATACCCTTCTTGGGCCGCGAAAAGTTCGGCCGGGTCAAGGGCAAGCGGCGCAAGCAGGGTACGACCGGCGCAGAATTCAACCGCCTGGTCAAGCCGCTCAATACCGTACACCTCCAATCCCCGAACAATGGCTGCTTCGGCCACATTTGCAAGGGGCACGAGAAAACGGCTGAATCCCTGGTCGCGGGCGGCCAATGCCATGGGCAGGACACCGGACACCGGCTTGACACTGCCATCCAGGCTCAGTTCGCCGACCATAGCCATCGGTTCAAGTTGCTCAGCGGAAATCAGGCCACCGGCGGCAAGAATACCAAGCGCGATCGGCAGGTCATAGCCGGTGCCCTCTTTTTTGACCGAGGCCGGTGCCAGGTTGACGGTTATTCGCCGCTGGGGAAAGTCATAACCGCCATTTTTTATGGCAGCCCGCACCCGGTCCTTGGCCTCACGCACCGCCCCCTCGGCCAGGCCGACCGTGGAAAAAGAAGGCAGCCCCAGGGACAGATCAACCTCGACCTGGATAGGCAGACCATCGACCCCGCTGACCGCACAGCTGTTTACCTTGGCGAGCATGACGGATTCTCCAGGTAAAGCGCCTGCATGGCCTGGCTGTACGGACCATTTTTGTGGTGGTAAACATAAAACGGTGCCATGATCTCGAACTGTTCGCCCCCGTTTTTCACTGCCTCGATCAGGAGCAGGCGGGCGGTCTGCGCTTCCGGGTAGGAGTACACCGGCTGCATCCGCTTGGGCGTGAGGCGATTGCAGCTCAGGATATGCAGCAGGGCCGCCCCCCGCCTGGCGGGATAGACGAAAACCACCGTGCCGCGGTTGCGCACCGTAAAGGCCGCGGCATGAACAAAATCTTCCAGGGAACCGCACAGTTCATGGCGGGCGTTGGCAGCCTGGGGATTCGGGTTGATGCGCCCGCCATTGGCTGTACCGTAGGGAGGATTGCAGACCACCAGATCGTAAGTTTCCGCCTGGATGGAACCTTCGATGGCACATGCATCGCCTTCGATGATCTGCATGCGCCCACTCCAGCCGTTGGCGCAGATATTTTCCCGGGCAAGGCATGCCAACTCCGGTTGGATTTCCAGTCCATGCACCGTCAGTTCGGCAGAGCGGTAGGCCAGGATAAGTCCGACAATGCCGCTGCCGCAACCGAGATCCAGGACATTGTGGTGTGCTTTGGGCTGCACAAACTGGGCTACAAGCACTGCATCGATGGAAAATCGGTACCCCTGTGTCGGCTGATTGCAGACCAGCGAACCGGCAAAAAGCGTGTCACGGGTAATGGCGGGGCGGGGAACAACGTGCGGCAATGGCAAACTCCCTGAAAGTGGATCGATGGAGGGCTGGTCATTGATGTCAACTGCACATCCACTGTTGTACGGTTGACGCTTTACAAGACTCAGTTTCTGTTTACCATTTGACTACTCGGCAACGCAAGCCGCTTTAGTTTGAGGGGCTCTTCCTCTTTTCTCATATTTTTTCCCGGGAGTACACCATGGATGTATTTATCAAGACCCATTTTTCCGGTGGCCATCATCTCCGCGCCTATCCGGGCAACTGTGAAAATCCGCACGGGCACAACTGGAAAGTCAAGGTGACGGTTCGTGCCGACAAACTCGATAAACTTGGAATGGGAATTGATTTCAAGGAGTTGAAAAACACCGTCAACACCGTGGTCGACGAGCTTGACCATCGCGACCTCAACCAGCATCCAGCCTTTGTTGAGATCAATCCTTCCTCCGAGCATATTGCCATCTATCTTTTTAAAACCCTGCAACCACGGCTGAAAACCGACCGCTATCGCCTCTACAGTGTTGAGATCCGGGAAACCGATTCCAGCGGCGTGATCTACTATGGCGACTGAGCCCCTGCTTGTTTCCGAACTGTTCACCTCCATTCAGGGGGAATCGACCTGGGCCGGCCTGCCCTGCCTCTTTGTCCGTCTTGCCGGTTGCAACCTGCGCTGCAGCTACTGCGATGCCCGCTATACCTATGAAGAACTCGGACAACCCATGGAATATGCGTCCATCATGGACAGGATCAACCAGGATCCGGGGACCATGGTCGAGATAACCGGAGGAGAGCCGCTGTGTCAAATTGGCGTCTACCCTCTGATGCAGGAGCTTCTCCTCCAAGAACGGGTCGTGCTGTTGGAAACCAACGGCAGCCTGCCGATCTGCGCGGTCCCTGACGGGGTGCATATCATCATGGACATCAAATGTCCGGATTCGGGTATGAGCGAACATAATCTGGGCGAAAACCTCCAGGTCCTTGGTGAGCGACGGCAGCGTGGGTGCCGTGATGAAATCAAGTTTGTCCTGAGTTCACCCGGCGATTTTCACTGGGCAAAAAATATGGTCGAACAACATCGGTTGGACCGGCTGCTGCCGGTTCTGTTCTCCCCGGTCACGGATCGGCTTGCACCGCTAGAACTGGCAAACCTGCTCCTTGAACATCGCCTCAACGTCAACGTTCGCCTTCAACTCCAACTGCATACCCTGCTCTGGCCACATCAAAACCGGGGAGTGTGACGCGCCCATTTTTATATCCTGCGCGTTTAGTGCTTTGCTCCCGCGTCACTTCGCTTTATACTTCTTTCAAGTAAATCAATCTGCTGTCTCTTCTTTTCCCCTCCAAGGTATTTCCATGTTCAATCTAGACAACGTTTGTATCGCCATCATCGGTCTTGGCTATGTCGGCCTGCCCCTGGCCGTTGAATTCAGCAAAAAGCGGCCCACCATTGGTTTTGATCTCAAGGCCAGGCGTATCGATGAACTGCGCCGTCATCTTGACGTGACCCGGGAAGTCACCCGCGAGGAGTTGCAGCAGGCGGGCAACCTGGAGTATAGCTGCGAGATCAACGACCTCAGGAGATGCAACGTCTTTATCGTTGCCGTGCCCACGCCCATCGACCGCAACAAGCGCCCGGACTTCACTCCCTTGGTCAAGGCCTCGGAAACAGTGGCCCAGGTCTTGAAAAAAGAAGACGTGGTCATCTACGAATCCACCGTTTACCCTGGAGCAACCGAGGAGGTCTGCGTGCCGATCCTGGAGCGGGATTCCGGTTTGACCTTCAACCAGGACTTTTTCGCCGGGTACAGCCCGGAGCGAATCAACCCCGGCGATCATCAGCACCGGCTGCCGACCATTGTCAAGGTCACCTCCGGCTCCACTCCCGAGGTGGCGGAGTTTGTCGATAAACTCTACGGCATGGTGATCACCGCCGGGACCTTCAAGGCCAGTTCCATGCGGGTGGCCGAGGCCGCCAAGGTAATAGAGAACACCCAGCGCGACGTCAACATTGCCCTGATCAACGAACTCGCCCTGATCTTCAACCGGTTAGGCATCGATACCCTCGAAGTGCTCAAGGCAGCCGGAACCAAGTGGAACTTCCTGCCCTTTCGTCCCGGTCTGGTCGGCGGCCACTGTATCGGCGTCGATCCCTATTACCTCACCCACAAGGCCCAGGAGGTCGGCTACCACCCGGAGATGATCCTTGCCGGCCGCCGCCTCAACGATGATATGGGCCGCTACATTGCCTCCGAGACGGTCAAACTGATGCTCAAACGCCGCATCCATGTGGCCGATGCCCATATCCTCGTCCTTGGCCTGACCTTTAAGGAGAACTGCCCGGATCTGCGCAACACCCGGGTCATTGATATCATCGAGGAACTGCTCACCTTCGGCGCCAGAATCGATGTTTACGACCCCTGGGTCGATCAGGAAGAGGCCAGATCCCTCTACAAGGTGAACATGATCGCAAGCCTTCCGCAACAGCGCTACGATGCAGTGATCCTGGCGGTGGCCCATGAGGAATTTACCCGGCTTTCCGAAACTGAGCTCAGGGCCGTGTGTAAATCCAACGCGGTGATCTATGATGTCAAGCATGCCCTGCCCCAGAGAGTGGCTGACGGCGCACTGTAAAGTTCAAACGCCCGAGCAGGCAAAAAAATCTCAAAAAAAATCATGAGCACAATGCGTTAGCACATTTTCTCTCAGGAGCAGGCGCTCCATCACGACCAGGTGACGCCATGGATACACATCTCTTCTCACAACGCTGGAAGTCTGTCTCTCGTGGTCTTTCTCAAATGATGCACCTGCTGCTGGGACGGTTTTCCTGGCAACCGCCTCCGTGGTGCACCTGGCTGCGTGCCCGCCCTCTGCTCTCACTCGTTCTCCTTGCCTTCATCTGTTTGTCGACCGTGTCCGGTTGGTACGGCTGGCAGTGGTACAGTCATCTGCCCAAGCCGCATACGGTCGATTACCGCCTTGGACCACCCGCGCTCACCGATTACAGCAAAACACCGATCGAGGTTTTCCCCCTGCATGTCCATTTTGCCGAGTCCGCGGCCCCGCTGCAGCTGATCAATAAACCGCTGCAAGGAGGCGTGCGTCTTGACCCGGCCTGCAAGGGGTTGTGGAAATGGGTGGATGACCGGACCCTGGAGTTCAAGCCGGATGAAGATTGGCCCATCGGCACCTCCTTTCGGCTTGGTTTTGCCAAAAAAGATTTTTTTGCACCAGGTGTACTGTTGCAGACCTATGAGCGCCGTTTTTCCACCGCTCCCTTTTCAGCGACCATCAAAAAGGCTGAACTGTATCAGGATCCCCATGATCCGGGCGTCAAGAAACTGTTGGCCTCCATCGACTTTTCCCATATGGTCGATCCCGCAACACTTGCGGCCAACATCCAACTGCTCCCGGGCAAGGGGCTCAGCTACCGCGATCCATCCGCTACTCGATTCTCCCTGAAGGTTGATAAAGATAGCCTCCATGCGCACCTGTTCTCTGCGCCCCTGGCCATGCCCTTGGAATCGGTCCCCATCACCCTGCGACTGGGGAAGGCCATCGCCTCCCAGAAAGATCATGTTCAGCTCGCCGGCCCAGTCGAACAAACCGTCAAGGTTCCAGGCCGTTACCAACTCAGTTTTTCCGATATCCGAACCAGGTACGTCAACAACCCCCAGGGAGAACCCCAGCAAGTGCTCACCCTGGCAAGCTCCTTCCCAGTAGCGGACGAAGAGATTGGCAAGCATATCCAAGCCTGGTTATTACCACAGAAAAAGCAGCCATGGCACCTCCAGAACATAAATGAAGCCGATCTGAATCAATCCATCCACCTGACTCTGATCCCAAGCGCGGAACCGCTCAACAGCCTGCACAGTTTTCGTCTTGACGTGCCGGTCAAACGACAGCTGGTGGTCAAAATCGACGAGCGGATCCAAGCCATTGGCGGCTATCTTATGAAGCAACCCTCTGTTGCCCTGCTCGACAGCGGCGAGTACCCCAAGGTGGTCAAGCTCCTGGGGGAAGGGGCATTGCTCAGCCTGAACGGGGAGCACAGGGTCGGCTTCATGGCTCAGGGCGTTCCCGGGGTCAAGGTGGAGATCGCCCGCATGCTGCCCGGCCAGCTGCATCATCTGGTTGACCAAAACTACGGCCGGTTTGCTCAACCGTCGGTGTACGACAACGATTTTGATCGTCTGGTGGAACGGCAATCCTTCATCCGGATCTTGAGTGCCGTTGATCCGAGCAAACCAATTTATGATGCCGTTGACCTGGGCCCCTATCTCAAAAGAGACGGTGGAGTATCCGGTGTCTTTGTCCTGCGGCTTACGCCCTTTGACCCTAAATATCCCTATCGCAGCTACAGTGATTCCCTCCAGGGCGACTCTTCCGGCGACCGTCGCTTCATTCTCGTCACCGATCTCGGTATTCTCTGCAAACAGACCCTGGACGGTGGCCAGGAGGTCTTTGTCCAGTCACTGAGCAGCGGCAGGCCGGTACCCGCAGTGGCTGTTACCGTGGTCGGACGCAACGGATTGCCGGTGGCCACGGGGCACACCGATGATCAGGGGCATGTGCGTTTTGCCCAGCTCAACGATCTCAGACGAGAAAAATCACCGATCATGGTGATGGCCTCCCTGGAGAGGGATCTCTCCTTCCTGCCGCTGGGCCATGATGAACATCAGATCGATTTTTCCCGCTTTGACATCGGCGGCAGATCCAATCAACGGAGCCCCAACCAGGTTTCCGCCTCCCTGTTCACCGATCGCGGCCTCTATCGTCCGGGGGAGACGGCCCACATCGGTTATATTCTCCGGGCCAACGACTGGCAGCTGTCCTTGGCTGGCATGCCAATTGAGATTGAAATCACTGATCCACGTGGCCTCGTCGCCTTCCGCGAACGCAGGGCCACGACCGAAGACGGCTTTGATGCCATCGATTTTATCACAAACGGCAATGCGGCCGCCGGTTCGTACACGGCCACGATCTACCTGGTGAAAAACAACCGCCGTGCCACCTTTGTCGACAGCGTCGATTTTTCGGTGCGTGAATTCGAACCCGACCGGATGAAGGTCGACCTGCGCCTGGCAAACACCCCGGTCATGGGGTGGCTTCAGCCTAATGAGGTCAAACCTGTGGTCACCGCACGCCATCTTTTCGGGGCTGACGCAGCCGATCGTCGTGTCACCGCCAGTATGGAACTGTCACCCGCCTTTGCCGCCTTCCCCCAGTACGCGGACTACCGCTTTCAGCTGCCAAACCGACTCAAGGAAGGGGTTGATGAACAACTGGAAGAAACGCGGACCGGAGCAGACGGCACCGCCCAACTGCGGCCTGATCTGCAACGCTTCACCGCTGCCGCCTACCGCCTGCGCCTGACCACGCGGGTCTATGAGGCCAAGGGTGGACGCAACGTGGTTGCCGCCGATGAAGTCCTGGTGGCCTCGCACCCCTACCTGGTTGGGGTGCGTACTCCCGATTCCCTTGAGTACATAACCAAGGGGGCGCAACGCAGTTGCACCTGGCTCGCTCTCCGGCCCGACCTGGCGCCGACGGCGGTTGATGGGCTGCAACTGACCCTGATCGAATACCGCTACGTCTCAGTCCTGGTGAAGCAGGACAGCGGCGCCTATGCCTACGAATCCAGGCGCAAGCAAATCATCCGCACGACACAGGGCCTGAACATCTCCCCAGAAGGAACGACAACGAATGTACCAACCGAAGAACCCGGGGATTTCGCCTATGAGTTACGCGATGGTCAGGGGACGCTGCTCAATACCATCAGCTGGAGCGTGGCGGGCATGGGCAATGTCAGCCGCTCGCTAGAACGCAACGCCGAGTTGCAGATCAAGCTCGATAAAAAATCCTACGCTCCCGGCGACATCATTCACATCAACCTGCGCGCGCCCTACACCGGTTCCGGCCTGATCACCATCGAACGCGACAAGGTCTATGCCCATGCCTGGTTTACCACCAATACCACCAGCAGCGTGCAGACCATCACCGTGCCGCAGGGGTTGGAGGGCAATGGCTATGTCAACGTCCAGTTTCTCCGCGACCCCAACTCCCCGGAAATTTTCATGAGCCCGCTCTCCTCCGGAGTGGCCCCGTTTGCGGTCTCGCTTGCACGTCGCACACTGCCGGTTACGCTTGCAAGCGCAAAGACCATCGAACCGGGGCAGGAACTGACGATCAAGCTTACTACCCCCGAACCGGCCAAGGCGGTTGTCTTTGCCGTTGATGAGGGCATCCTCCAGGTGGCTCGCTACACAACACCCAACCCCCTGGGCGAGTTCTTTGCCAAACGCAGTCTGGAGGTGGAAACCCTGCAGATCCTCAACTTGATTTTGCCCGAATTCAGCCGACTGCTCAACGCAGCCGCGCCGGGAGGAGGCGATGACGAGGCAATAGGGGCGCACCTCAACCCATTTAAACGCAAACGCCAGGGGCCAGTGGCTTACTGGTCCGGGGTGGTGGATCTGCCGGCAGGAGGGCGCAGTTTTTCCTACCAGGTTCCGGAGGGGTTCAACGGCCGTTTGCGGATCATGGCGGTGGCTGTGACCCCACAGCGCATCGGCGTGACCACCCAGGGCACCGAGGTCCGCGGACCGTGGGTATTGACCCCAAATGTACCGGCCTTTGTTGCCCCCGGCGACCGTTTCACCCTCAGTGTCGGCACCTTCAGCAATCTGTCCGAAAACAGCCGGGTACAGATCAGCCTGCACAGTGACGACGGCTGTATTGTGGATGGGGAAAAGAGCCAAATCCTCGAGGTCGCCCCCGGCAGGGAAGCGGTGGCAGAATTTGCAGTGAGGGCATCGGAGAGGCCTGGTTCCAACCAATTTACCTTTTTGGCCGAAAGTGCACAGGGGACATCCCGGATACGCGAATCTCTTTCGGTGCGCCCGGCCACACCGTACCGGGTCGATCTCCGCGCAGGCTCGTTTATTGAGGCGGGATTCAGTCTTGCCCGCGAACGAGACCTGATCAAGGAATACGGCCAGGTGCTGCTCGGGTATGGACGATCGCCGCTTGTCTGGATGCAGGGCTTGAAAACCTATCTTGAGCACTACCCCTATGAATGCACCGAGCAACTGCTCTCTCGGGCAATGCCCGCCCTTGTTACCGCCAGTCCGGACCAGTTCCGGCAAGCCGATTTTGCACCGATCAATGGTGCCTTCACCCTGCTCAGGCAACGGCAGAATTCCTCGGGCGGTTTTGGTCAGTGGGCAAACAATCTGGTGGTTCAGCCCGATATATCCGTCTATGCGGCTGATTTTCTCATCGAGGCCCAGGAACGTGGTGTTGCCGTGCCCCACGATCTGCAAACCCACGCTTTTGGCTATCTTGCACAGCTTGCCGGCGGTCGCGCTGAGGGTCTTTCCGAGCTTCGTACCAGGACAAGGGCAATCTACCTGCTCACCCGCCTGGGACAGGTGACCACCGCTCCCCTGGCGGCCACAATCGAGCAGCTGGAAAAATATTACCAAAAGACCTGGAAAACAGATCTCTGTGCGGCCTATGTGGGGGCGAGTCAGATCCTGATGAAGCAGGACAGCTCCGGTAAAGCCCTACTGGCCGGGGTGTCCTGGACAACCCTCACTCCGGAACAAGGGGTGGTCACTCCCGGGCTGTATGAGGATGCACTCAGTCATGATGCGGAACTGCTGACTCTGCTCAGTCGCCACTTTCCTGAGCAACAGCTGCCGCAAACGCTCCTGGCTGAACTGGGCAGGCGGATCTCCGCCAATCAGTACCACTCGCTCTCGGCCAGCCTGCTCATGCGTGCCTTTGCCGCCTACGAAAGGGCGCCCCGGCATGCGGACAATGGGCTTTCCGCAGAACTCGGCCTTGGCGATAACGATCTCCAACCGCTTCCCCTCCACCCCGAAACACCCCTGCCCCTTGACTGGGACAAGGTCGTCCTCCGCCAGGAGAAGGCGGGAACTGCGGCCTTCTACCAGCTCTCCGAGGCCGGATTCGATCGCATCCCATCCAACGAGCAGCTGACTCAGGGAGTCGAGATCACTCGCGAACTGGTCAACGACAAGGGGGAACTCCGTGATCGGCTCGAGCTGGGCCAGGAATATACCGTGCGGCTGCGAATGCGGGCCACCGAGCGAGATCGTATCGATGAAATCGCGATGGTCGACCTTCTCCCCGGTGGCCTGGAACCCATTCCGTTTATACCGACTGATGAGACGGATGAGGGAGCGGCCGAGCAGGAATCCGGTCGGGAACCTGTCGGTGCGACTGCCTGGGAACCAAGCTTTGTCAATATGCGCGATGATCGCGTCATTGTCTATGGTACGCTGAGCCGGGACGTGGCAACCTACGAATACCGGGTACGGGCGATCAACGAAGGAACCTTTACCCTTCCTGCGCCCTATGCCGAAGGGATGTATGATCGCAGGCTCCAGGGACGCGGCAAGGCGGGCAGTTTGACCATCCTCAGCCCATGATCAATGGACCGCAGAAAAAAGGGATATTCAGGCCAACAGGAAGTACCCTGTTGGCCACTGCCCTACTCTTTTTTCTGGTGGCCTGCGGTTTACGGCTGAGCGCACATAGCCCCATTGGCGACGACATCCCCTGCTCCCGCCTGATTCGCTCCGCAGATGGCGTTATCCTTCGTCTGACCCTTGCCTGGGACGGCCAGTATCGTCTTCGCATTCCGCTCTCTAAAATCGCCCCTACGGCGGTGGAGGCAATTTTACTCAAGGAGGACCGCTATTTCTTCCTCCACCCCGGAGTCAACCCAAGCTCCCTTGTGCGGGCTGCCTGTTCCACCTATCTACGTCATCAACGCCAGGGCGGCTCCACCCTGACCATGCAGCTGGCACGCAAACTGTACCGGCTCGACACCCGTAGCATCGGCGGCAAATGCAAACAAATCGGACTTGCCCTCTGGCTGGAGGCCCGTTACTCCAAGAAGGACATCCTCGCGGCCTACTGTAACCTCGCGCCCATGGGAGCGAATATCGAAGGCTTTGAGGCAGCGGCCCGGATATATTTTCACAAACCAGCTGCCGACCTCAGCCTGGCCGAGGCACTCGCGCTGGCGGTCATGCCTCAGGATCCAGCAGGGCGATTCGATTTTGACCAGGAGCAGCAGCAGGCCCGAATTCGCCTGACCAGGGACTGGCTGGAGAGACACCCTGAAGACCAGGAGGCGCTGAACATTGTCAGCAACCATACGCTGGCCGGATATTCCCGCACATCCCTGCCCTTTCTTGCCCCCCATTTCTGCGACCATGTTCTTTCGGTAGCCCCGCATGAGCCGCAAGTAATCGACACCACCCTGCATTATCGACTGCAACGTCTCCTTGAACGGTTGCTCAACCAATATGTGGCAACACGGCGTCATCAGGGAATCGTCAACGGCGCCCTGATGCTTGTGGATCGGCGGGACATGGCGGTTCGGGCCCTGGTGGGTTCGGCCGATTTTTTCGATGCGCGCATCCACGGCCAGGTCAATGGAGTTATGGCCAAACGTTCCCCCGGTTCGACCCTTAAACCCTTTCTCTATGGTTTGGCCATCGATCAGGGGTTGATTCACCCGCACTCCATCCTGCGTGATGCCCCCTCAGCCTTTGGCGCCTATCAGCCGGAAAATTTTGACGGTCGCTATATCGGGCCGGTAAATGCTGGCGAGGCACTCATCCGCAGCCGCAACGTACCCGCGATCTGGCTTGCCAATCAACTGGCAAACCCCACTCTTCACGGGTTTCTGCGCCATGCCGGCATCACCGGCCTGCGTTCCGAGCAGCATTACGGATTGTCCCTGGTCCTGGGAGGCGGGGAACTGAGCATGGAGGAGTTGGTAAGGCTCTACGGACTGCTGGCCAATAAAGGTAAACAGCGGTCCCTGCGCTTTCTCCGGCAGGTTGCCGTTGAAGACGGCCGTTTTCTGCTTTCTCCCCAGGCAGCCTTCATGGTGCTCGACATGCTGGCTGCCAATCCCCGTCCGGATGGGGGAGGTGTTCAAAACGGGGGGCAGAGCCACTGGCCCATTGCCTGGAAGACCGGGACCTCCTGGGGCTTTCACGATGCCTGGACCGTGGGTGTGGTGGGCGACTATGTATTGGCGGTCTGGGTCGGTAACTTCGACGGCAAGGCCAATCCGGCCTTTATCGGCCTCAAGGCAGCCACCCCGCTCTTTTTCCAGGTAGCCGACGCTCTGGAGTTGAGCCTACCTGAAGAGCACCCCTCCCCACCACAGCCACCAAAAGGGTTGATTCAGGTCGAGGTCTGCCGGGCCTCGGGCGAACTCCCCAACCGCTGGTGTCCGCAAACGGTGAAGACCTGGTTTATTCCAGGAAAATCACCCATTCGCGTTTCCACCCTGCACCGGCCGCTGATAGTGGATCGGGAAAGCGGCAAAGCGGTTTGCCCCCCCTATGATCGAGCGCGAACCAAACTCGAAGTTTTTGCATTCTGGCCCTCGGACCTGGAACGGCTCTTTCAGGCAGCTGGTCTCCCACGAAAAATGCCCCCGCCCCTGCCGGAGCAATGCAGCGGACAGGGATCTCTCCTTACAGGAGATCCGCCGCAACTGAACTCGCCGCTCTCCAATGTGATCTATTCCCTGCGTTTGTCCAAACCCGAGGAAAACATAGAACTCGCAGCTGCGATCGATGGTGACAGTGCACACATGTACTGGTTTGTCAACGACCGTTATCTGGGCAGCAACAAACGAAAATCGAGCCGCTCCTGGCGACCGGACCATGCAGGGACCTTTGAGATCAGCGTTATCGATGACCAGGGCCGAAGCTCCGGCAGGACGGTTGCCGTTGAATTTTTGCCCTGAGGGGATTCTCTTCCGTCAAGAGGTGTAGAAAAATGAGGGGCCAAGCCCTCAGCTTTGGTGGTGGGCAATGAGGAGTTTCCACATTTCGCTTTTCTGAGACTGATCCAACTCATCAAACTTTGCTGAAAAGGAATCGTTTTGGACGCGTATGATCAGGGCTTTTGCGGAAAATGTCGAATCGGTACGATTTGGAGCTATCTCGAGATGAAAAGTGTCCCCCACGGCAACAGGGAGCGTGGCCATTTCGACAGAGCATCCCCCTGTCGAAATATCTCTCAGGCTGCCTGTGCCGACTTTATCCTGTGATGCATACCTAATGGCAACATTGTTGGTATAAAAACGAATACGTTTTCGTTGAGCATTGGCCGTCAGCTTTTCATCAGCCTCTCTGTTCGTCTTGGCAAAAATCGGCCTCAGGCCGAATTCCTGCAACGAATGTCTCTCAGCCTGGTCATAGAGCAGGCTGTCCCCTCGAATGACTTGGACCACCTCGCCAAGTCCATTGGTGAGCAGATAGTTGGTAATCTTTTTATACGGGGCTACTTCGGGAAGGCTGAAATCATACTCCGCCAGATCGGATATGACGCCAAAACCTGGAGACAAATCGGCAACGAGAAAGCGTACATCGGTGTAGAGTTTATCCAATTCTTCGGAACTCATCTGTCCTGAGAGTTTCAGGTAGAGCCTGTTTTCGAGAATATCCGCCTTGACGTGCAAACTCATCGACCACCTCCCCTTGTTTGCTCAGTCCCTCATGGGGGCAGCCTCGTCTCTAGCTCAAAGGGAATGAGCCAAGCCTGGCCCCGCTGTACAGTATCTCCAACAGAGGAGTACCACTGATCATTCATACCTGGCTCATAAATATTTTGCAATGGTTACAAGAGATTATGTTCGCCTTTTTTCTCTCTGCTTCAGTGTCATTCCACCTTTTCCCCGAGCCTCTGCCGTCAAGGCAATGATTGGGGAGATGAACTGTTTTTTGATGTTACAGATAAGTCGTTCCAGACGGTTTTCTTCAATCCGGGCCACCATGGACGTTCTCATCTCCTCGATCAGTGGTTGCTCCGGCAGATGGGCAATCGAGGATTCTGCAATCCAAAGGTCAACATAAATGATTGTTTTCTGTTCAAGGGGAGATTCAAAGGCAATCGGCTTTTGAATAGTGGTCTTCCAATGCCGTGATATCGGGAATGACGAAGGCGCCCCTTCCTTGTTTTTGAATAAGATTTTGACGGATAAGACGATTGAGTTGGGTGGAGACGGTCTGCCTGCTCGAGCCAACCATACGTGCGATCTGCTCCACGGAAAGGTTTATATGGAGGACAATCGTACCATTCTGCAGCGGTTGCTGCCGTTTGGCTTCCGTCAACAGCAACGAGAGCAACCGGCAGGAGGCATCCTTGAATACCAGCCCGTCAATGATACCAAATGATGATTTGAGCACACTGCCGAGCACCCTGATCATGGCCCGGTTGACCTCGACGTTGAGCGCCATGTGACGCAGGAAGTTCGGCGCGTCCATGACCAGGAGTTCCATCTTCTCCATGGCCTGAGCATAGGCACCGGTATGGGTCGAGTAGATATCACCGGGTGAGAGGATGGCCAGATTAAATTCTTTATCTTCATAGCCCAGGTAGACGCGGGCCCTGCCACGGGTCACGATGAAAATGGCGTTCTCGGTGCTGTCAGGCTGACAGATATATCCGTTTTTTTCAACCGACTGGACGCTGAAGGAGGCGCGAAGTTCACTCAACTCTGGGCGCGGGAGCCATTCCACCAGATTTTCATCAAAAAATTTCATGTATTGTCATTGAGTTAACGAATACTATTGCAAACCGCTATGAGTGGCAAGAAGCGAACTTATGGGTATACACACGTTGCAACGGCCGAAGCGAGAGCAGGAGAAGCAGGATGGTCGCCCCGTTGGTCAACCAATGGGGCAGGGACTCGCTGCCCCGGCCAATGGTGGCCACGGCAGAAAGGCCCAGGCTGACATAGACCGCATCAAGGAGCAGACCGCAGAGCACACTGACCACCGCAATTGAGGCCAGGTAAATGGCCAAGCCTTTTTTCCCCAACAATTTCAACAGAACCGCCAATGCTGTGACGTTGGTTGCCGGGCCGCTCAGTAAAAAAACCAGGGCTGCCCCCGGACTGACGCCTTTGAGAATCAAGGCCGCGGCGATTGGTGTGGAGGCGGTGGCACAGATGTACATCGGTACACCGACGACAAGCATCAACAACATGGAACCAAGGCCGCCGCCGAGGTGTTGGCCGACAAAATCATCGGGAATCAGGGTGGTGATGACCGCGGCAATGGCAATGCCGACAAAGAACCATCCCGCCAAATCGCCCCAAATCTCCTTGATTGCAAACTGCACCCCGGCAAGGAAATTACTGGCCTGCGGTTGATGCGGCCCATGATGGCATCCACAATGGGCATCGCAGCAACCAGCTGACTCTTGCGGGGCCATCTGCAATGGAGGTGGCGAGACTGGTTTCTCCCGTTCACCAATCAAATTCTCCAGCACTCCGGCAACAAAGGCAGAGATAAAGGCAGCCACCGGCCTGGCCACGGTCATCAGGGGGTCGAGCAGGGCCCAGGACAAAGCAATGGAATCCGCCCCGGACTCGGGAGTGGAGATGAGAAAGGCGGTGGTGGCACCATTGTTGGCTCCCTGACGCTTGAGCTGCGCCGCAGCCGGGAGCACGCCGCAGGAACACAGTGGAATCGGTATGCCGAGAAGTGCCGCCTTGAACACGGAACGTATCCTCCCCTTGCCCAGATGCCTGACCACAAAATCAGGGGAGAGAAAGACGTTCAACAAACCTGCGACCATCAAACCGAGCAGGATATACAGAGATGATTGTTCCAGCAGTTGCCAACCGGCGGAAAAACAATCAATGACGAACTTCATAAAAAACTCTTAAAAACCTATGAAAAAATGGCAACATGCCCCTCACTCACGAGTATGCTCCAAGGCGACATGAATCAGGGTGTGCACATGGTCATCATCAAGCCGGTAGTACAACACCTGGCCCTGGCGCCTGTTTTTCACCAGGGCCATCTGACGCAACATGCGCAACTGGTGACTCACCGCGGATTCGGTGATGCCCAGAAGGGCCGCCAGATCACACACACACATCTCATCATTGCCAAGGGCATACAAGATGCGTAGCCTGTTGGGATCCCCCATCGCTTTAAACAGACCGGCCATTGCCTCGTACTCTTTGTCAGGCAATGCCTGTTCACGGGCTTGGGCAACCTGCTGTTTATGAATACAACGTACACCGCAGAGATCATCCTGCTCTTCAAATGTCATTATGCGCTTCTCTTTATATATGAACATATGCTCAATAATTCTCTTAACGTTACCTGTATCGCATGGCCAAGTCAAGCTATCTTTGCCTAACCCGATGTCTTCTTAGCAAAATACTTATAACATCATGTTAGTAGACAAACACAGAGCTAACAAAACCTAGGCAATATTACGTAGCCTTTGGGTAGAAAAAACACATTTCATCATGACAACAAGAGAAGTTCAAGGGGCTGTTACGCCTCAACAGGGCAATTCACCGTCAAAAGGAGAGACAAATGAATTCAAAGAAAATTTGCTGTGTGGCTGCATTTGCCATACTCACACTGTCAACAAGCTCGGTTCTTGCGAAAACACCGAAGTACGTCTTCTTTTTTGTGGGGGACGGCATGTCAAGTTCACAGATTCAGGCTGCTGAAGCGTATTTAACCACCAAAAACGGAGGTTCAGCCACTGAAGCGACAGATCTGCTCAAAACTGCGAATCGGCTGAACATGAGTCAGTTCCCCGTGCTCGGTATGCAGACCACCTATGATGCCCATGCACTCATGACCGACAGTGCCTCTGCGGGCACAGCCTTTTCCTGCGGACTGAAAACCAAAAGCGGTGTTATCGGCATGGATGACACCCAGACCACAAGTTATAAAAGCATTGCTCAGTTGGCAGATGAAAAAGGTAAACGCGTTGGCGTCATCTCCAGTGTGTCCCTGGATCATGCAACACCGGCTGCCTTTTACGCGAGTGTGGCCAGCCGTGGCTATATGAATAGCATTGCCACCCAGATGGCCGAATCCGGGTATGAGTTTTTTGGCGGCGGCGGTCTCGTTGCCCCTACCGCTGAAAATAGAAGTGGCGATACGAACAACAATGCTTGGGAGCTCCTCACAGATAACGATTATACCGTTCTCAAAACTCAGGATGCCATCATGGATCTTAAATCCAATCCTACAAGCAAAGTGGTGTGTATCAATCCCTATTTGCAAGACGCCGAAGCTATGCCGTACGCCATTGATCGCCCAGACTCCAACGTTTCCCTGGCAGAGATGACGGAAGTTGCAATTTCAGTTTTGACTGCCAAAAATGTTGGCAAGAAAAAAGAAGGCTTTCATTCGGACAAGAAGCGTAACGCTGGATTTTTTTTGATGGTCGAAGGTGGCAAGATTGACTGGGCGTGTCATGCGAACGATGCCATGGCCGCTATCGGAGACACCCTGGCTTTTGACGATGCAGTAGGCGTGGCCCTTGCGTTCTATAAAGAACACCCCAAGGACACCCTGATTGTTGTCACCGGTGATCATGAGACAGGCGGCATGACCATAGGCCATGCCACAACCGGTTATACTGCCTACTATGATCGCTTGCTCAACCAGAAGGAGAGTTTCACCGCGTTCGCTCAGAATGAATGGGCTGCCTATAAAAGTGCGCATAGCGACGGGTATGATTACACCTCCAGCAATAACCTTTCCAGCAGCTCGGAGATGTTGAGCCTCATGAGCAGTGTTTTTGGGCTCGATTACGATGATCTCAATGACTATCAGAAAGAAAAACTGGAAGATGCCTTTGATAAATCCATGTGCGGCTCCAATGACAACAGTGATTCCGAGAATACCTTGCTGTACGGTTCCTATGAACCGATTATCGTCACCATCACCCATATCTTGAATGAACGTTCCAGCATCGGTTGGACTTCTTACTCCCATACCGGTGTGCCGGTACCGGTATTCGCCATTGGAGCGAAATCCGATGATTTCGCTGGGTTTTACGACAATACCGATATTGCCAAAAAATTTGCCTCTGCCATGGGCATAAAAGGCACCTTGCCGATCGAGAGAGATTGATAGGAAAGAGGCGACTCTCTTTCTCCCTCTTACCCGTGACGCCGAGCCCCATGGCGGTGTCACGGGTTTTTTTCGTTTTTTTAAATGTTAAACAATACTTGGTCCACTCTCTTCAGACCGCCTTCCACTCGAAAGCAATTTTGATCAATATATGAACCAATTACGTCGCGAGCTCGTTTTCTCCCTCATCATCGCCCTTCTCTGCTCCATTCTTATTTTTCTCGATATCGGCAAAATTCCCAAAGCCCCAAGCGGCATCCGCTGCCGGGCACTGGTGACCGAGGTCGACAACTCCAATGTACGGACAAATCTGATCGTTAAAACCAATATCCAGATGCTTCAGGTCCGCTTACTTTCCGGCCCTCATAAAGGGCAGGAAACGGATGTGGTCAATTTGCTCACCGGCAAGATGGAGTTGGACGAATTTTACCAAAAAGGTGAGAAAATCCTCATCGAGTATGCCGCCCCCAATGGTAAACCTATTAATGCCGTCGCTCGAGGAGCCTACCGGCTTGATCTCCAACTCTATCTTGTTCTCCTGTTTGCGGGCCTGCTTTTTGCCGTTGCGGGGGTAACCGGGCTCAAGGCCGGACTCTCCTTCGTATTTGCAGCCCTGGTCCTGTGGAAGCTCTTTTTCCCCCTCCTGCTCATCGGCTATCCTCCCATTCCCACCGGGTTGGCCATCGTTGCCCTGCTCACCGCCGTGATCTGTTTTTCCGTGGGGGGGGTGACCCGACGCGGTCTGGCCACCTTTTCCGGCTCTCTATTGGGCCTGCTGCTCACCTGCGGCCTCGGTACCCTCTTCACCCATGCCTTCCGCATGCATGGGGCGGTTCGTCCCTTTGCAGAGATGCTGCTCTATTCCGGCTACTACCAGCTCAACCTGACCGATATCTTTATTGCAAGTGTCTTTATCGCCTGTTCAGGCGCGGTGATGGACCTGTCCATGGATATCGCCGCAACCATGGATGAACTCAAACTCCAGCATCCGACCATGGGCCTGATTGAGCACATGCGCGCCGGCCTTCGTGTGGGGCGGGCTGTCACCGGCACCATGACCACGACCTTGCTGCTCGCCTATTCAGGCAGCCATATCACCATGTTCATGGTTTTTCTCGCCAAAGGGCTGGCTCCAGCCAACCTGCTCAACGCACCTTTTGTCGCAGCGGAGGTGCTCAACATTCTGGTTGGCAGTTTCGGCGTTATTGCTGTTGCCCCCTGTACGGTGCTGATCAGTGCATTTATCTATCGCACCCCTCCTGCAGATCAACAGCCGGGCAACGTTGCCCCCTGAACCTGGCCAGGGGGGCTGATCCAAAAGCAAAACGAACACATCGCTTGAACCAGCAATGAGCAGGAGAAGTTTGTCAACGGCCTCCAAAAATGCTACTGTCACCCTTGACAGCGGATTGGCAGTACGCTGTTGCCGATTTTTGCTGCATGCTCTGAAAAGTGAACTCGGCCACTGACACGGACAGATCCATACATCGGGCGAACAGGAGGAACAAAATGATCAGTGAACGAGATCTGCAACGGGGTATGACCACGACCAAAGCTATCTGGTTAGCGCTGTTTCTTTCGCTCATTCTCTATGTAGCCATAGCTCCTCTGGTTTTTGGGACTGCCCGTGTCTCCTGGTCCCAGGAGAGTTACCACACCCTGCGCCTTGCGCTGTTTGCATGTGCAGCCGTGACCCTGCTGCTCACCTGGTTTCTCCGCAAATACCTTCTCGCCGCTCCGCAGGGCAAACGGGGAACAAACTCCAATATCCATCCCGCCGTTGCCCGATACATGTCGGTGACGATGGTTGCCATGGGCATGTCCGAGTCGATTGGCGTCTATGGACTGGTCTTGTACGTTCTTGGCAAAAACAACCAGGACCTCTATCTCCTGACCCTGCTATCTGCTGGTGCGATGCTGCTCTATTTCCCGAAAAAAGAAGAAATCGTCGCCTTGGCGGATCGATTTTCCTCCTAAGTCATTCTCCCTCACTCTGCAGCGAGCATCGATTGACTCAAGCCACATCGTGACGTATAGTCATCCTTGATATACGTCTCGACAACCCTTGAATTTCCCTGAATGAGCGCTTGAAATAATTCACTGACAGAGGTATATTTTCACTTCTTTTTGATGACCTCTTTTGACGAGTATCTCGCAAGGTAGCCATTCCACCAGACCGTTCTTTGCCCCGCACCGTAGATCCCTACGGGTGCCTTTTTCCAGGTTTATCCCATCCATGAAGAGTACCTTGCCGTCTTCCCTACGGCCTCAATCTCCCGATGCTTCAAATCAGGATTTGCGGGAAAATTTCGTTTTTCTCGACCAGCGGGGAAAACGGTGGCCGCGTTTCAAACGAATTTCCTTTTTTTCTTCATTGCTGCTGTTCATTGCCGTTGTCCTGTTCGTCCAGACTCTGGTCCTCCCTTCGGACCTGAAACTGCCGCCCTCGGTGCAGCAGTTGAAATCTCAGCTCAAAGCCCTGCAGCAACAGAAAAAAGGTGTGAAGCCCACCAAACCTCTCTGGCTTGATTTTGCCAAAAACAGAGAACAGTCAGCCCCGGGAAAAGGCACTCACCACCACCATCTGCGCAAGGTCGCCCCGGTCCACCACAGTGCGTTTTCCAGAGCTGGTGCACCGGCCCACACCCGGGAAATTCGCCTTGGGTTTTATGAGGGTTGGGATCCGGATAGCCTCGATTCACTCAAGGCACATGCCGATCAGCTGACCCACATCTGTCCGGACTGGCTGCATCTCAGTGACGGCCTGGGGACGCTCAAGCAGATGACCGATCCGCAGGTGCTCGACCTTACTGATAAATTTGACTTGCAACTCATGCCGCAACTTCGCAATCTTGGCAATGACGACACCTGGCATGCCGAGGCCGTCGAGTGGATCATCAACGGCAGCGAGCAAAAGCAGCAGGCCTTTATCAACAGCCTGATCACCGTACTGGGCGATATGGATGCGGACGGGGTCGTTCTTGACTGGCAGCAGGTGGACCCGACCTATCGCGAGGCCATGACCAACTTTCTCACCCGTCTGGCGCTTGCCCTGCATCGGGAACAGATGGAGTTGTGGATCTGTACCCCGGTGGGCAGGGAACTCAAGGTTTTTGACCTGGACCGCTTATCCCTGCACGTCGATCGCTTCGTCGCCCTGCTGCACGATGAGAATGCCGAGGGCGATTCTCCCGGCCCCATCGCCTCACAACCTTTTTTCAAAGGATGGCTCACCACCCTGGTTGAAGGATATGGCCGACCGCAGCAGTGGATTATCTCCCAGGGGGCCTATGGCTACGATTGGGCGCAAGGCGCTGCAGAAGGAGAGCACATCAGCTTTCAGGATGCCATGAGCCGGGCCGGGCATTCCGCCCAGAGCGATTGCGCCTTTCATCCGCCAGAGGCCAATCCCCATTTTGTTTACGATGACGGTAAATCCGTGCATACGGTCTGGTTTCTCGATGCGGTGACCTTCCTCAACCAACTCAGCCTGGTCCGTGCCCATCACGCGGGAGGCATCGCCATCAACCGATTGGGCAATGAAGATTCCGCAATCTGGCAGGTCCTGGCCATGCCCACCGAGACGTCTCTGTCCAAGGAGCATCTGCAGGCCCTTGATGACATTGACCTGGGAGATGAAATAGGACATATCGGCGACGGCAATCTGATCTCCATCGTTGATCAACCCGAAAAGGGCAAACGGCAGATTGTCTTCAATGGTGCAGCTGAATTGGGACTACGCTACAGTGAAACATACCAACGGTTTCCGGGCTATCTCACCGTTCTCCACCAGGGCCGCGGCCCCAAGGACGGAGTTGCCCTGAGCTTTGACGATGGTCCAAGTGACGAGTGGACACCGCAGATTCTCGATATTCTCCATCAACGGGGTCTGAAGGCGACCTTCTTCATGATCGGCGCCAACATGGAAAAAAATCCTGACCTCGTCCGACGCGTGGTCAACGAGGGGCACATGATCGGGGTGCACACCTACAGCCATCCCAACCTTGCCCTTGTCTCCAACGAACGGGCACATCTGGAGCTCAATGCAACCCAGCGGCTGATCGAGTCCATCACCGGTCATCACACCATCCTCTTTCGCCCGCCCTACAATGCCGATACCAACCCGCATGATCCGGATGAATTGATCCCGATCAAACTGGCCCAGTCCATGGGCTACGTGACCGTGACTGAAGATATCGACACCGAGGATTGGGACAAACCCGGTGTCGATGTGATCGTGTCACGTATCAAGGAGGGGCGGCAGCAGGGCGGCAATGTCATCCTAATGCACGATGCCGGTGGCGATCGCAGTCAGACTATTGCCGCGTTGCCGAAAGTTCTCGATTACCTCGCAGCCCGGGGCGACCGCCTGCTTCCCCTCTCGCAAATCGTCGACGTTCCTGAAACACAGCTCATGCCCGAGGTTCCGGTCAACCAACAATCCTGGACCCGAATGATCAGCAGCAGCGGTTTCACTGCCATTCACCAGATAACCAACTTCTTCTGGGCCTTCATGATCGTGGCCACGGCACTTACCGTGGTCAAGACCCTGCTTGTTTCCTGGCTGGCCATCCGCAACCGCTCAAGGCAGGGTGATGTGGAGGAGTCCTTTACACCGGCGGTGAGCGTCCTCATTGCCGCCTACAACGAAGGCAAAGTGATTGCGGAAACACTGCGCAGCGTCCTTAACACCACCTATGCGGGCCCAATTGAAATCGTGGTGATGGATGACGGCTCAAGTGACGATACTGCATCCATCATCGCCGCCATGGCCGAAACCGACAACCGTATCCATCTGATCCGGCAGAAGAATCAGGGGAAGGCCATTGCATTGCGAAACGGACTGCAGGCCGTGAGCCATGCCATTGTCGTCACCCTTGATGCCGACACTCAGTTCACCCCATCAACCATAGGCGCCCTGGTGCAGCCGCTGGTCGATCCACAGGTTGCGGCGGTCAGCGGACGGGCCCGGGTCGGCAATCCCAAGACCCTGTTCGCCCGCTTCCAGTCCCTGGAGTACAGCTGCGGATTCAATCTTGATCGTCGGGCCTACCACCAGCTCAACTGCATTACCGTCGTTCCCGGCGCGATCTCCGCCCTGCGGTTGAGCGCGGTCCTCGAAGCCGGCGGAATCAGCAACGATACCCTGGCCGAGGATACGGACCTCACCCTGGCCCTGCACCGCATCGGCTACCGTATCGCCTACACTGCCCGGGCAGTCGCCTGGACCGAGGCTCCGGAAACCCTGCGCACCTTTGCCAAACAGCGTTTTCGCTGGGCCTTCGGTACATTGCAGTGTTTATGGAAACACCGGGAGATGGTGTTCAACAGCCGCCATAGGGCCCTTGGCTGGTTCAGCCTGCCCAGTGCATGGTTTTTCAATATTTTCCTGGTGGCACTCGGCTCGGTGATCGATGGCATTCTGCTTATCAGTTTGTTCCTCAGTCCGGCCAACCTCATTCTTTACGGATATTTTTTCATTTTCCTGGCTGCGGATCTGCTGCTGGCTGCGGTTGCCTGCCGGGTGGAGCGTGAGCCCCTCTCCCAGATATGGCTGGTTCTGCCGATGCGGTTTGTCTATCGCCCGGTATTGAACTATGTGGTGGTCAAGGCTATCCTTCGCGCCCTCAAAGGCGTCTGGGTCGGATGGGGTAAGCTCGATCGAACCGCCTCAGTCTCCGCTCCGGTGCATTCGACGCAGGGGTAATGTGTGGTGAAACGTGTTTCTACGCACACAATCCGTAATCGAGGTTCCCAGAGACTTCTTATTGAATAGATTTTATCCAAATCACCCTTCTTGAATCCATGATCAACGCTGCATGTCGTTTCCTTCAACTGGTTGTTCTGCTGTGCGTTGTCCTGCCCAGCCTTTGCACTACTACGGGCAATGCCCAGGCGGAAAATTCCCTTCCAACCAAGTCCCCGACCAACCAGGAATCACTCACACTGCTCATGCCGCAGAAGAGCGCTTATACCGGGGCCTATGTGGATTTCGGTGAAGGAGAATCCAACGTCACTTATGATGCCCTGGTCAACTTTGAACAGATGACCGGCAAACACCTGGCCGTGGTCGCCTTTGGCAACTTCTGGGGTGATCAGGTTTTTCCTGAAAAGGCGGTGCGCATTGTCGCCGGTTACGGTGCGGTTCCCATGCTCTACTGGTCCCCCTGGGATAAACCGTATGAGGAGCGTAAGGGAAAGGATCGCTTCAACCTGCAGCATATTCTCTCCGGACAATGGGACAGCTATATCGATACCTGGGCTGACGGTGCCCGTGCATACGGCAAACCACTCTTGGTCACCTGGGGCCTGGAGATGAACGGCTCCTGGTTTCCCTGGTCCGGCAAATACTATGGTGGCGGAAAAATCATCGGCCATGAAAACGGTCACCCCGTCTATGCCGGGCCGGAAACCTTCAAAAAGGCCTACCGCTACGTGATAGACCGGGTCCGGGCCCGGGGCGTGACCAATATCCTGTGGGGATTTCACGTCAACAACTTTTCCGATCCGCAAAAGGAATGGAACAAAATGGCCCACTACTACCCGGGCGCAAAGTACGTCGATTGGTTGGGCTTGAGTGTCTATGGTAAACTGCAGCGAACCGAGGGGTGGGCCGATTTCGTTGATATGATGGATACGCCCTACCTCGATATAGCCAAACTTGATCCCCAAAAACCGATCTTTCTCGCGGAATGGGGCGTGGGGGAATTTCCTCCGGGTGATAAGGCCGGCTTTATCGCCGAGGCCTTTTCCCTTATCCCCACAGCCTATCCACGGGTGCGCCTGGCGGTTTTCTGGCATGAACGCTGGGAAAATGCGGACGGAAGCTACAGCAATCTTCGCGTCCACTCCTCTCCGGAGTCGCTGGAAGCCTACCGCCGCGGAGTCGCCACTCCGTACTGGATCGATCAACCGAGGTTTGCACCCAAGCCCTGATTCGGTTACCATCCGGGCAACGACGTACCCACAGGCTTTGCCCTTGCCATCAGCTACAGGATCCTTTTATGAAATTCTTATTTGATTTTTTCCCGGTGCTGCTCTTTTTCCTGGCCTACAAGATATGTGATATCTATGTGGCCACAGCAGTTGCCATTGTCGCGACCTTTGTGCAAATTGCCCTCACCTGGTTCAAAACGAAAAAACTGGTTCCGATGCAACTCATCACCTTGGCGGTGATCGTCGTCTTCGGAGGACTCACCTTGTACCTGCGGGACGAGCAGTTCATCAAGTGGAAGCCCACGGTGATCAACTGGCTCTTCGGCCTCGCTTTTCTTGGAAGCCATTTTTTCGGTCAGCGCACCGCCATCGAACGGATGCTCTCCGGTACCATCGTTCTACCGCAACCGATCTGGCGCCGACTGAACGGTGGCTGGACCGTGTTTTTTTTCCTCCTCGGCGGCGCCAACCTCTATGTCATGCATGCCTTTGACAGCAACACCTGGGTCAATTTCAAACTCTTTGGCATGCTTGGCCTCACCCTTGCCTTCGTCATCCTGCAATCGGTGTATCTGGCTCGATATATCGAGAATACTGAAAACAATCAGTAGGCCGCCTGTGCCCATCTTTTTACCCCAACATCTAGCGATCGCACCAACCGCATCCAGGGACGCATGAAACTGGATCGTCTTCCCCAGAACAGGAGTTCATCGTCGCTCAAGGCTGTATGGTATGTGCTCATCCCAGGGCCGCTGCTGTTAGCCTGCCGTGCGGCACAGACCGACACGGTGCCCTATGCAAGCCTCACGGCCGCGCTCTGCGCCAGTCTTGCCCTGGTCGGCATGGCAGTGCTGTACGAACACCACTGCAACCGCGCCCGAATTCTTGGCTTTCTCGCCCTCATCGGCTGCGCCATCGCCGGGCTGCACTATTTCTCCACAGAACCCATTCTGGCCCTGGCTGGAGGAGTTGCCCTGATCCAGGCCGGATATTTTCTGGTGGATATGCCGCCTTGCCCCGCTCAAGGAAAAGAGCTGGAGGACAACCAATACACGCTCGCTGTTGTTCGCAACGGCCTCTATGCCCTGCTCGGCCTGGCCCCCCTCTCCTTTTTTCTCAACCCAAACCACCTGGTCCTGGGGGAGCAAGCGGTTGCAGTTGCCGTTTTGTTTGCACAATTCTTTATTGGCCTCCACCTGAAAAACACTGCAACAAGCAAGAAGTCCCCATGGTGGTGGATTCTCCCGGCAATCCTCAGTGGAGGGACATTTCTGGCAATCAGGGCCCAACTCACCGCCCTTGCCGCGGTTATCAGCAGCCTTTTGACCCTGTTGATTTTACCCGCCAGCCAAAAGGGGCTTGTCGAACATCGTGAAAAATGGTGGGAACCCTTTCTCAATCATCCGGCCCGCGCGCTGATCACCACCTTTTTTGCTCTCTGCCTTTTGGGCACCCTGTTGCTGCAACTGCCCTGGTCCGCCACCGGCCAGCAACTCAGTTTTATCAATGCGGCCTTTACCTCGGTCAGCGCGGTCTGTGTCACCGGCCTCACCGTGGTCGACACCCAGCTGGATTTCACCGTCTTTGGCCAGCTGTGCCTGCTCCTCCTCATTCAGTTGGGTGGCCTGGGGATCATGACCATCACCACAGTCGCCCTCCATGCCCTGGGCAAACGACTGAGCCTCCGCCAGGAACGACTGCTGACCACCCTCACCGAAACCAGTCATCAGGAGTTGATCCACTCCCTGGTCACCATCGTCAAATTCACCCTGATGATCGAGACCATTGGCGCCCTGCTGCTTGCCTGTGGCTTCTTTCTTTCCGGCAGCAGCTGGTCAAATGCGCTGTGGAAAGGGGTGTTCACCTCGGTCTCCGCCTTCTGTAATGCCGGCTTTGCCCTGGACGCAAGCAATCTTCTCCCTTACCAGCATCAGCCGCTGATTCTCTACCCGGTGTCTGTTCTCATCATTTTCGGCGGGCTGGCTCCATCCACCTGCATACTCGTCCCCAGGTGGATCCGCGGTAGGCGCATCGACCTGGCTCCACGGGTCGCCCTGGTCACCACCGCGACGTTGCTGGGTATCGGGGCCTGCTCCTTTCTCGTCTTTGAATGGGATCACGCCCTTGACGGCCTGAGTTTTGCCGATAAACTCACCAATGCCTGGTTTCAGTCGGTTACCCTGCGGACCGCCGGATTCAACTCGGTTGATCTTTCCGGGGTATTGAGCCCGACGCTTCTGGTTATGCTGTTTTCCATGTTCATCGGCGGCAGTCCGGGGGGCACGGCCGGCGGCATCAAGACGACCACCCTGGGTATCCTCGTTCTGACCTTTTGGGCAACCATCACCGGCCAGAATTCGGTGATCGCCCAGAACAGACGTATTCCGCAAACCATTATCAACCGGACCATTACTGTATTTTTTGCCGGAGGAATCGTCTGGCTGACCGTGGTTCTGGCACTGGCCCTCACCCAGGAAATCCCGACCCGCCAACTGATCTTCGAGGCCACCTCGGCTCTTGGCACGGTCGGCCTTACCCTGGGGGCCACGTCGCATCTCGATGTCATCGGCAAGATTATCATCATGTTGACCATGTTCATCGGCCGCATCGGCCCGATGACCCTGTTTACCCTCTTAAGCGCCGAGCACCAGGGAAGTCATTCCCGATATCCTGATGCTCGAATTTCCCTGTCCTGAGACCGCATATGGCCCAACAAATATTGATCATAGGTCTTGGCCAGTTCGGCATGTCGCTTGCGCGTACCCTTTCGGAAAAAGGGGCCGAGGTTCTGGCCGTCGATCGACGAAAAGCACTGGTGGAAGAAGCCGCCGCCTTTGTCACCGAAGTGGTGCTGGTGGATGCAACCGATGAGAGCGAGCTGGCCCGACTGGAACCGGCTAAACGCGACTGCTGTATCTGCGCCATCGGCGACGATTCCAAGGAAGCGTCCATCATCTGTACCGCCCTTTTACGGCAGATGGGAGCGCCTTGGGTCATCGGCCGGGCCAACAACGCCATGCACCGCCGGATTCTGCTCCTGGTCGGGGCGCATTTGGTGGTCAATCCGGAGGAGGAATTCGGTCGCCGATTTGCCAACCGGCTCATCAACCGCCATGTCATCTCCGATATGCCGCTGGGGGAAGACCTGCATCTCACCGAACTCTCCATCCATCCGTCCATGGTCGGCAAATCGCTGATCGAACTGGCCCTCCCCAAACGGTTCGGGGTGATGGTGGTCGCCATCCGCCGGGGAACGCCGAGCAAGGTCCTCCAGCCCGACCCCTCAGAACCGCTTGCGGTCAATGACCGGCTGATCATCGTTTCCAGCGAATCCGCCATTCCAAAATTGACCAAGGGGATCTGATATGCGCCTGGCACACGCGGTGCGGGTCGGGGCTTGGGTGTTGGTCGGTCTCAACCTGTTGATGGCCGTCGGCACCATTGCCGTGTTTTCCCGCATGGCCCCGGCCATCGAAGTCATTTTGGATCGCAACGAAAGGACCCTGCAGTCCTGCGAAGACATGCTCACGGTTTTAGCCCTGGTCGGGGACGGCAGCCGTTTCTCAACCAGGGAAGAGCAGCAGTTCCATCATGCCTTTTCCCGGGCCAAGGACAATATTACCGAAGAGATGGAACCCCTGGTTTTGGCCCAGATCGAAAAGAATCTACCGCCGCTCTTTGCCGGCAACCGGCAAATTCGCCGTCAGAGCATCGATGCCATTAAAAACGTCGCCCAGATCAACCGCAATGCCATGACCCTGGCCGACCAGCATGCGCAGCATCTGGGAAGAACCGGCGCCTGGGGGGTGGCCTTCATGGCGATTTCCGCCTTTCTTGCCGGGGTGGTGTTCATCCGTAGCCTGACACGACGGGTTGTCACTCCGCTTGAGGAGATTCACACCGTCATCAATGCAAACCGGAATGGAGATACCATGCGCCGCTGCAATGGGGTCAATCTGGCCCCGGATGTGACCGCGGTCTTCACTGGGATCAACGAAATCCTCGACCAGCATACCTCCCTGAGCCCGTTTGCCTCCGGCGACCAGGTCATACCGCCACGAGTTGAGTCTTTTCAGATGCTGGAGGAAGAGTCCGAAACCGCTGATCAAGAGCCGACATAATCCGTCCCCTCAATCTATTGACACTCCAAGGAAAGTCCCATGAACATCCTCCTCTTTAACGGCAGCCCCAGAAAGCGAGGGAACACCGACCTGCTGCTCGAACGCATCGAGCAAACCATTCACCGAGCCGGATTCAAGGCGGATCATATCAACCTGGCTCATTTGCGGATACACCCCTGCTCCGGTTGCGGCCACTGCGAGACCCAAGGCCAATGTATCTACAATGACGATATGGTGCCCCTCTATGAAAAAATTGACCAGGCCGACCGGATCGTTATCGGCTCACCGATCTATTTTTATGGTGTGACGGCCCAGACCAAGGCCTTCATTGATCGCTGTCAGGTTTTGTGGAGCCGTAAATACCTCCTTGGCCAGATTAAACTCGACCGTGATGCCCGTCGGGGCTACATGGTCAGCGTGGCGGCCACCGACGGCGGCAAGATTTTTGACGGCGCCCGCCTGACGGTTCGTTACGCCTTCGATGCCATGGAATTCAATTACAGCGGAGAGCTGCTGGCCAAGGGTGTTGATGCCAAAGGCGCCATTATTGAAAAGACCGGCTGTCTTATGCAGGCCCAGCAACTGGGAATGGATATCTGTAAAAAATAGCCTGGATCGACGAGGGCCTTTCCAGGCTCAACCGATTGTCAACAGGCGTACCGTAGCGAGAGGTTGTTCAATTTGAAAACATTTCCAGTCGTCAATCGACTCTTAGGGGGGCTCGTGCTCTCTGCTGCGAGCCTCCTGGCCGTTTTTGCCGCACCTGCCAGCGCTGCGCAATCGCCGCCACCGGACCGGCTTGCATCCGCCTGGCAATTTCTCACCAGAGATCGCGATCAGGGCGGCATACTCTATATGGCCACGGCCGGAAAACTCGCCGGCAGGCAACTGCCGTTGAGTTTTTACGATACTCCCGCCTATTGGGGGGAGCATGTCTGCAAAGTCAGCGACTGCCATGTGGTCGACGAGTATAATATGCAGACCTACACCCTCTTGCCTCAGCCATCCCCGGCCGGAGAGCTGCAGACGGAACGGGTTAATACCCACAACGGCGCCAACATCTACGATGCCGCAACCTGGCAGATCGCCCTCATGCTCGGGCAGAGCCGGAGTCATTTGCCGCTTCCCCACCATCAAGACACCTACGACCTGATCAGTAACCAAAATCTGCTGTTGCAATATGGCCACTTCGGCGACAGTCCGTATCCCTCAGAACGCCAGAACCGCGCCCTGACCTCCGGCCCGGTGTTTGTCTACAATCAGCACCAGGTGAACGAGCCGCGCATGGCCTACAACTTTCGTATGCTGCCCCGGCAATGGTTGGCCGCGGACCCGTTCATGGGAACCACCTATGCACGGTATTTACGTGGAGTCGGTCTGCCCGCCGGACCAACCGACTATACCCTTGGTCGGCTCAGCTGGACCGACTGGAAGCCGATCACCGGGGAAAACGCTTGGGCCTTTCTCATTGGACCGCTGCAGTCCGCTGCAATCCAGTATCATATTGATGAGCAAGGGCGATATATACCGCTCAACGATCCGGCCATGGACAACGCCCTCCACATTCTGCCGACCTTTGCAGCCATGCAATCCAAGCAAGGCGGCGTCTACTATGCCCCTGCCGGAACCATCGCCAACCAGGGAACAACACCGGTTGATCCCTATTTTGTATCGGTGGAAAACAATCTCAGCCTTTATGCAGGTCTGCAAATTCTCAAGGGCGTTTTGCAGACGACCTTGACCAACCAACCGGGACTCACAACCGAGGAGCGCAGCCGCATCAACCGAGGACTGCACACCTGTACCACCATGCTCAATGGCGGCATGATCGAGGGCAGGTCGACCAGGGGCATTGTCGCCTTTTTACGCTTGAATGCCTGGAACGATGGGGAGTTTGTGCAGGGGGGCTGGGCCGACAAGCCGAGCTTGTCCACTTCCTGGCAGCCGTTTACCGGCATGAAGGCGGTTGACGTCAATACCTGGGGCGTGGCTGCCATCGGTACGGCCACCATTGATGCCTGGCATGGATTTGGTGCGGCCTTTGCGCTGTGGCAAAACGTCAAGGCCTGGGGCGGATATGGTCAGGGAGCAACACTCTGGGGAGTCGGTTTTTCCAACCAGGATGGCAACGGCCGCGACGCGCAAGGCAATTACCGTGCAGCTATTCTCTCAGCCGAATGGAGCTTCGGAGCACTCACCATGGTGCGGGACATGCGCAATCACTATCAATCCGTTCATGTTCAGGGCGAACTGAAGCAACGAGCATTAGAAATATGCCGGATTCTCCAGAAGGACGAAGAATCCATGCTGGCCGCCATGGACAGGTTGCAACTGCACACCTATATGCAAGCCGGCTTCCCCGGACAGCCTCACAACTTTGCTCAGCTGATCTCTTTATCCACCAACCCGACGCTCTATGCGAGCCGCCGTTTTTTCATACCCTTCGGATGGTATGCCAATCCCCTGCCCAGCACCTGCGCCACGGCCTGGCGAATTATGGTCCTGCTTCGGTTCAATCCCTTTCAGCCCCTGACCAATCTCTGATCAGAGGAAATTTGCAACGAAAATGGGGTGCTGCATCACACGGATGCAGCACCCCATTTTTAAACAGCTGATTTTTATCTCAATGATGCCGAGACGATGACTCAGGCGTATGTGCTAAAACCTCCTTGCGGGGTTGTTTCCGTCTGGGTGACATTCTCCACGCTTTGGCTCACCATGCCTTCCTTCTGGTCCTCCGCAGGGCCCTGTTGCACTTGCTGGGGCTGTTGCTGAATGGTTTGACCTCCCGTTTTTTGCGTGGTGGTCTGCAACGTGTTGTAGGTACTGTACCCTGTTCCGACTGCTCCTGTGGTTCCGATCATGGCCTTTACCCCCAGTTAGGTTGCGGGTTCAATCGCTGCTCCCGCTAAAAATCTCATTCTATGCTCTGACGTTGATCGATGTCGCTGCTGCGGCTTGCACCGGATCAACTGCCTGCGTTACTGTCTGCATGGATTGACTCTGAACAAGACCTTCAACTGTCTTGCTGATCAGTTCGGCCGCCAGGTGCGATTGCTCGTTTGCCCCTTTGAGACCGGAATGAAACATATTGGTTGTCGATGCCGTGGCTGCGATTTGCATTGCAGTACCTCACTGAGGTAGTTTTAGGATTCATTCTCTTTATAATAAACCATATCCTTACTCGGTCAAGCCAACATTCAGCGTGAAGCTAAAAAAGAATGCAGCAGCGATTAAATAGATCAGGGCAGCCGTCATATTTTCCTATAAATTTCAGCCAATAAAAAAAGCCCGTCTCAAGGAGACGGGCCGGGGGAGTACAATAAAAAAATCAGCGGATATTGTATCTGGACTTTATGGTTGTGGATCGTCGCCTTGACAGCATTCCGGCCACGACGAAAAAGGCGATCACCAACACGCAGCCCGAACCCAGACCGATAAAAAAGATACTCCAACCGCTCACAGGACGAGTCTGCTGCTGGTCGCCTGGTGCACCACTGTCAGCCGTGGGAGGCGCCTGCTCCCCCTCTGCAGGCGGGCTGGCAAAGGAGGCTTGAACCGGTTGTGAAGGTGCGGGTGTGGCCACAGGCGCTTGTACCGCTGCCACCTGTTCTGGTCTGGGTGGGACGAGGGTAAATCCCTTGGAAAGCAGTTCCATGGCCTTTTTATCACGAACCTTGCGATCCTTGCTCCCCATGACCAGGGAGATAATCCGCACTCCACCCTTTTTGGCGGTGGAGGCTATGGAAAAACCAGCTGCGGTGAAATAGCCGGTTTTCAGTCCATCGCAACCCGAGTAGGCGCTCAACAACTTATTATGATTCGACATCTGGAACTTGTCTTCGCGAAATCCCTTCAGCCTGGTGCTGGTGTATTTGAGCGCCTCGGGCCTCTTGGTCAGTTCACGGCAGAGGATGGCCAGATCGCGGGCCGTGGTGATATCGGGCTCTTGCCCTTCACCAGGGGGAAGACCGTGCACGGAATGAAACACGGTATTCTTCATCCCCAACTCTTTGGCCTTTTGATTCATCAGCGCCACAAAGCCCTCTTTTGAACCGGCAATGTGGGTGGCCAGGGCAACGGCTGCATCGTTGGCCGATTGCACCATCAAGGCAAAGAGCATCTCGTCCACGGTAAACTGTTCTTTGGGATCGAGATAGACCTGAGAGCCCCCTGTCTTTGCAGCCTCCACGGTGACCGGGACCATTTCATCGAGTTTAAGCATCCCTTGCTCGATTCGGTTGAGGATGACGTAGAGATCCATCAACTTGAGAACACTGGCCGGATACACCCGGGCATCGGCGTTTTCCTCGAATAAAACCTTTCCGTTATCGGCATCAAGGACCAGCGCGGAAATATAAGGATCTTGAGAAATGACGCTGAGCTGTTTTCCGCTGGCCCATATCGGCGTCATCAGTAAAGAAAGAAAAAGCAGAGGGCAGAGCAAACGTTTCATGGGTGTGGGCTCCAAAGGGACAAACAAGATGGGTGCGTACCCGAAATAAGGGGTGCGGAAAGGGCGCGGGAACACGAAGATTGATCCTGCACAACCCTATGGACAGCATGCTGAAATAGATTGCCATCCGTATTTCGGGAGATAAAATCAACTATCACAAACAATTACCGACAAAACATACCCCTGTCAAACACTTCTTCAAGAGTTTTTTCCCTGTGGCGTAATCACCTGGAATAACGTTTAAACCGGCTCCCTGTCTCACTTCACCGTCGCTTCCTCCTTGTACTGTTGCCGGCTTTGCGCTAAGGTGGCGCCACTTCTCAGGGCAGGGTGAAATTCCCTACCGGCGGTATTTCCATGGGATGACGTTCCCCCCATGGATAAGCCCGCGAGCGCCTGCACCCTTTCGGGAGCAGGGTCCAGCAGATCCGGTGAAAGACCGGAGCCGACGGTTACAGTCCGGATGGGAGAGAATTCGGTTGACGATGGAAATCCGTCGCAGGCGACCAGCTGTGTTTTCCGCCACGCTGCGGCAACAACAGTGATATGCCCCTGCGGCTTTTTCCTTTCCGCCACAAAACCGGCATGGGGCCGGTTGTTCCCGCACGCCCTGATTCTGGTCACTGATTTTCAGGAGGCAACCATGAATCAGACCCTTGATGTTTCCCTCTTATCCCGTTTTGGCAACTCCACCCAGCGTGTCGAACGCGCCTTGGACGCTCTTCGGCAAGGCAACGGCGTTCTTCTGGTTGACGATGAAGATCGCGAAAACGAGGGTGATCTCATCTACTCCGCCGAACTTCTGACCGTCAAACAGATGGCCCTGATGATCCGCGAATGCAGCGGTATTGTCTGCCTCTGCCTCACGGACGAAAAGATCCGTCAGCTGGAATTGCCGATGATGGTGGAGAACAACACCAGCAAGAACCGCACGGCCTTCACCGTGACCATCGAGGCCCGGGAGGGCGTCACCACCGGCGTCTCGGCCCAGGATAGGGTCACCACCATTCGCACCGCAGTGGCCGCAGGGGCCAAACCATCCGATCTCTCCCACCCCGGCCATGTTTTTCCCCTCCGGGCCCAGCCCGACGGCGTCCTCACCCGTCGCGGTCACACCGAGGGAACGGTCGACCTGATGCGCCTGGCCGGTCTGCAGCCGGCAGGGGTGCTGTGCGAACTGACCAATGTCGACGGCACCATGGCCCGTCTGCCCGAGGTGGTTGCTTTTGCCGAATCGCAGGAGATGGTGGTTCTTTCCATCGAAGACCTGGTCGCCTATCGGCAAATCTCGCTGGCAGCGGCGTAAGTCGACTAAACACCGCACCAGTCTCTCAAAAAAAATCCCCAAAGCAACACCTGCTTCGGGGATTTTTTTTATCGTTCAAGTGCCAAAGGGGCGTTTCCCTCACAATACGGCCAGCTCTTAGTTGCCGCCCTTGAACTCCGAAACCAGCGCCTGAATCGAGGCCTTGGCATCGCCGAAGTACATACGGGTGTTCTCCCCATAAAAGAGCTCGTTTTCAATACCGGCAAAACCGGTGTTCATCGACCGTTTGAGCACGATAACCGTGCGCGCGCGGAAGGTTTCAATGATCGGCATGCCGTAAATCGGGCTCGACTCCTCATGAACCGCCGCCGGATTGACCACGTCGTTGGCACCGATGACCACACAGACATCGATGGTCTCCATCCGCGGATTGATCTCGTCCATTTCCACCAGCTGATCGTAGGGGACGTTCGCTTCGGCCAGCAGCACGTTCATATGACCGGGCATGCGTCCGGCAACGGGATGGATCGCATAGACCACCTCGGTGCCGTTGGCCTCGAGCAGATCGCCCAACTCCTTGACCACATGCTGTGCCTGGGCAACGGCCAAACCGTAGCCGGGAACAAAGGCAACCGAATCGGCGGATTCAAGAATGTAGTAGACATCCTCGGCGCTGGCCGGCTTGACCTCACCCTTGGGCCCGTCTGTCCCTGCTCCCTTGGCGGTGGTTGTGCCAAACCCGGAGAAGAGCACGTTGGCCAGGCTGCGGTTCATGGCCTTGCACATGATCTTGGTGAGAATGATGCCGCTGGCGCCGACCAGGGCACCGGCCACGATGAGGATGTTGTTGGAAACCACGAAACCGGCGGCGCAGGCTGCCAACCCGGAGTAGCTGTTCAAAAGGGAGATGACCACCGGCATGTCCGCCCCGCCGATGGGAATGGTGGAGGTCACACCAAAGCCGAGGGCCACCAGCACGATCACCACAAAAAGCAAGTAGCCGCTGATCGTACCCGGGGTGAGGCAGAACAGAGCTCCACCGAGCACCACTGCACCGAGTATGGCGGCATTGATCAGGTGTTGGCCGTTAAAGATGATCGCCTTCTGGGAAATTCGTCCCGAAAGCTTGCCAAAGGCCACCATGGATCCGGTGAAGGTGACGCCACCGATAAAGACCGAAAGGGTGGCGATAATGGCGATGGTCAGACTCATGTTCGGGTGCTGGTGGTATTCGCTCCAGGCCAAGAGCAGACTGGAAAGACCGCCGAAACCGTTGAACAGGGCAACCATCTCCGGCATGGCGGTCATCTTGACCATATAGGCGCCGGTTGAGCCAATGGCCGAACCGATGAGCACACCGATCAAGATCCAGCGGTAATCCATCCCCTGGGAAAGCAGCGTGACGACCACGGCAATCAGCATCCCCAGGGCGGAAACCATGTTACCGCGGCGGGCTGTGGCCGGCGAACTGAGCATCTTCAGGCCAAAGATAAAAAGAGCGGCCGAAACCACATAGACAAAATTGATCCCCACCAGACTCATTGCGCGCCTCCCTGGTCTTTCTTCTTGAACATGGCGAGCATGCGATCGGTCACCAGGTAGCCGCCAACAACGTTGATGGTGGCCAGGGTCACGGCCAGAGTGCCGAGGAAAACGGTGAGACCGTGATGCGAGGTCTGCATGGCGGCCAGCGCACCAATCAGGGTGATACCGGAGATCGCATTGGAACCTGACATCAGCGGCGTGTGCAGAGTGGAAGGCACCTTGGAGATCAGTTCAAAGCCGAGAAATATTGCCAGCACAAAGATAAAGGTCAAATAGACGGCAGTCATCGCATCCCTCACTTGTTGATGATACTTTTGTACATTTCGCTAAACAACTCGCCATCGTGGGTGACCAGGGCCCCCTTGATAATCTCGTCGTCCAGTTTGAGGTGAAAACGGTTATTTTCCTTGTCCCAAAAATGACCGACAAAGTTACCCAGGTTGGCAGAGTACATCTGGCTGGCGGTCTGGGCCACCTGTCCGGGCAGATTGCCCAGACCGACCACCTTGACCCCATCGACCTCCACCACCTGATCGAGGACTGAGCCCTCGACATTGCCGCCGGTTTCCACCGCCATATCAACAATCACCGATCCGGGCTGCATCTGTTTGATCATGGCGCCATCGACAATGCGCGGGGCCGGCCGTCCAAAGAGCTGGGCAGTGGTGATGACGATGTCCGCCTGGGCACAGGCCTTGGCCATGCCCTGCTTCTGCATCTCCATCTGTTCCGGGGTCAACTGGGTGGCATAGCCATCCTTGGTCTGGCCGGTTTCGCCCAGGTCGACCTTGACGAACTTGGCGCCCAGCGACTTGACCTGCTCCTCCACCACCGGACGGGTATCAAAGGCCTCGACCCTGGCACCGAGCCTTCGCGCCGTAGCAATGGCCTGCAGACCGGCAACGCCGACACCGATGATAAACACCTTGGCCGGTTTGATCGTCCCGGCCGGCGTGGTCATCATCGGCAGGATCTTGTCCAGGTGCTGACAGCCGAGCAGCACTGAGACATAACCAGCCAGGTTGGCCTGTGAGCTGAGCACATCCATCTTCTGCGCCAGCGTGGTGCGGGGAATCATCTCCAGGCTGACGCCGCTGATGCCACCCGTTACCATGGCATCCACCAGCTCGCGTTCGCGAAACGGATCGAGGTAACTGACATGCATCGTTCCACGGCGCATGTGTGCAATCTCTTCCAGCGGCGGCTTGCGCAACCGGAGCACCATATCGGCTTTAGCCAACATCTCGGCACGATCCGTGGCAATTTTCGCACCTACCGCCTCGTAGGCGGCATCGTCAAAACGGCAGGTCAGACCGGTCCCGGACTCGACCACCACCTCGGCGCCGAGTTTGACCAACCGATCAACGGTGGTCGGAATCATCGGCACCCGGGTTTCCCCGGGATGGATTTCCTTCATCACGGCAATGTTCATCAATGGACTCCTTGTATGCATAGAAAAATACGGCCACACCAATGGCCGTTTGAACCAAAGAAGATGAAAGCGTTTACCTTAGCGGGTTTTCAGCAGAGTTAACAGTCGTTCGTGAATGCCATCGAAGCCGCCGTTTGAAAGAATAACCACGACGTCCCCGGATTGACAGATCCGGGAGAGACGTTCGAGGATGGCATCGGTATCGGGGTAGGAGGCGGCCTCTTTGCCAAGGGTCTGCAGATCGGCGGCGAGTTTGGGGGAAGAAAACTGGGCGTCCAGGGGGACGCTGTCCAGCGGTACATGCTCGCGTATGAGAATCTGATTCGCAGCTTCAAACACACGGACGTAATCCTGCTGAAAAACCGCACGCCTGCTGGAATTGGTCCGCGGTTCAAAGACCACCAGCAGTCGATTGTCGGGCCAGGCGAGGCGTAGGGCATTCAGAGTTTCTCGCACCGCGGTGGGATGATGGGCAAAATCGTCGACAACGGTGATGCCGCCTACAACGCCGCGGATCTGCTGCCGCCGCTTGACCCCCTCAAAAGAACCGAGCCCGGCGCAGATATCGGCAAAGGCAAAGCCCAAACGGTGCAAGAGGGCGATGACCGCCAGTGCGTTGAGGCAGTTGTGCAGTCCGGGCATGGGGAGACGGCAACGGCCGAGTTGCTCCCCTTTATGGTAAACGGTAAACTCGCTACTCAGTCCCTGAACCTGCAGATCGTCCAGCCGCCATTCGCACTGCTCGGAGCAGCCATAGCCGATCACCGGGCAAGCGGCGTTTCCAGCGGCCAACTCGGCCACCACCGGGGCCTCGATATGAGCGACAAGGGCCCCGTCTGTCGGAATGCGACCGATGAATTCGGCAAAGGAGGCCTTAATCGCCCCGAGATCGGCAAAGATATCTGCGTGATCAAACTCAACCGAGGTAAGAATAGCGGCATAGGGTTGATAATGTTGGAATTTTGAGACTTTATTAAAAAATGCGGTGTCGTATTCATCCCCTTCCACCACAAAATAGAGTCCATCGCTGACATTGGAGTTACGTCCAAAGGCCTCGACCAACCCACCGATCATAAATCCTGGGGTTTGTCCCATGCGATGGAGGGTGGTGGCCAGGAGCGATGAAGTGGTGGTCTTGCCGTGGGTTCCGGCAACGACCAGCGACTTCTTGCCGTTCAGAAAATAATGGCCCAAGGCCTGAGGCATGGAAAGGTAAGGAATGGCCAGACGGCCCAACTCAACGGCTTCGGGGTTGGTCCGCCTGACTACGTTGCCGACAATGACCAGGTCCGGACGACTCGCCAGGTTTTCGGCCTTGTACCCGGCCATGACCTCGATTCCGAGTTCTGCCAGAAATACCGACATTGGCGGATAGACGTTCTCATCAGAGCCGGTGACGACAAAACCCTGCTGCTGGAGCATGGCAGCCATGGCAGCCATACCGGTGCCACAGATGCCGATCAGGTGAATGCAGTGTGGTTCGGCCGGAGCGCAATTGAGGGACGAATCGAGTTCTGCGGATATCATTGGTGGCGCACCGTTTTTTCGATGGAGCGATACACCCGTTCAAAAGTCTCCTCAAAGCCGGAAGGCGTGAGACGCCCTACCTCTATAAATTTCACCACGATCTCCTTGGCCACCTTGAAGATAGCCTCATCGCTGACCCCTTGGGCCGGTTGTCGATTTTTCTCGTCTGCAGCCATCGTTACCTCCAAACTTTCGTCAAAAAAAACCCCTGTTACAAGGAAGAAGGCCAATTCTTTACCAGGCGTAACAGGGGAGAACCACGCTCACGCGGAAAAAACCTCGCCAGCATTCTCCGGGAGGTTGTGGTTTTTTTCGTTTATGTCGAACCTGCTGTAGATCCTCGCAACTCAATTTTTTTCGAGCGCGGCATAGTCAATGGCCTCACCGTAAGCCATCAGGTCTTCCCGGGAAACCTGTTTGCCCTTGATGGTGACGACAAAGCGACTATCCACAACCACATACATCTCGCCTCCCTGTTTGCCGCTATCGTACTTGATAATAGCCCGCTGCCCTTTGAGGGTTTCAAGCTTCCCCCCACCGGCACCGGCAAACATGGGATTGTTGATCATCATCAGCACCGACTGCAGCACCGGTGAATCAGAGACGATCTCCACACTGACGCTGGATCTGTCCCGCCTGTAGTCACGGCTGACAGTGACACCGCCTCCCAGGATAGCCGCCCCAAGGGCCTGGGCATTGGCCTCCCTGCCTACCCACCCGGCAAGGGGTTCAGGCAAGAGGGATTTCATCCGTTCGCTCTTCCGCTGGCGGACCAGTTGTGCGGCGTAATCGAGATTGGAGGCAGCTCCGGTATAATCGCCGGCCTCGTATTGACGGGTCGCCTCGCGGATGGTGCTAAGGACATTATCCTCAGCCCAAAGAGGTTGTGCACACAGCGCAATACCGGTAAAGAGCAGAAGTAATCTTTGTGATAGTTTGAACATAGTCTCCAAACTTTGACGGCTTCAAAAAAGCCACATAAATGACTATATGATGGCTTCGTAAAAAGTCAAAAGCCAGGATATCACACGTCGTGAAATCAGCAACTTACGAAGCTCGAAACGTCGTTCTCGAGACTTTTTACGAGAACGACAATATATACCAAGTAAAATCAGTATTCTACAAAGCTTGCAACATCATTCTCAGGGCATTTTTACGAGAAGGACAAACATGATGGGCGCGATGAAACCGTGGGGCGCCATGGTTGCGAAAACAAGAGTTAATAACAACGAGCAAAATGCTGCTTTGTGATACCAAGTGGCAGGGGGTGTGTCAAGCAAAGAACCGCGAAGGAAATCCAGGGACAACAGGCGTCAATCTTGTTTTTTTAATTGGAATTTTATAAGGTTAATCGCACTATTGCCAGTATTGCGTCACAATCACGAAGCAGCGCTTTCCCCTGTATCCCCAGTCATTACAAGCCAAGGAGGACATACACCACAATGGCGCACGAAATCGAACGAAAATTCCTATTGGCCAACGACCAATGGAGAGGCTTGGTCCCGGGGATCCATTACCGGCAGGGATACCTTCATGCCGACAGCGCCTGCACGGTTCGGGTTCGCATCGCCGGCCTAAAAGGCTATCTGACCATCAAAGGCGCAACGGTCGGCATCGGCAGAACCGAGTATGAATACGCCATCCCCCTGGATGAGGCCCAGGCCATGCTCGACAGTCTCTGCCCCCAGCCACAGATCGAAAAAATTCGCTACACAATCCCCTTTGCCGGTTTCTTGTGGGAGGTGGATGAATTCCTCGGCGTCAACCAGGGGCTGGTGGTGGCGGAAATCGAGTTGGAGCACGAGGACCAGAGATTTGACCAACCCGAATGGATCGGCAGAGAGGTTACCGGCGATGCACGCTATTACAATGCGGCTCTCTGCGCAATCCCTTTCAGTCAGTGGTGAAATTTGATAACCTCCTCTGTTTTTCAGAAGGATTCCTCTTTACATTGACAGCCGCCAACTTGCCAGGTAAGGAAAATAGATGAGACAATGCCAATGGATTGAATGCGTTTTGCCATGCCTTCCTGCCCCGGTACCTCGGGGGATCGAAGCAAACAAAGCGTATTGTGTTTTTCTTTGTTGTTGTTCAACCTACCCATGCAGCGGACGATACTTTTCACATCGTCATTTTCCTAAAAAGCCATGAAGACGATGTTTGCGCGTCGATGCTGACTTCACTTTTTTTGACGTTCAGTTTTTGGGCTTCTTGCGAGGCCATAACAATTCATTTCCCCTTGAAAGGTGACCATTATGCATGAAAAAAGCATTACCCTCCTCAACCAGGCCGTTGCCGAAGAAATCACTGCCCTGCACCAGTACATGTACTTCCACTTCCACTGCGATGATCAGGGATATGATCTGCTGGCCGGGTTGTTCAAGCGGACCGCCATCGACGAGATGCTCCATGTTGAACGGCTGGCCGAACGCATCCTGTTTCTCGGTGGCGATGTGGACATGAAGGCGTCGGATGCGGTCAAGACCGTGCAGGATGTCGACGAGATGCTGGTTATGGCCCGGCAGATGGAGTTGGAGAGTGCCGAGCATTACAATCTTTGGGCCAACGAGTGTGGCGCCAATGCCGACAGCGTTTCCAAAAAGATCTTTGAAGACCTGGTTGTGGATGAAGAGAATCATTACAACCAGTACGACGATGAAATGGCGAACATGAAGAAATTCGGTGCCAACTACCTGGCACTGCAATCGATCGAGCGCTCAAAAACTCGCGCCCAACGGGTTCCTGCAGGCGAATAAATTTCATCTCCTTTTTTCCAAAATCTTATCTATGCACCCGCCCTTCCCTTTGGGGATCGGCGGTTTTTTTTAGGACTTTTGCCCTATCCATACCTATGGCTGCCCGCCGCCGCCTCTTTTTTTTGCATACAATCGACGTCAGACCCGTCATTCGCAAGATATCCACTCCCCTCTTCTTTCGCGCTTTCGTTTTTCTTGGTCAAGAGAAAGCAGTCTCTCCAAAAAGGATTAATTCAAAACGTTCAAGCTCGATAGGAGCAAACAGATTCAGCTTAACGGATTTTACTGCTATTCCGTATTTATCCAAGATATCCCTTGAGCTCAACATGCCATCCACTAGCTCAATTTTACCTACATAGAAAATCTCAATCCATCGACGCACTCCGATTACAATACCTACAGGTGACCAATTCATGTTGCACAAAATCAAGCTCACCTAAAGTGCTCGCTTGAATGGTCCATGAAGCTCGACGTTGGATTTGTTTCCAATGCATTATATCTGATGGCGTCGTAAAAAGTATTTCTATTTAACTGGTTAATTTTCCAGGATTAACGTCTGGATTACCATTGTCATTTTTCTCGCATTCTGTTAATATATTTGCGTAATATCAATTAAATGCGAGACGAGATAATGTTTCACGTGAAAAACCACAAACAGCTCAACATCCTCGACCCATGGGCCCATTTGGGACCCAAACGACGCGCCCTCCTGGACAACTCATGGGCAGGTCTTTTTCAGAAGCATATCCTGCCTGAACTCCCGGTGGAGTCCCTGCGCCACCATTATCATGACTACAATGGCCGACCCACCAAGGAACTGTATGCCATGATGGGGGTGATGATCCTCCAGCAAATGCATGATTGTACTGATCAGGAGGCGGTTGAGCAGTTCTGTTTCAATATCCAGTGGCACTATGCCCTCAACATCACCTCGTGCTCCGACGCGGCTGTATACCTCAGCCACAAAACGCTCTGGACCATGCGCGATCACCTGGCCTCGGATGCGAGCTATGCCGAGATATTTGATGCCTCCCTGGGCATCCTGGCCAAGTTGCTCAAGGCCGATATGAATAAGCAGCGCATGGACTCGGTGCATGTCAAATCCAACATGCGCAATCTGGGTCGTATCGGGTTGTTCACCAAAACGATCAAGAAGTTCCTCGTCAACCTGAAGCGACACCACCGGGAACACTTTGATCAACTCGACACGGAGTTGACCCAACGGTATCTGAGCAAATCGCAGGCGTCTTTGTTCGCCATGGTCAAACCCACCGAGTCCACCCGCACCCTTGATCAGTTGGCTGCGGATGTGCTGCTCTTGACCGAGCGTTTTGCCGCCGTGGACGAGGTCAGCACCATGCAGAGCTTCAAACTGCTGAGCCGGTTGTTCGCCGAACAGTGTGTCATCGAGGAAGACACCACCGCCGATTCTGGCAAGAAAGCCGTGGCCCGGCCGAACAAGGAGGTGCCCTCCGATTCACTGCAAAACCCCTCCGATGCGGATGCCGGCTACAGCAGTCATAAAGGCCAAGGGTATCAGGTGCAGTTGGTGGAAAACTACACCACCACCGATGAGCGTGGACCATCCCTGATCACGCAGGTGGCGGTGGAATCCGCGGATCAGCATGATGCCAATGCCCTCCTGCCCGCCTTGGCCCAACTGGAGCAGAAGGCGATGCTGCCGCAGCAAATGCTGGCCGATTCCCTCTACGGCAGCGACAGCAATTGTGAAACGGCCCTGCAGGAGCATCAGGTGGCAGTCATCTCCCCGGTCATGCCGGGCAATCAGAAGAAGTTCAACCTGACCGAATTCACCCTTGATGACCAGGGCAAGGTTCTCACCTGCCCCCAGGTCACGGCACCCGACACGGTGAAGAAATCAAAATCCGGCTACAGCGCACTCTTCCCCATCGCTGTTTGTCAGAACTGCTCCTCGTTTGACCGGTGCCCCGTCTCCATCGGAAAAAAGGGCTATTACTACCGCTACACCGACAAGGATATCCGCCTGGCCCGACGGCGACAGGAAGAAGAAAGCCCGGAGTTCAGGGAGAAGTACCGGTACCGGGCCGGCGTTGAGGCGACCATGTCGGAATTCGACCGGCGCACCGGTGTCAAACATCTCCGGGTTCGTGGCATGAAAGCAGTGCGGTTTGCCGCCTTCATGAAGGCCATCGGCTTGAACATATTGCGGGCCAGCAGGCACTGGGGCGAGAAAACCAGCCCAATGACGTCCTTTTACAGCCTATTTTTTTTCTTTTTGGCTTTCCAAACATATTTCAAAGAACTTTTTCGGGAAGACTTCTCAACAAGAACTCACGAAGGCACAAACTTTCAACCAGTCGCTTCTTTTCGAGCGGATTGGGCGGTTTGACTTTTTACGAGGTCATCATTTCTTGACTTATGTTTGCGGGTTGTAGGCACATTTTAGTGCAGTGCCGGAGAAAATATCACGCAATTTCAATGTGATAAAATTTTACGTGTGGTGAAAATCTCAAAATCTGTGGGCACACGCGAAGCGATATTTCAGTTGAAATACGCGAATTAACACGCTAACGTGGTGGGCAGTCATGTATCTGCGAACCACGAAACGAAAAAACAAGAACGGCACCGTTACCGAGTATCTCCAGCTCGCCCACAACGAGCGGAATCCGGAGACCAACTCCACCGTTGCCCGCATCATCCACAGCTTCGGACGCGCCGATCAGCTCGACCGTGAGGCCTTGGTGCGGCTCGCCCGATCTATAGCCAGAGTCTGCGGGGTAACCATTGTTGACCCCGCTGGTAGCGAGGAGGCTCAAGGTGGTGGACTGCCCGACGATCTTGAGATCCTGCGCACAGTCGAACTCGGCACAGTGCTGGTCATCGAAACCCTTTGGGAGCGGTTGGGTATCGGCAAAGCGCTGCGGACTCTGCTGGACAAAGGCAAGTATGCCGTTGCCTATGACCAGGCCCTGCTGGCCATGACCGCCAATCGTCTCTGCGCACCGGAATCCAAACTCGGTGTTTGGGATCGGTGGCTGGAGCAGGTCCATCTGCCCAAATGCCAAGGCCTGAAACTGCGGCAGATGTACGAGGCGATGGATTTCCTCCACAAGCATATCGACGCGGTAGAGGAGGCTGTCTTTTTCCAGACCGCCAACTTGTTCAACCTCTCGGTTGATCTGATCTTTTACGATACGACGACGGCTTCATTCTCCATTGATTACGAGGACGAGGAAGACGAAAACGACGGTCTGCGTCAGTACGGTCATTCCAAAGAGGGCACGTGGACGCCGCAAATCGTGGTCGCCCTGGCGGTTACCCGAGAGGGATTGCCGGTAAAAAGTTGGGTTTTTCCCGGTAACACGGCGGATGTATCCACGATCGAGCGTATCAGAAAGGACCTGCGAGGCTGGAACCTCGGTCGAGCGCTGTTCGTGGCCGACTCGGGTATGAACTCCTCCGCTAACCGAGAAGAACTTGCACGGGCCTGTGGCAAATACCTGCTCGCCACCCGCATGGCATCGGTGGCCGAAATCAAGAAAGAGGTCCTCTCGCAACCAGGTCGCTTCACCACCTTCACCGACAGCCTGCAAGCCAAGGAGGTTGTTATCGGCGATGGCGAGCGACGGCGGCGATACATCCTCTGCTTCAACCCAAAGGAAGCAGAGCGGCAACGAATACATCGAGAAGAGATCGTCGGCATGCTCGAAGAGGAGCTTGCCAACCATAAGGACCGTATGCTTCTACCCAATGGGCAGTCGAACTGCTGGCCTCAAAACGATACAAGCGGTACCTGACAACAACCGAGGCCGGTAAAATTCGCCTGGACCGAGCAGCCATCACCGAGGCCAAACGCTACGACGGCAAGTGGGTGCTGGAAACCAACGATGACACCATCAGCCTTGAAGATGCGGCCCTTGGCTACAAAGGGCTTTTGGTTATCGAACGGTGTTTCCGATCCCTCAAGCGCACCCAGATCAAAATGATGCCTATGTATCATTGGGCCGCACGGCGCATCGAAACGCATGTAAAAATCTGTGTTCTGGCGCTGCTCATAGAGCGCGTTGCGGAACGTGAGTGCGGGGAGCCCTGGTCCCGGATACGGCGCAACTTAGCCAAACTTCAAGCCACTGAGTTTCAAAACGACCAGCACAGTTTTTTTCAGATTAATTCAGCGCCGGAAGCCTGTCGTGAACTGATGAAAAAACTTGTAACTCCGCTACCGACCAAAATTTTTGGCATTAAGCCCCTTGAAAAATAAGTGCAATACCTGTGGGCACACGCCAAAATCGGCACCACCCGCCAACGCCCACCAGGCAAGGCTTTGCGGCTAGGCGTGTTCCACAACCCGTAAACCCAGGGGGGAGATGCCACCGTTTGATGCGGAAAAACTAGCCCGGATGTCATCCCGAACAATGTGAGGGATCTCAAGCCTAACATTGCGGCCTCTAAACCTATCGCAACTGAACTTTGATTGTCATCACAAAAACATTGAAAGAGCTCGTATGCCGTTCGTGAAAATATCTGCTTTACCAAGCAACGACTTTGATATTGAAGAGGTGACCAGAGCTGTAGAGACAGACTTGTACATAGAGAAGGAGAGGAAAACAGCTGATCCCAGCAAGCCTCCAGTAAATAAAGCAGTGTTGCCTCTGGGGAGCACGACTATCATCTGGCAGACCCTCAATTGCATCACCCATACCCGGGCGGCAACCAAGCAGCAGCAATGCTTGCGCTCTTTTGATCCGACACAAGAGGAGTTTCCCCTCTTTGTTGATCTCTACCTCACCTCAAAATTCGATTACGACAAGATCTCGGAAATCATGAAGTCGATAACCGCAACCCTGCACGAAAAGACCGATATACCGGAAGACTATGTTTTCATTCATACCCATATCCGCAATCCCGGGCATGTCTATATCATGAACAAAGTTTGGCCCTGCGAGATCACTCATGCGGGGAAATAAACCGGGGCAGCGTAGAGGAAAACGCAATAAAACCTCTGTTGGCTGTTGGAGAGGAGGCAATGGATCTTCGCATTATTTGTTGGTTCGGCTTGATACTGCTGGTGTTTTTTCTAACCATGGAGATGCTCGCACCACCGGCCGGGAAGTGTACACGTGTCCTTTGGAATGACCATCCTCACTCTGTGGTCAATGGGAGTACCTCGGATTGGTGGAGCCTCTCAATGACCTGCTGATTGTCTATCCCAGTGGTCTGCGTATGGACCGAGGGGCTGATTACTTTTTCCCCTTCTCCATTTACATAATCCAGGACAACAGCGGCAGGGTTGCAAAAGCCAGGGCCAGCCCCAAACTGACCAGGGCTGTTGCCAGTTCCGGCTGCATGCCGGCGGCAATGGCGATGGCTGCGGAGGTAACCATGGGAGGCATCCCTGCCTCAAAGATGGCAATATCTGTTGGCAGGCCGTGCAAGCCCAGTATACGGCAACCCAAAAGGGCCAGTATCGGTGTAATGACCATCTTGACCGCCAAGCCGTAACCGAGCGGCGCAAGCACGCGTTTGCTGAGACGGATGGTGAGTTGAAAACCGATGGCGGTCATCACTAGCGGCGTGAGCATGCTGCCGAGAATTTGCAACTGCTTGACCACTACATCCGGATACACCCAGAAGCGAAGGACCAAGCCAGCAACAAGGGCAATCGTCGGCGGAAAGAGCAGCGATTGGCGAACCACCCGGGAAAACTTCACCTGCCCTTCTGAACCGTAGAGGGCCAGAATGACCGAACCGTAGGTGGCAAAGCCGAGCATGGTGCCCAACTGATCATAGACGATCAAGTAGGGAATGCCTGCCTCGCCGAAAAAGGCGTTGACCATGGGGACGCCCATAAACGAAGTGTTGCCCATGGGCACCACGAGCAGGAGCACCCCGATGGTCTCCCGGGACCAGTGCAACTTTTTCCCGATCACATAGACCAGTGCAGCCGAAACCACCAGCATAAGCCAGGCCACGGCCACGGGAATACCCATGGCAGAGGTGAACTGCAACTGCGGCACCTTCAACAGAATCACTGCCGGCAGGGCCACATAGAGGGCAAACATGTTGAGCACCTGCGCGGTTTGCTCGGGAAAGGCCTTGATGCGGCGGAACAGTCCGCCAAGACCGACAAAAATGAGAATAAGGACAAAATTTTCCATCAACGCTCACCGTTGAAAACCACCATCAAATCCTGCCTGCAAAAATAGCTGTGTGATATTGAACTCTAAACATTGATTACAGCGCATGAGATGTGCAATAATGCACAGCTAACGACGACAGCACCCATGATTTTTACGGGAAAACAGAAGGGACCACCAAGAAGCGATGGAGCAGAACCGGAATGATATCCGCTATTTTCTTGTCCTGAGCCGGACAGATTCCTTTGTTGCTGCGGCAGCTCAGCTCAAGCTCACCCACTCCACGGTCTCGCGGAGGATCTCCGCTCTGGAATCAGCCCTGCAAACCAAGCTTGTGGTGCGCACGGAGAAATGGGATGCCGCCTGACTCCCGCGGGAGAGTCGCTACTGCCCTAGGCGGAGGATTTGGAAAGGTCGGCCCTGCGCCTTCAGGCTCAGATGTGCGGCAAGGACAAGCAACTCTCCGGGACCATCCGCATCGGTACCCCTGACGGCCTGGGTAACTGTTTTCTGGCACCCCGTTTCGGTGAACTGCAACGCCAAAACCCTGAGCTGGAGGTGGAGCTCATTGCCGTGCCCATGTATTAGATTCTCTCCAAATGGGAGGTGGACATCCTCATCGGCCTGAGAAAGCCGACTGCGGGCAAGAGCATTGCCCGGAGAATCACCCCTATCGATTCGGTCTCTTTGCCTCGGCCGACTACCTCGCCCGATTTACCCCGATCATCACCATGAATGACCTCGCCGGCCATCGCTTTGTGGGCTCCATCGACGTCCTGCTCTACGACCAGCAATTGAGTTTTTGGGAAGAATTTTCCCCGGACCTGCCCACTTCCTTTCGCAGTTCGACCAGCATCGCCCAGATGCAGGCTCTCAAGGCTGGCGCGGGGATCGGGGTCCTCCCCCACTTCATGGCCCATACCGAGCCCGGCCTGGTCTCCGTACTCCCGCAGGAGTATATCGAGCGCGAATTCTGGCTCCAGGTCAATCCCGACTCACGCCAGCTGGCGCGGGTGCGGGCCACCATCGACTGTATCGTCGACCAGATAGAGGCCAACACCGCACTCTTCCTCACCCTGCCCGCTACCCCCCACCTTCGGCCTGACCTCATCCCATGCAAAACTAAAAATAAAGGTCCCTGGTCTTGCCGCCGCGAATTTTGTCCACATTCTCCCGCGCCTTTTCCTGGTGCGTGGGATTGACCACCTTTTCCAGTTCCCTATCAACCAGGGCATAGCCCAACTTCTTGACCTCGGGGGAGGCGTAGTCTTCCAGGTATTCGGAAAGGGTCATCAGTGCGTTGGGATGACAAACATTTTTTATCTGGCCGCTCTTGGCCAGAGCCATGAATCGATCACCGGTACGTCCGGAACGGTAACAGGCGGTACACCAGGAGGGCACCAAGCCCTCTTCGATCAGCCACCCTATGATCTCATCTGCCGAGCGCTCGTCATTCTTGGCAAACTGGGCCGTCAGGGTTGGATCGACTTCGCCGGTTTCGCGACGGTGCTTTTCCGCCATATACCCCCCTACCCCGACCGCACTGCAGGCGCTCATCTGGGTGATACCGCAGTCGAGCAGGTCCTTGCGCATGGCGGCGCTTTCGCGGGTGGAGATGATCATGCCGGTATATGGAACGGCAAGTCGGAGTACTGCGACGATTTTTTTGAACTTTTCGTCACTGGGCACATTGGGATAGACCGTGGTCAAATCCACGCCTTCCGCCGGGCGAATACGCGGCACGGAGATGGTATGAAAGCCGACCCCATAGGTGTTCTCCAGGTGTTCGTTATGGATCATCAGCGCCAGGGCCTCGAAATCCGGGTCGAAGAGGCCAAACAACACACCGGCGCCGACATCATCAATGCCGCCTTTCATAGCCCGATCAAAGGCGGTGGTATGATACCAGTAATCTTTTTTGGGTCCGTTCAGATGGTATTTTTCATAGGTGGGCTGGTGATAGGTTTCCTGGAAAAGAATGTAGGTGCCGATCCCGACTTCCTTGAGTTTGCTGTAGTGTTCGACCGTGGTAGCGGCAATATTGACGTTCACCCGACGAATTTCTCCGGAAAGGTCGGCCTGGGTTTGGTAAATGGTCCGCAGACAGTCGAGGATATAGTCGATCGGACAGTTGAGGTCGTCTTCGCCGGCTTCCAAGGCTATACGCTTGTGGCCCATGCTGATGATCTCGATGATCTCGTCACGAACCTGCTCCTGGCTAAGCTTGCGGCGCTCAAAGGAGTGGCAGTCGTTATAGGCGCAGTAGGCACAGCGGTTGACGCAGTAATCACTCACATAGAGCGGGGCAAACATGACGATGCGGTTGCCATAGATCTCCTCTTTGATATGGCGGGCAACCTGAAAAAGATGTGGCAGATGCTTGTCGTCCATCTTGAGCAGACTGGCGACCTCCAAATGACTCAATCCGGCAAACCTGGAGGCCTTGTCCAAGATGGCCTCAATCTGGTTGTCGGGTGTATGCTCCGCATGTTTGAGAAGAGTTTCAATCTCATCAGGCTGAATAAATTCAGCAAACTGCATTCCTTCAATGTTCATTGAGTGACCTCAGGATCAGCGGCTGCCTATGGATTCTGCAGAGACCCGTGCACCGCCGCTCTCACCGGCAACATAACTGCTGCTGGACGAAAAAGAACCCCCACCAGCCCGAACGGTACGAGCTGATGGGGACGTATACATAAAAATATATTGATGTCAATTAAACCTTAGCTCAAGATTCTGATTTTGAGATCCCTCACATTCGTTCGGGTTGACATCGATCTCGCGGGTCGTTCCGAGCAATGACACACACCTGGATGTCATCTCGACCACAGGGAGAGATCTCATTTCGTCAAGCTGAGCTTCAGTGGTAATCATGATGGCTTCGTAAAAAGTCAAAAGCCTGAATGTCACGCGTCGTGAAATCAGCAACTTACGAAGATCGAAACGTCGTCCTCGAGGCTTTTTACGGGAACGACAATCATAAAAAAAAATAAAGCGGCGATTTGTTGCCGCCGGTGCACAAAATGTGCGGTGTTCGGCTCGCCGCTCATGGATGTAAGAGTAGGCTTGAAAATCGGCACTGGCAAGAGACGGCGTGCTCTTTTACTGCATCTCGCTCAGACTTCCTCCCCATGACGTTTACAAGGAAACGGATACCGATTTGCCATATTTTGCGCACATGAACGAACCTGTTTAGGAGAATTAATTCTCTATAATTAATTTACTGAAATTGTGCCGATAAGTCAATGTTGATGGTTTCGTAAAAAGTCAAAAGCCTGAATGTCACGCATCGTGAAATTAGCAATTTGCGAAGCTCGAAACGTCGTCCTCGAGCTTTTTTACGAGAACAATATTTTTGCCCCTTCAGCCTCGAGAGAACAAAGACTCTTGACCGATTCCCGCCATTCAGCACATGGAGAAATTGAACCAGAGGGAGGTTGCTGGTCGCGACATTCACCGTATGAACAAAAAAGCCGGTTTCCTGCAGGGATGTTGCGAGAAAACCGGCTGAGAAACAGACTGGAGGGGAGTTATCTGATGCGCGATACGCCTCGGGACCTGGGACGGGGACCATTTTTCTTGTTCAGCCCGATGGCCTGAATGGCCTGGACCGCAATCTCCTCGATCGAGCGCCCCTCAACATTGATCACCTTGAGGTTGTGCCGCATATACAGCTGTTTAGCCTGCTGCAACTCGCGGGTACAGGTGGCGAGGCTTGCATAGCTGGAGCCAGCGTACCGCTTTTCACGTATGGTGTGCAGGTACTGAGGGGAGCAGGTCAGCCCCACGGCCCGCTTGCGATTGCGCACAATTTCCTCGGGCAGTTGGTGCTGGTGCAAGTGATCCTCGGTTAAGGGAAAGTTGGCAGCCTTTAATTCCATGTGGGTCGCCAGATAGATACTTGCCGGAGTTTTTCCGGAACGCGACACCCCGATAAGAATAATCTCGGCCTCATCGTATTCGGCAGGCCGGGTGCCATCGTCGTGTTCCAGGGAGAAATGGATGGCATCGACCCGCTTATTCATTCGTGAAAGGGTGAAATGACGGGAATATCCGGGTTCACGAAGGGCGCGGGCCCCCAGAGCCTGCTCAAGCAGTTCAAGGGTATTGAGAAAGATATCGAAAAACCGCACCTGGGGACAGTCGAACACATCACGGGTTTCCTGATCCATGATGGTACAGAAGACCAGAGGCGGGTTGCCTTCGGACTGTTGCAGGATATGATCCAAAGCTTTGCGGGCATCCTCCGGGGTATGGATAAAGGGAATTTTTTCCTCACGAAAACGAATATCCTGGAACTGGGCCAGCAGGGCCTTGCCCATGTCTTCGGCAAGGATGGCGGTGGATCCGGAAACGTAGTAGACATCTTGGGGAGTAGCGGCCACGGGAACCTCCTCTTACATGCGTTTATGGCAAAACAGGCAGCGGTATTTGGGCGGATGCGTCTTTGGCAACGGTGCCTCCTTGCCTTCGGCGTGACAACGTTCGCAGAATTGCTCCGCCTCCTTTTTTTTCATGGTCATAAATCGTTGATGGTTTTCGTCGTGGGGCAAAGGCTTAGTCGTTTCCGGAGGCGCGGCCAGGAGAAAATAGAGAACAGAGCCGCAGACAGCGACAAACACCAGGTTGGCAAGAAGACGTTTGGTTGCTTTGGTCATAAAAATCTATGGTTGAAATAGTGGCCCCAGGGGAATGGAGCATTGTTAATCGGCCATCTCCAGTTGATGAAAGTCGATCACGCCGAGCCTGAGCAGGACAAGCAAGGTCTCCATCAACAGGCCGCTTAGCCTGGGAAAACGACCGGCCAGCCGCAACACCCGGCAATGCTGCGCATGGCGGCGGATAAGCCGCGCAAGTTCCGGGGCCCGATACAGCGGATCCAGGATCATTTTGGCAACCGCCTGCCCGGAAACCAGTGCCGGATAAATGCCCTCACCGGTCAGGCCGGAGGCAAGTCCGGCGGCATCGCCGACTAGGAAGGCGTCGTCGAAGCGAACACCTCGGTAATCGTAATTCACCAGGCCTGCCCGAATGATGGCCGGATCAAGCTCCAGATGCTGCGTGGCGCACCAGGTGAGGAACTGTCGTTTCAGCGCTGCCGCCGCTAAGGAGCGATGATCGGCATAGGCGCCCACGGAGCAGAACTCTTTATGGGGAAAAATCCAGGCATAACCGGAACCGAAAAGCCCTGGACGAAGATGCCACTCCATCGCTGGTTTGCTGCCCGGAATCATTGCATTGAGACCAAGACCAACCAAAGTCCGGGGCACTGACAGCATCTGCCGTACCCGGCTGTTGGAACCGTCGGCACCGACCAGATAACGAAATTTGAGGGAAGACTGCCCCCTGCCCTTTGTTTCCAGGACAGCTTCGTGTCCACTCCAACCGACCAGCCTGGTATCGGTGCGTATCCGGACGCCTGCGTTTTGCGCCTGCTCGGCCATCCACTGCCCCAGTTTATCCCGGGAAACCGTGGCAATGATCGGATTTTTTTCGGCAATGACCAGCCGTTGCCGGTCGGAACAGATGAGCTGCTCGGGAAAAGCGCGTTCAATCAGGTTTTCCGGAACCAGTTTGATCAGGCCGTGCCAGGTGATCCCGCCGGCGCAGACCTTGGGACCGATCGCTGGTTTACGCTCAGCCAGGATCACCCTCACCCCCCTTTGGGCCAGATGCGATGCACAGGCCAACCCGCCTGGACCGCCGCCAACAACCAGAACATCAACCTGTTCCATGCCCCCCCCAATACTCGAAAAATCTACCTGCGCGCCGAGCACATGCCGCCGCGCTTCTACCTGAGGCATTGGACTTAACGGTTCAACTTGAAAAATGCAAGGAGATCCGAAAGAAGCGAAATTCAGTACTTGCCTGTTGCCTCTCCGACCCGGACCTGCTACATATCAGGAACATTTCCCATTAACAAGAGGATATTTCAATGCAAATCCGCGAACAACTGGCCATCCCCAGACAACAGCCGCGCGAACTCAACCCCGAGGAACGTCTCGATAATTTCGACGAGGTCTCCAAGGGATTTGACGAAGCCACCGCCCTGATCGAGGCGCAACGCTGTTTGCAGTGCCGCAAGCCGCCCTGCGTAATGGGCTGCCCGATCGGCAACGATATCCCCCGATTCATTGCCCTGATGCGGGAGCGCAAGTTTGAACAGGCCTACTGGACCATCCGCGAAACCAGTTCCATGCCCTCCATCTGCTCCCGTGTCTGTCCCCATGAATTCCAGTGCGAGGGAGCCTGCATTCGCAGCAAAAAGGATGCGCCGGTGGCCATCGGCCTGCTGGAGCGTTTTTTGGCGGATTGGATGATCATCAACGGCAAGAATCTCTCGCCCCGTTGCGCGCCGAAAAACGGGATCAAGGTGGCGGTGATCGGTTCCGGACCCGCCGGGATCACCGTGGCGCATGCCCTCTCCCACAAAGGCTACAGCTGCACCATCTTCGAATCCCTGCCGGTGTTCGGCGGCATGCTCAGCGTGGGCATTCCCAACTACCGTCTGCCGCGCAACATCATCGGCGCCGAACTCTACGCCCTGCAGCAGTGCGGAGTGAACGTCAAGACGGGCATCACCGTGGGCCAGGACCTGACCCTGTCGGAACTGCGCGAACAAGGTTACGCCTCAGTCTTTCTCGGGATCGGCGCCTATGAGAGCAAGCGGCTGGAACTTGCAGGGGAAACAGAGACTCAAGGGGTCATGTCCGGTGTCGACTATCTGGTTCAGGTGCTCACCGGACGGGAAATCGCCCTGGGCGACAGGGTCCTGGTCGTGGGCGGCGGCAATGTGGCCATCGACGTGGCCCGGGTTGCCTTGCGCTCAGGCTGGAAGGAGGTGAGCATCCTCTATCGCCGCACGCGGGAGGAAATGCCAGCCTCACGGGTCGAGGTACATCATGTGGAGGAGGAGGGAGTCAACTTGCAATTTTTGGTGGCGCCGACCCGAATCCTGTCTAAGGATGGTCATTTGACCGGGGTGGAATGTATCCGCATGGAACTTGGCGAACAGGATAGTACCGGCCGCCGTGTCCCCACGCCCATGCCGGGCTCGGAATTCATTCTTGAGGCGGATGCCCTCATTGGCGCAGTGGGCCAAAAGGTTATACCGGTGCATGATGCAACCGTTCCGGTGGAGATCACTCCCCGGGGCACCTATGTGGTCGACCCGGTCACCCTGCAGACCAGCGTTGAATGGATCTTTGCCGGCGGCGACACGGTTCTCGGACCGCAGACCGTGGCCAAGGCCGTCTGCCAGGGTCTGGATGCGGCGGAGTCGATGCATCGATACATGCAGGGCCTGTTCTGATTGATCAGGCCCTGCACACTTAATTGAACGCCTCGCTGTATATCCGTGTCTCTGGGAAATGCTGATCGAGCAAATGGGTCATGTCGTGAATCATGGGGCGAGAGCCGCAAAGATAGAAATCATAGGCACCGGGCTTGATATACCGATCGACATAGTCGGTTACGTAGCCACGATGCAGGTCGACCACATTCGTCCCAGGCTTGACCTGGCCGGAAACACAGGGAATATAACGATGGGCCGCCACAACCAGCTCCTGACGAAAAAAGAGTCCGTGTACCTCGCGTGCACCATGGAGGAGGGTGAAGTTGCGCACTCCGGATGCGGCTATGGAGACAAACGGTGCAATCCCCACCCCTGTGCCGACAAAAAATATCGGCCGATCAGTTGGACGATAAATCAAATATCCCTTGGCCCTGCTTATGGATAGCTCTGAACCCGGATCGAGCCCGGCAAGAACGCTGCTGAGCCGACCTTGGTCGATTTTTTTGATAAGAAAGTGAAGCGTGTTGACAGACGGTGGCGAAAGTATGGTGTACTCACGCTCATCGTCTTCATGGTGCATGGTCACATGCTGGCCAGCGACGAAATCAAATCCCTCGGGTCGACTGCAGATTAACTCGAAGGTATCCTCATTCAGCCATTTCCGCCCCAAAATGGAAACCGAATGTTCTGCTACAACCATAGTTCTTACTTCTTCCGCCAGGTGTTGTCAGGAGTGCCCAGTACCTTGTTCAGATACCGTGCCGCTACAAAAAGATAGTCGGATAATCGGTTGAGGTAAATCTGAATAACCGCCAGTTCGCTTTCTTCGGCATCGGCGGAGGCCTCTATCAGTTCGGTCAAACGGCGCTCACAGCGTCGGCAAACGGTCCTGGCGACATGGGCCCAGGCGGCAACAGGCTCACCACCGGGAAGTATGAACTCCTTGAGAACCGGCAAGACCTCGGAGAGTGCATCGATTCTTTTTTCCAGGTCTTTGGCAACATTGGGTGGCAAGGTGGTGAGGTAACCGGTTGCAGAAGAATTCGGCGTTGTCGCCAACCAGGCTCCGGCGAGAAATAAATTGGACTGTATCCCTTCCAAATCTTCACGGACCGTCGTCTCTTTCTCAGGAAGATAGGATATAACCGCTCCCAGCACCGAGTTGAGTTCATCGAGATCACCGTAAGCTTCAATGCGGATATGGTGTTTGGGAACACGTTCACCTGAAAACAGGCTTGTTTTACCTTTGTCACCACCTCCAGTGTACACTTTCATCCGAGTACTCCTTTGAATATATTGATGATGGGGTAGAACCCTGCGCTATGCCAAGAAAGAAAACAGGTATGGGGGGTTGCAGCGCACACCAGAAAAATGGGAGCCGGAAACCGCGCTCCAGGGGGCGAAAGGCGTCTCCAGTCCTAGGCAGGCACGAGATACACAGGGAGGTATCCGTTGCGGCAGTGTGGGCTACCGGATTTGCTGTTGTACACCAAATCGCCGATTGCCACAACCTCCTATCTCACGTAATCAATACAATTTTTTAACAGTATATAAATTACTTATGGGTTATGGCCTGATCAGCGTTACAGGCGGACCAACCTGCGAAAACTCAGAAAAAAAACACCAATGAACCAAAGATCGCTTAACTATCTATTTTAGCAGTAAAAGCGGATGAATTTTCATTCATTTCCCAAACGATCTTTTTTTTTGCTGTTGACAAAAAGGCCAATCTCAAATAGGAAATTGCTACTTTATGTTATTTAGTTTTAGCTGGTTATCGGCTTTTTTTATTTGTATTGGCGAATCGGTTCTTGTGAACCGGTTTTTTTCGTGTAGACTGCTCTGGATATAGGTGAGCAGGTGAGTAAGCAGTGAGGTAGTACACAAGAAGTAGCTCAAGTCCTTTCCGTACATAAACGCAGCACCAGCAACGAAAGAGACTCGTTTTTCCCGTGCAGTCGAAAAAGACGGACAAACGTCCGTGATGTGCAAATCATCTGTATTCGCCCGAAGTAACCGGGTAGAACCATTTGAGGAAAATTGGCTCATTTATGACAGACAGATTTTCAAGAGTTGCAGTATGTCGTGTTCGATCGAGTCAGGAAAAAGGCCGGCGAAGCAGTAGTTTTTAACCTATTGTTTTCCGGTCTTTTTTTTGTATAGGGGGATCCCGGTTGGCTATAAACGACAAGTTGCCGGGCAACAAAAACGCTTGATAGACAGGAAGAGGTAACACATTGGAAAACAAAGCGAAAATGTTCTGGACTGGTTTATCACCCGACGAAGCGAGGGAAGCACTTGTCAATAAAGACAAGTCTATGCGCGATAAGCGGATGACCTTGAAAGAGGCCGTCTCCAAATTCGTTAAGGATGGCGACAATGTCGGTATCGCCGGTTTCGTTAACGTCCGCCAGCCCGTAGCGACATGTCATGAGATGGTTCGCCAAGGGTTCAAGGATCTCACCCTCTCCTTTCAATCCGCAGGACTCGGACCGGAACTGCTCGCCGGCGCCATGATCCTCAACCCAGATAAATTCTCCATCAAACGTATTGAACTGGCCTATTGGGGCCACGAAGCCTTCGGCCTTTCCCCCGCCTGGCGCTATCTTGCCGAGCGTGGCATGCTGCAGATCGAGGATTGGAGCAACTACAACATGTCGGCCCGCTTCAAAGCAGGTGCCATGGGTCTGCCCTTCATTCCGACCCGCAGCCCCCTCGGCGGCGACATCAAGAACTGCAGCCGCACCAAGATCATCGACTGCCCCTTCACCGAGCGTCCCATCGGTCTCCTGCCGGCAAGCAACCCCAACGTTGCCCTGGTTCATGTTCAGGCAGCCGACAAGTACGGTAACTGTATCATCCGTGGTACCGACTGCACCTGCGCTGAAATCGCCATGGCATCCGCCCATACCATCGTTACCTGCGAGCAGTTGGTTTCCACCGAGACCATCACAGCCAACCCCAAAGACGTAATGATCCCGTTTGCTGCCGTTGACGCAGTCATCGAGGTTCCCTACGGCGCCTATCCCGGTGCCTGCCGCCGCCACTATTGGTTTGATGGCGATCATACCCGCGACCTCCTTGGCCGCATCGCTCCGATGTGCAAAGGCGGCGCTCCGGATGCGTTGCAAGCCTACTATGACGAGTACATCTACGGTGTCGAGAATTTCGGAGAGTACCTGGAGAAAGTCGGCGTAAAGAATCTGCTGGCAGTGAAACAGGCAGAAGCTCATCATTGCGAACGTCTGGCCTGATCTGATTGTCTCGGTTAATCACGAATTTTTCGGAACCAATAGATAAGGAGTCGATATGACAGCTTCAACGGATTACACCGCCCAAGAAATCATAGTTGTGGCGGGTGCGAAAGTATTGGAAGACAAAAAAATAGTCTTTGTCGGAACCGGCCTCCCCATGGTCGCTTCCCTTCTGGCCAAACTGACCCATGCTCCTGGGCTGATTCCAGTCTTCGAGGCCGGCGCCGTCGGCCCCCCCCTTCTCCACGGCCTGCCCATCTCGGTTGGCGACTCCAGGACCTTCACCGGTGCTTCCTACGTCAAAGGTCTCAACGCTGCCTTCGAGCTGACCCAACGCGGTTTTGCCGACTTCGGCTTTATCGGTGGTGCGGAAGTCGATATGTACGGCAATCTCAACTCCACCATGATGGGTGACTACCCCGATGGGTACCAGAAACCCAAGGTTCGGTTGCCTGGTTCCGGCGGTGCATCCGACATGGCCGCCTCCTGTGAGCGCACGATCCTGATTGTGCCCCACGACAAGAAAAAATTTAACGAAAAACTCGCCTACATAACCAGTCCCGGTCACCTCGATGGTAGCCCCAATGCCCGTTTCAAAGCCGGCATGCAAGGCAAAGGCCCGTACCGGTTGATCACCACCAAGGGCATCTTCGACTTCGAGGAAACCAGCAAACGGATGCGCCTGATCCAGACCTTCCCCGGCGAAACCGTCCAGTCCATTCAGGACGCCACCGGTTTTGAGCTGTTGGTCGCTCCCAATGTCACTGAATTTGCCGTGCCGACGGTTGAGGAAATCCGTCTCATCCGCGAAGAAGTCGACCCGGATGGCGTGTTCGTCAAACGAGTCGCCAAATAACCGAGCTGTGCTTTCGAGAATGCCGCTTCTCAAGCGGCATTCTCGCTTTCAGTTGCTTAGCAGTTCAGGTGCGCTCTACACCTCAAACCAACAAAATTAGCTAATTTTTTTTATCCTCCGTATCTGGAAATATAAAAAAAGAGCTTATGTTCATGAGGATTGCCCCCCTTGGATATACTTCATTGATGAAAATCCGGGAGTGCCCGGCCTACCTGCTCAAACGCTATTTCAGACGTACACAACATCCGACAAATAAACCGGAAAGGAGCTGACAGCATGAAAATTCTCAAAATCGATCATCTGGGCATCGCGGTCAATAGTTTGGACGAAGGCAGTAAATTCTGGACCGATGTTCTTGGTCTCAACCTCCACGGCACGGAAACAGTTGAAGAGCAAAAAGTGACAACCGCCTTTTATCCCGTTGGTGAAAGTGAGGTTGAATTGTTAGTCTCCACCGCCCCTGATGGCCCCATCGCTAAATTCATCGAAAAGAACGGCGGCAAAGGCGGCTTCCAGCATGTTGCCTTTCAGGTAGAAAACATTGAAGAAGCTCTGGCCGAATTGCAGGAAAAAGGCGTAGCCCTCATCGACAAGACCCCGCGCATGGGAGCCGGAGGATGCAAAATCGCTTTTCTCCATCCCAAGGCAACCGGAGGTATTTTGGTAGAGCTCTCCCAGCGTATGTAAAAAACGTCTTGAGGAATTCGCGGCAACGAAGGTCTCAATGACGAAAAGACACTGGTTTCGACAATGGGAGCCTCCACCACAAGGACGCATTGTCGGACCAGTTCGTTTTATTTAACTGGGGATAAACCCCAAGCAAACCACAAGGAGTAAGTGACATGGCAACTGGATATGAACAATGGGTTGAAATGGCAACCAAGCAATCGAAGGGAAAGAGTCCGGATTCACTCACCTGGAACTCGCCCGAAGGTATTGCCGTAAAACCGCTGTACACCGACGAGGATCTCAAAGGTCTCGAGTCTCTGAGCCTCTATCCCGGAATGGCCCCCTATACCCGTGGTCCGATGACCACCATGTATGCCGGTCGTCCCTGGACCATCCGTCAGTATGCCGGTTTCTCCACCGCCAAGGCATCCAACGAATTCTATCGCAAGAACCTGGCAGCCGGCCAGAAAGGTCTTTCCGTTGCCTTCTCTCTCTCCACCCATCGTGGGTACGACTCCGACAATCCCCGCGTCTCCGGTGATATCGGTAAGGCCGGTGTTGCCATCGACTCCATCGAGGATATGAAGATCCTCTTTGACGGCATTCCGTTGGACAAAATGTCCGTTTCCATGACCATGAACGGTGCGGTTATTCCGATTCTGGCCATGTGGATCGCCGCGGCCGAAGAATCCGGTGTAACCCAAGATCAGCTCAACGGTACCATCCAGAACGATATCCTCAAAGAGTACCTGACCCGGAACACCTACATCTATCCGCCTGAGCCTTCCATGCGGATCATCTCCGACATCATGGCATTCTGCTCGCAGAACATGCCCAAATACAACACCATCTCCATCTCCGGTTACCACATCATGGAAGCCGGTGCTGACTCTGTCCTCCAGACCGCCTTCACCCTGGCTGACGGCGTTGAATACGTCCGCGCTGCCATCGCTTCCGGCATGGACGTCGATACCTTTGCACCGCGTCTGTCCTTCTTCTTCGGTATCGGTATGAATTTCTTCATGGAAATCGCCATGCTGCGTGCTGCTCGGTACCTCTGGTACAAATTGATGCAGCAATTCAATCCGAAGAATCCGAAATCGACCATGCTGCGTACCCACTGCCAGACCTCCGGTTGGTCGCTCACCGAGCAGGATCCGTACAACAACGTCATCCGGACCACCATCGAGGCCATGGCTGCCGCCCTGGGTGGAACCCAGTCCCTGCACACCAACTCCTTTGACGAGGCTGTTTGTCTGCCGACCGAGTTCTCCGCTCGTATCGCTCGAAACACTCAGATCATCATCCAGGAAGAGACCCATGTCTGTAAGGTTGCCGATCCGTTGGGTGGTTCCTACTACATCGAGTGGCTCACCAACCAGATCGTTCAGGGTGCCGAGAAGATCATCAACGAGATCGAAGAGCTCGGTGGTATGGCCAAGGCCATCGCCTCCGGTATGCCGAAACTGCGCATCGAAGAGTCTGCCGCCCGTCGTCAGGCCCGTATCGATCAGGGCAAGGACGTTATCGTTGGTGTAAACAAGTATCGTCTCAAAGATGAGAAGCTTGACTTTGAAGTCCTTGAAGTACCCGATTCCGTCCGTCTTGAGCAGATCGAGCGCATCAACCAGATCAAATCCACTCGTGACAATGCCAAGTGCCAGGCTTGCCTGGATGCGATCACCAAGGGTGCCGCCGGAAAAGAGAACCTTCTTGGGCTTGCCATCGACGCTGCTAAAGCCAGAGCAACCGTTGGAGAAATTTCTGACGCCATGGAAAAAGTATTCGGTCGTTATGTTGCCACCACCCAGTGTGTATCCGGTGCCTACTCCTCTGAGTATTCCGAGGCCAGTTCCGACAGCGCCCAGGTTATCGAAGCCCTGCGCAAACGGACCGATGACTTCCTGGCCAAAACCGGTCGTCGTCCGCGTATCCTCGTGACCAAAATGGGACAGGATGGTCATGACCGCGGTATCAAGGTCGTCGCCTCCTCCTATGCCGACCTCGGTTTCGACGTTGACATCAGCCCGATGTTCCAGACCCCGGACGAAGCCGCCAAGATGGCCATCGAGAACGACGTTCACATCGTCGGTGCTTCTTCCCTGGCCGCAGGTCACAAAACCCTGGTGCCCGAGTTGATCGAGAAACTCAAAGCTCAGGGCGCAGGCGAGATCATGGTCGTAGCCGGTGGCGTTATCCCGCCCAGCGATTATCAATTCCTTTATGATGCAGGATGTAAAGGCATTTACGGACCGGGAACCCCGATCACCGAATCTGCCGGCAAAGTCCTGGATATGCTGGAAGCGCAGTATTGTAAATAAGTAGGAGCTATTCCGCATATTGGTAACCCTGCGAACGGACGGGTGAAAATCCGTCCGTTCGTGCGTTTAAACGACCAAAACCTCTACACAAGGCCAGATATGCAAAAAGATCCCAGTTATTACATTCAAGGCGTCAAGGATAATAATCGTTTGATGCTTGCCCGTACCATAACCCTGGTCGAAAGTACCCTGTCCACCCATCAAGATATCGCCAGGCATGTGATCAATGAACTCCTCCCTTTGACCGGAAAGGCGGTTCGTCTGGGTATCACCGGCGTTCCAGGAGCCGGGAAGAGCACCTTCATTGAGAGCTTTGGTACGATGCTGACCAAACTGGGATATCGGGTTGCAGTGCTGGCGATCGACCCCTCCAGTACTCGCAGCGGTGGTTCCATTCTCGGTGACAAGACCCGTATGGAACGCCTTGCAGTCAACGACATGGCCTTTATCCGTCCCTCCCCCTCGGGAGGCAGCCTTGGTGGCGTTGCCCGGAAAACCCGGGAGACCATGCTGATCTGTGAGGCTGCAGGCTTTGACGTCATCATCATTGAAACAGTCGGTGTCGGCCAGTCCGAGACCACGGTTGCCTCGATGTGTGACTTCTTTCTCGTGCTGCAGATTGCCGGTGCCGGTGACGAGTTGCAGGGCATCAAAAAAGGTGTTTTGGAAGTTGCCGATGCCATTGTGGTCAATAAGGCCGACGGCGACAATATCAATCGCGCCAAGTTGGCCAAGAAGCAGTACGAAACTGCTCTCCATCTGGTCACCCCATCCTCGCCCAACTGGTTGCCGCCGGTCATGACCTGCTCCGCACTTGAAGAAAAGGGTTTGCAGGAGGTATGGGAAACAATCATGAACCACAAACAGATCATGACCGCCTCGGGCGAACTGGATAAAAAGCGGCAAGAGCAGGCTATGAGTTGGATGTGGTTTTTGGTCAATGAAGGCCTTGAGCGATGGTTCTACAACCACGAGGAAATCCAAAAACTCCTGCCCAAAATCAAGGCGGACGTCGAGCATGGCGTCATGGCCCCCACCCGTGCAGCCGATGATCTGGTGGCCATACTGGGCAAAAATCTGTTGTTCTAGTTTTTTTACAGATCGTTTATTTTTCCCCCAAAAATTTTTCCCTTTTTTCTCGAGGTGTGCCTTCGTGGAAAAAGGGATTTTTTATGGACCGCATGGCGACACTCGTTCTACCGAGCTCAAGTTCCATGCAGGCCAACTTTTTTACAGGATAGTGGCAAACTTGCGAGGCGGTCTGGTCTCTCTTTACAACAACAGCCATGCATCAAAGTCCTTGACGCCGGACTCAATTAAGGGTATAAACGCCGGACCAATGTGGCTTCTGATAATTTCTCAAGTGTTGCATAACCTTTGCGACCGGAACCACCTTGGCCTTGCCACATGATCTTCAGTGTGATAGCCGGGTCCTGTGCAATAAAGACTCACAAACCCCGTCAGGTCCGGGAGGAAGCAGCGGTAGTGATTCTCTTTATGTGCATGGGGTTGCCCGGCTATCCTTTTTTTAAGGATCCTGCCGCAGACATGCGCACTGGCTCCTTTTCCCGCCTCCCCCCACCTGAGAACTGATTCTCGGAATAGCTGTGTCCTACCTTGTCCTTGCCAGAAAATCCCGCCCACAGACCTTTGCCGATGTTGTCGGCCAAAAACCAGTGGTGCGCACCCTGCAAAATGCCCTTGCGCAAAATCGGGTGGCCCACGCGATGATCTTCAGCGGTATACGCGGCACCGGCAAAACCACCCTTGCGCGCATCATGGCCAAGGCGCTCAACTGCGAGCAGGGTCCGGCCGTCGAGCCCTGCAACCGATGCCGTTCCTGCCGAGAAATCGCCGATGGCAGCAGTATCGACCTGCAGGAAGTCGACGGTGCCTCCAACCGTGGTATCCAGGAAATACGTGAGCTGAAGGAAAAAATTCGCTTCATGCCCACCAGTTCCCGCTATAAGATCATCATCATCGATGAGGTCCACATGCTCACCACCGAGGCCTTCAACGCCCTGTTGAAGACCCTGGAGGAACCGCCGGATCATGTCTACTTCATGTTCGCCACCACCGAGTTGCACAAGGTTCCGGTGACCATTCTCTCACGGTGCCAGCGTTTTGAACTCAAACGCCTCACCCACCGTGAACTCGCCGATCATTTCCACAAGCTCGCTTCACAGGAAAATATCCGCATGGAACCGGAGGCAGTGGACATGATCGTCCGGGAATCCGGCGGCAGTGTTCGCGACGGCCTCAGCTTACTGGACCAAATTTTTTCCTACTGTGGCAATGAGGTCAAAGCCAGCGAGGTCGTCGAGGTCCTGGGACTGGTCAGCCATCAGCTGGTTGCCAATCTCGGTACAGCCCTGCTCCGGGGGAATCTGGCCACCATCTATCGCCTGTTGGAGCAGATGTATCTTCACGGTACGGATATCAAACGGTTCAGCAACGATCTGCTGCAATGGTTTCGTACCCTGGTTGTCTGTAAGATCAGTGCTGCCCCACAGACCATGCTTGAGCTTACGGAAGAGGAGCTTGCCCATGCCCGGGAAATCGCGGTGGCGTTTTCACTGGAAACCATCTCCGCACTGTTCAACCTGCTGCTGGAGGGTTTGGAAAAGGTCGCATTTTCCCAGCAACCGCGGCTTGCACTGGAACTCACCTTTATTCGCGCAGTGCAGATGAACAACATTGTGCCGATAACCACCCTGATCGGACAATTCGATCAACTTCTAGCCGGGATGCCCATCGAGGAACTGCCTGCTCCTGTTGCCCCGGCTGCCCGACCTGAAGAAAGACCGGCAGGATCATCCGCACCGATCGCCGAAAAAACTGTCGGTGAACAAAATCCTCCTCATCCAGCCGATGCGAATTCGCCATCGCCTGCTGCTCCACCTCCTGAAAAAAAAAAGCTTGATTCACAGCCCTACATTGAATCTCTTCCCGAAGAACCCGGGCCTCTCCAACACTCCTCCCCTCTCCCCAAACTTGCCACAGAGGTGACCGAAGAGAAAACAGCCCCCCCGGCTGTTCCCCTGCCTTCGCCCTCCCCGGCCCTTGCCGATGGCAAGAAACGGATCCGCCAGCATTGGGACGGCTTTCTCCAATATGTTCGGGAGCGACAGCCCTGGAGTGCGGCTGCGCTGCAAATGGCCACCTCTGTTGAACGTAAGGATGATCAACTCGTCATCCATTTTGCCGACAGCGCCGACTGTACCATGCTCAAGGGGAGTATTAAAAATCTCAGTGAATACCTCATTGATTTTTTTCAAGAAAATCTAAGCATTCAGTTCGAGGTTCCCGGGAGCAATGCCTGCGCAGTCGATCCGGCCAGTGGATTGGCTGCGCAAAGCGAACGGCGCGCCCTGGCCAACGATCCCGTGGTGCTCACCGCCCTTGATGTCTTTACCGGCCAGGTAGGAGATATACGCATCGGCCCCCGATACCGGACACGAAATGAAGAACCACCGGTGAACGACGAAGAGGAAGGCAACGAGGAATAAAATTTCCTTTTTCCGCTCTTGCCATTCCTGCAGAGCTCTTTATCTTAATTGCTTCGATTTACGCATCAGGATAACGCATGGTTCGTTGCACCCGCCGACGTGACGACACCTCACTTTCGAGGTGACAGCCTTTCCTTTCTATTGGCGACAACAGGATTACGGTTCGAAAATACGAGCATTTTACCATCACTATTGAGAAGGTGTAGATCATGAACATGAATGATTTGATGAAGCAGGCGCAGCAGTTCCAGGAACGGCTGGGCACTGTGCAAAATGAATTAGGCAACAAGCAGGTCACCGGTACGGCCGGGGCGGGCATGGTGACCGCGACCTTAAACGGCAAGGGCGAGCTGCTCTCCATTGCCATAGAGCAGGCCCTGGTCCAACCCGACAACACCCAGATGCTGCAGGATCTGGTGGTTGCAGCGGTGAACGATGGCCTGAACAAGGCCAAGGAGTTGGGCAAAACGGAAATGGGAAAACTGACCGGCGGCCTCAATATTCCTGGCCTGTTCTGAATGCAGGTTATTCCTCCCGCGCTGGAGCGGTTGATAGGCGATTTAAGCAAGCTCCCGGGGATCGGCCGCAAAACAGCCACTCGCTTGGCGCTGTACATTCTGCGCCGTCCGGCGTCAGAGGCCAGAAATCTGGCCAACGACCTGATGCAACTGCACCAGATGATTCATCTCTGCAGCGGCTGTTACACCTTTTCCGAAACCGACCCCTGTGCAATTTGCGGCAATCCGGAACGCAATCCGCGCTTGGTTTGCGTTGTTGAAGAACCGGGAGATCAAATCGCGGTGGAAAAGACCGGCGCCTTTCTCGGCACCTATCATATCCTCCACGGTGTCATTGCGCCCATGGACGGAATCGGTCCGGCCGAGTTGAAGATGGAGGAGCTGCGTCAACGGGTTGTCTCCGGCGGCGTGGACGAGATCCTGATTGCCACCAGTTCGACAGTTGCCGGAGAGGCGACAGCCTCCTATATCGCCGACATGCTGGGGGAAAGCGGCGTTCGCCTCAGCCGCCTTGCCTGTGGTATCCCCATGGGTATGGATATCAAGTACGCCGATGAGCACACCTTGGCACGGGCCATCGAATCGCGCCAAGGTGTGCGCCAGGTTCTTTAATCCATCCTCCATTCCCCATTTCAGATCAAGCTGCGACGCAGCGGCCGGGCATTACCTGCCGCTGCCTTCACTCCAAATCCCTTCGCCGCACTCTTCACGACCGGTGTCGATTTTCTCAGGCAGGGCAGTGTCGACCATTGGTGTCACCACCGAAAAGCCGTGGGATTATTACCCTGTGGAAATGATCGCCAGGGCAAAGAGATAGGTCAGAATCAACGACACCAGGCCCAGGCCAAAAATGATCAGCCCCAAGATCAAGGCCACCCAATCATTTCTCGAATTGTATGCCCAGATATAGTAACTAGAGTTAGCATCATATCTGCATACTTAAGTTTTCGCATGAAAACTTAAGATTACACATCGCCGCGCCACTAGAAACACAACATGCTGAATTTCCTCTACTTTCATCTAAACCAGTGGCATTGCACATCAATTGCAACGAGAGTTGAAACTTTTCCAGCCCTATCATTCTCAACAAAGGAGGGAACTCTCTATGGCGCAAGATGAAAACACTGTCATTGATCACGGGAAGAGCCAGTGGTCGGATCTTTGGACCAAGGAGGACTTTCTGGCCATCTGGCTGGGGTTCGCCATAATCGCGGTTTGCCTGTTTGCCTATTTCATCTTTGGGCCCAAGGCTGAATTCGCGCCGAAAATTGAAGCAGCCAATCAGATTCAACAGGCTGAAATGGCAAAAGCCCCATTCAAGACTATTGCCTGGTATAAGGCCCAGGATGATAAGGGCAAGCTGAAGGCCTCTGGTTCGGGATTTGGCAAGTTCGTCGCCCACTGGACCAAAAAACCCGGTTCGTGGAAATCCAACCCCAAGGACGCTTTTTATATCGATGAGGCCACCGCCAAAGCGATGAATGAGAAGGCTATGCCCGCCTATGAGGCGGCCAAGGCCAAGGAAGGGGATTCGCTAGCCGCGGCCAAACTTGCCGAGGAAACAGCAGCCACATCCGAGTTCAAGGATGCAGGCTTGAACAGTGATGCCGAGGCCAAAATCGCTGCATGGCGTGCGGATCATAAAAAGGCCAGTGCGGCCAAGAAGAAAACCACCCATAAACCCCACAACTCTATCCCCAGCCTGATTGGCCTGTGCATTTTCATGATTCTCATCTTCGGCGCCGGTATCCACCTAATGGGCATGAGCTTCGGCGCCTTTGCCAAGGGGTTCGGCGTGGTGTTTTTCGTCGCTGTCTTGGCCTACATGCTTGGCAGCCAAGCCATCTCCAAGCAGTACGGGTTTGGTGCAGAGGCCTGGGCCGTGTTGCTAGGTATGGTCCTGGCCAACACCATCGGCACTCCCCGCTGGGTGCTGCCCGCCTGTCAGGTTGAATTCTTCATCAAAACCGGCCTGGTCCTACTCGGTGCGGAGGTTCTCTTTAGCAAAATCCTGGCCATCGGCATTCCCGGTATCTTTGTTGCTTGGGTCGTTACGCCGATCGTCTTGATCTGCACCTATATCTTTGGGCAGAAAGTACTGAAGATGGAGTCCAAAACCCTCAATATCGTTATTTCCGCCGATATGTCCGTCTGCGGCACCTCCGCAGCCATCGCCACCGCAGCCGCCTGCCGGGCCAAGAAGGAGGAGTTGACCCTCTCCATTGGCCTGTCCCTGGTGTTCACCGCCATCATGATGATCGTCATGCCGGCAATCATCAAGGCTATAGGCATGCCGGAAATCCTTGGCGGCGCCTGGATGGGTGGCACCATTGACTCCACCGGTGCGGTTGCCGCGGCCGGTGCCTTCCTTGGCGAGAAGGCGATGTACGTTGCCGCAACCATCAAGATGATTCAGAACGTCATGATCGGTGTCACCGCCTTTTTCGTGGCCATGTACTGGTGCTTCAAGGTAGAGAGCGAAGCCGGCCGCACCGTCGGCGCTAGCGAAATCTGGAATCGTTTCCCCAAATTCGTCCTTGGCTTTCTGGCCGCTTCCATCCTGTTTTCGATGATTGATGCCAACCTGGGGCCTGACCTGAGCGGCGCCATGATCGACCAGGGCGTTGTTCGCGGCGGCACCCGCTTGCTCCGCGGCTGGTTCTTTGCCCTGTCCTTTGCAGCCATCGGCCTGTCCACCAATTTCCGTGAACTGGCCAAGTACTTCAAGGGCGGCAAGCCGTTGATCCTCTATGTCTGCGGCCAGAGCTTCAACCTGGTATTGACCCTCACCATGGCCTACATCATGTTCTATCTGGTCTTCCCGGAAATTACAGCCAAGATCTAAAACTGCACCATCCTGGCCGGGAGTCCTCCTCCCGGCCATTCTGGAGATTGCCATGAACCCAAAAAGTTTCCCCATCCGCCTTCGCAACTTCGTGCTCACCCTTGGATCGCTGATGGTCTTTATCTATGTGCTTTTGCCCATGCTGACCGATGCCTGCCCGATTCTCCACCGCATGTCGGTCTATCTGGACAACAACGGCATCGACCCGACCCGGTATTACTACACCGATGTGGAACAGGTGAAGGAATCGGAGAGATATATCCGCGCTGCGATCGATGCTCATTGAGCTTTGAGCAAGGCCTCCACACACACCCACTCCTGTGATTGCAACGTACCACCGATGGTCGGTACCCCTGCCCCACTGACCGGTACCGACCTGAGTCATGCATCTGCCTAAACCACATACCCTGCAGACCAAATTCATCTCCGGTCTCATCTTTGCAACCCTGTTGCTGGGGGTTGTGTTTTCCCTGGGTTTTTACATCCATATGCGCAATGTCCTTGAAGAGGAAGTTCGCGACAAGGCCCGTCTGATATTCACCCATGTCGATTCCATCCAGCACTATGTGCGCGATATTCTCAGACCGGTCATGTATGCATCCCTCCCCGATTCGTTCGTTCTCCAGGCCATGTCATCCTCCTATATTTCCCGCAAAATCATGGCACCGGTCAATGTCTCCGGCGACGGAACCATCTACCGCAGGGTCGCTATCGATGCTCGAAATCCGGACTACGAGGCCAACGAGGTAGAGCAGAATCTGATCAACTTCTTTAGAAAGGACGAAAAAATTACGCTTTGGCAGGGATACCAACTGCTGGGCGGTGAAAAATACTATGTCATGTCCCGGCCGGTACGCTTTGACGGGGAGTGCATGTACTGCCATGGTGATCCGCTCAACGCGCCAAAAACCCTGATCGACCGCTATGGAAACCGCGGTTTCGGCAAACAACTCGGTACCATAGCCGGGGCAGATTTTGTCGCTATATCGGTAAACAGCAGCGTAGGCCGAATCGAACAGACCATCCTCACCTACTTTGCCAGCTTCGGATTCGGCGCCCTGCTCTTTTTCTTTGCCACCAACGTGCTCTTCAGGGTTCTGGTGGTCAACAACCTCAAACGGTTGCAAAACGCCTTTCGCAAAAATGTCAGTGAGGAAGCCGAGGTTGCACTTCTCCAGGGTATTGACCAGGAAGACGAGGTTGAGGGGCTGGTCGAATCCATCGAGCAGATGAATCAGCATCTCTTTGATGCCAAGGTGCAGCTGCAGAATTACGCCGAAAACCTGCGCAAGATGGTCGCCGATCGGACCAGAGCGTTGAGCCGCGAGGTGGAAGCACGGCAAAAGGACGTGCAGCTTTTTGTCCAGATTTTGGAGAACATGATTTCAAGCCGCACCCGGGGGGAACTGTGGCGATCGACTCTGCCGCAGATCTGCAGACGGTTCCAGGCCAAACGCATCATCTATATCTGCACCATGGGCTCTCAGGATTCTTTTGTCTGGCCGGAGGGCGATGTCCTCCCCCAAATTCCCGCCAACATGGTCGAGATCCTCACCGGTAGCAGTTGCATCCTTCAGGGGGCGAGCATCTTTGTGCCGGTTGAATCAAGTTCCGGCAATGCCGAAGGATTGCTCGGCTTGTACTGGGCCAGCGAGAGCGAGGCTGCCCAGCATGACCGCAACGTACTCATGGCCATTGGGCGGCAGCTTGGCTCTTCCGCCGACAATCTCACCGCCATTGACAGCCTCCTGCGCCAGATGAACGTATTGCAGACCATTGTCGAGGGCATCAGCGATCCCCTGGTCCTGCTCGATGCAGGCTGCACCATCCTCACCGTCAACGACGCGGCCCGACAACTGAGCCTGGAGCTCAGCCATGGCCAGCGAAACGACGGCAATATCCTGCCCTATTTCTTTGCCGAACGAGACCGGTGCCCACCCTTGAAGACGGCAATCAGTGCCGCTCAGCCCCATCTACGGGAGGTCACCCTGGCGGAACAACGTTCCTTCTCCCTCTGTCTCTATCCGGTGAGCGGACAAGACGGTACCGTGGACCGAATCGTCCTCTATGCCCGTGAAACTACAGTCGAGAAACGGATGCAGGCCCAAGTCTGGCAAGCCGAGAAAATGGCGACCGTGGGCAAACTCACCGCAGGCCTTGCCCATGAGATCAACAACCCCCTGGGCGTGATCCTCTGCTACACCGGTCTGCTGCGCCAGGCCATCACCGATGAGCAGCAGGCGGCCGACCTCGGCGTGATCGAACGCCATACCCGACAGGCGCAGCGAGTCCTTCAGGATCTGCTCAATTTTGCCCGCCCCAAAGCGGCTGATTCCGGATGCTCCGATGCATGTGGGGTACTATTGTCGATCAAGAAGGTGTTTTCCATTCAGGCCGGAAAAAAGGGGGGGAAACTGGAACTCGATATCCCCTTAAGCCCGGTGGTGGTCCGTATCGGCGTGGGAGAATTGGAGCAGGTGGTGAGCAACCTGATTATCAACGCCCTGGATGCCATTCCTGACTCCGACGGCATCATCAGGCTCACCCTTGCAGCGGCGGCAGCCATGGCCATCATCACGGTGGAAGACAATGGTCCAGGCATTGACCAGGAGGCAGCGCTCCATATCTTTGATCCCTTTTACTCCACCAAGGATATCGGTGCCGGTACCGGTCTGGGACTGACGGTTGTCTACGGTTTGGTCACCGATTTGGGCGGCACGATCGACGTCAGCCGCTCAAACGATCTGCACGGGGCGTGTTTTACCCTTTACCTGCCCCTGGATGGGCAAAGCGAGAGACAGGACATTCCATGATCACCGACGTTGCCCAGAATTCGGACATAAAGCTCGCAGACACCGACTTCCGCGTTCTCCTGGTCGATGACCAGCCGGATTTTGCCCGCGGCCTCGCCCGGCTTCTTGCTCGCCGTTTTCCAGACATCCAGGTAGAGGCAGTCAACAACGGCACGTCAGCCCTCAAGGCCCTGGCGCTCCATCCGGTCCATCTCCTGGTGACGGATCTGCGTATGCCGGAGATGAACGGCATGCAGCTCTTGAAGGAGGCGCTCAAACGGCAGACCGACCTGAGCATCGTGGTGCTCAGTGCCTATGGATCGATTGAAACCGCGGTCGAGGCCCTGCGCGCCGGCGCCTATGACTTCCTCACCAAACCCATCGAGCCGGACCAGCTCTTTCGCGTCGTCGAAAAGGGGGTGGAGCGAAGCCGGCTGCTTGCGGAAAACAACCGCCTGCGGTTAATTCTGTCCCAGCAGGATGCCCAGAACGAACTGGTGGGCGAGTCGAGCGCCATGCAGCAACTCAGGCGGTCCATCGCCGCGGTGGCCCAGGCCGACTACACCGTGCTCATTCGCGGCGAGTCCGGTACGGGCAAGGAGTTGGCGGCCCGGCTCATCCACCGACTCGGATCCCGGCTGAAGCAGCCCTTTCTTGCCGTCAACTGCCCATCGATTCCGGAAAATCTTCTGGAAAGCGAGCTTTTCGGCTATAAACGCGGAGCCTTTACCGGTGCCCACCAGGATCACAAGGGACTGCTTACCGCAGCAGATACCGGCACCATCCACCTGGACGAGATCGGCGACATCAGCCCTGGGGTGCAGACCAAACTGCTCCGCTTCCTTGAGGACGGCGAGGTTCGACCGCTCGGCGCACACACGGCCAGCACCGTCAATGTGCGCATTCTAGCCTCCACCAACCAGAATTTGGAAGCGTGCATTGCGGATAACGGCTTTCGCGAAGACCTCTATTACCGTCTCAATGTCCTTTCGCTCACCCTGCCTCCGCTTCGGGATCGTATCGAAGACATCCCCCTGCTGGCCAACTTTTTTCTTCGCCGTACCTGCCGGGAAATTGGGGTGAATGAAAAAGAACTCCTGCCGGAGGTGTTGCAGTGGATGTCCACCCTGCCCTGGCCGGGCAATGTGCGCGAGTTGCAGAATCTGGTTCGCCGCTTGACAGTCTTTGCCGGCACCGACCGGATCGACATGGCCCTGGTGCGCCTGGTGATGGGCAACGCCTTGCCAGCCCCCATGTCCCTGTCGGCACCCCAGGAAGAGGCCTTGATGCCCTACAAGGAGGCCAAGGCCGCGGTGATGGATGCCTTTACCCGTCAATATCTGAAGGATCTCCTGCCGTTGACCAAAGGAAACATTTCCGAAGCGGCCCGCCTGTCAGGTCTTTCAAGGGTTGCCCTGCAAAAGATCCTTGCCCGCCTTGGAGAGCAGGCGGCCAATTTTCGCTAGCCGCACTCCGCCCCCAGTCTCCCCCAGGTTGTATCGATTCGCCAGCACGACTTCAACCTCTGCAACAATGCCCTTCTCTCTTGTGACGAACCGTTACATTTTTGACCAGAATCAAACGAAGAGTCAACCAATCACAGACACAACCAACTGTTTCCGCATAATTTTTTCTTCAAACAGAGGCGATACTCCCTACAGAGGACCGTAATTCTCCCAAAGGGAATCAGTGTGCAAGGAGGCAGTTGCCATGACAACAATCAGCTCAAGCGGAACCGTTTCATTTTCCGGTCTTGCCAGTGGGCTTGATACCGACTCGATCATCGAATCGCTTATCGAGGTCGAAAGCGCGCCCAAGACCCTGCTCGAAGACAAGATCACCTATCTCGAGGCCAAGCAGGAAACCTATGACGATTTCAACGACCTACTCGATACCTTCTACGCCTCGGTCCTTACCCTGAACAGTGAAAACGATATCAAATCGTTCAATGTCAGCAATACCGGATCAAGTTACTTTTCCCTCAGTACCACCAGTCTGTCCAGCGAAGGGTCCTATTCGGTTGAGGTGGTGAGCCTCGCCCAACAGCAGAAGGACATCAGCACCAACTATGTGGAAGATACCGATACCACGACCTTAAGCGGTGAAATTCAAATTGGCGAGGAAACCGTCAGCTACGACGGCGTCACCCTCGAAGATCTGGTCAGCCAGATCAACGATGGCGAATACGGAGTAACCGCCTCCCTGGTCAACGACGGATCCGACAACGGGTACCGGTTGATGCTCACCGCCGATACCGCCGGCGAAGAGCTCGATATCGTCGCCACCGGCGACATCACCCTGGATACGACCAGCGACGGGCACACCGTGGATGGCAGCAAGGCCGAAGTCAAGATCGACGGGGTCACCTACTACAGCTCCTCCAATACCCTGACCTCGGCGATCAAGGGCGCGACTCTGACCCTCAATGACACCAGTGACGGCAGTACCAGCAAGGTCACCATTGAATCGGATGCGGAAAACGTGATCGCCACCCAGCTACAGGAGATGGTGGATGCCTACAACGCCATCGACGAGTACGTGGATACCATCTATGCCTCCGATTCAACCTTGGGCAACACCCTCAAGTCGGTGCAACGCAGCCTGCGCAATTATCTCACCAGCGATGCACTGGTGAACGCAGGCATTGAAACCGATTGGGAATCCGGAGAACTCACCCTGGACACCGACGTCTTGAGCGAGGCCTATGAGGCGGATGCGGATGGACTCATCAGCAAACTGTTCGGCGATGACGACAGCGACGGCATCATGACCAGTTTAGATGACTTCATGACCGATCTGATGAGTTCCAGCGACGGCTTTCTCGCCACCAAGACGGAAAAGATCGATGAGGAGACAGAGCGGCTCGAAGACAGCATCGCGGCCATGGAGACCCGCCTGGAAAAGCGGCAGGAGCTGTTGGAGGCACAGTTTTCCGCCATGGAGGAATTGATCAGCTCACTCAACTCAACCGGCGACTACCTCACCGACTTTTTCGAGGACTACAACAGCTCGTCTTAAAAACTCCACCACGGGGCGAAAAGGCAAGGTGGTGTTGATCACTTTGCCTTTTTTTATGCCCGGAATACAGTCGTCCCCCTGGCGGTTCTCCATCGGGACAAAATGTTGTTTGCTGGATCAGGCTTGACTTCAGTGATTCTTTCGGTTTTCACTCCACAAACTTTGGTTTTTGCAACCCTATTTAGCACAGCTTTACGGATATTTTACAGATAGACAGATAAGAATTCCGTATGATGTAACAAAAGAGGGACACTCTTCACATCTTGTTAATTTTACATATTTTCTCGCCTTCTTTACCCGATCTTTACACAGAAAAAACCCCGCACCAACCGATAGAGAAAAGAAATCCTTTGCCCGTGGAAAGAGCAATGTCAAGCGCCTGTACCCCCGAGACCGAAAGCAAGCCCGTCAATCAAGCCAATATTCGTCCCATGTCCTCGCAGCCGACTGCCAAAGACACGCATCGATCGATCACGCTGCTCACCGAAAATGCGCAGGGCAATCAAGATTTGGTGAAGGCTCTCGACAAGGAAGATTTTTCCGTCCAGCTCCTTGACAAGAAAAACGACTGCCTCGCCGATATACCGGCACGGGAAACCGAACTGCTGGTCCTCGACTGCGGGCGATTTTCTCTGGAAGAACTCTCCACCCTGCCGCGGATTCGCTCGGTCTATACCGGCCTGTTGATGCTCCTGATTGAAGATATCGATGAGATGCTGCAAGTTTTGCTCTATGAACAGGGGGTGGATGATCTGTTGCTCAAACCGGTGAATCACCTTTTGATGGCAGCCCGCATTCGTGCCCTGTTTCGCCGCAACCAGCAGCGCTCAACCCCGGCGCATCTCCTGTTCAACGGCCTGGAAATCAATCAGGGGCTTCGAAGGGCCACCTACCTTGGCGAGGAAATCCCCTTTACCTCACGCGAGTTCGACCTGCTGTGGTATCTGGCGAAAAACGCCTGCACCACCTTGGATCGGGATCAGCTCTACAAGGCAGTCTTTGGCATCGAATATAACGGCTACGACCGCTCCATCGATATGTACATCGCCCGCATCCGCTCCAAAATCGCCTCCTACCCCAGCCTCAACGCGATGATCAAAACCGTGCGCGGCACAGGATACCTCTTTGCCGCAGAGCAGTAAAAAATTTCTTTGCAAACAATTCTGATGAGATGTCGGCCCCGATCAATAATCGGGGTTTTTTTTAATCACTGTACTCAAAATAGGCTGAAACGAACGTTCCAGCCGCATTTGATGATGGTCCCCATGACAGGCGATTTGACTTCCCGGGGATGGAAATCGTAGTCGTGCGGAGCAAGGGATGCGTAGGCATCGATGGTCTTCAGGTTAGAGCTGCCTGCCCGGAGCCAAGGGAGACAGATGCGGGCAAAGCCGGTTTTGACCCGATCCGGACAGATGAGAAAATCGACCATCCGGGTGCGATCCACCAGATAGACGGTGCGGTGATCGGCATCGATGCGGCAGCGGAGCTCGTAGAGCCGGGTCATGCCCAGACGGGAAAACATGCCGCACCATTGCAGTTGTTTATAACGCCAGGTAAAAACAACCTTTTTCCGTTTGCCCTTGGCCAACACCGGGCAGTCCATTGCGTTGACCGCAAGCAAAGCATCGCGCAGTTGATTTTCCGAGGTGAGTTTATCGGCCCCACGAAAACACCAGATCTTTCCGAGCAGGGTATTGCCGATGAGGAGCATCGTCAGCAGGGCTGCAGCACCCCAGAGGCAGAGCAACTGTTCAAAATGGAGGGCGCTGAAGGTATGGCGCAATCCATAGAGAGGCAGCAGCAGCAGACAGTAGAGTGCAGGCAGCAGGGGAATGCACAGCAGGCTGAGGAGATATCGTTTCATCATCGAAGCCTTGCCTCTCTCCTCATGCGGCGGTGACCGAGCCGGTGATGAGGTGCAGGCTGCCTGTCGAGGAATCCATCTCAACCTCCATTCCTACGGGCAAAGCCAGGTTTCGTTGCCTGTGCCCCACCGGGAAGCCGCCCCATACCGGATACCCGGGGCCGACCAACTCCATCACCCGCGTCCACAGGGCTTCCTCCAGCCGCAGGTTGGTCAGGTTGTCCTCGCCCTGGTCAAATTCTCCCAAAATCAGCCCCCCGAGTCCCTCCAACTTGCCGCTGAGTGCCAGCTGGGTCAGCATGCGATCGAGCCGATAGAGAGGTTCGTTGGTGTCCTCAAGCAAGAGTACCCTGCCCTCCCAGCTGCAATCCCAGGGGGTGGCCAAAAGATGCACCAGCGTTGTCAGGTTGCCGCCGATCAGTTGGCCGCGGCAGCTGCCGCCGCGCAACACTTCCAAACCTTTGGCTTTGATCCGCTCCGCAATATCGCCGGTCAACAGGCTAAAAAGCGAGTGAACACTGGCCTCATCGCTTTTGGCAAGCGAACTGGCCACAGGTCCGTGGATTGACACCAGGTTGGCACGCTCGCGTAATCCCTGCAATAAAATGGTGACATCGCTAAAACCGATCAGCCATTTGGGATGGCGGGCAAAGAGCTGCCAGTCGAGCGCCGCCACCATGCGCAGGCAGCCAAAGCCGCCACGAATGGCGAGAATCGCCTTGACGCTCTCATCAGCCCACAGCCCATGCAGATTGGCGATCCGCTGGTTGTCGCTGGCCGCGAGGTAGCCATCCACCGGCGTTGTCGGGCCACAGAGTTTGACCGCAAAGCCGAGGTCCTCCATTATTTTGATGCCGGCCTGCAAGCGTGCGACATCCCGCACCGGTCCGGCCGGACACAACAGGCCGATGGTATCGCCGCGCCTCAGCAAGGGAGGCAAAATGGGTAACTCAGGCATCTTTTCCCGTGCAGTTGAGGCGATAGATCAGCTGCAAACCGGTCAAGGTGAGTTGCTGGTCGATCGCGTCAATGGTGTTGGTGTAGGGTTTGATCAGACCGGCCATCCCGCCGGTGGCAATGGTTTTGGCCCGCTCCTGGTTGGGCGTGAGTTGTCTGCTCAGCACCTCGACCATACGGTCGACCAGGCCGCCAAATCCGTACAGTGCACCGGAGTGAATCGCCTTGACCGTGGTGGTGCCGATGGGATGATCCGGGGTGACATCGATATCCAGCCGCGGCAGCTTGGCGGTGCGGGAGGCGAGCGCGTCCAGCGATATGCCGATGCCGGGATGGATGGTGCCGCCGACATAGGCAGGTTCGCCGTTGACGCAGTCAAAGGTGATGGCGGTGCCGAAATCGATCACGATCAGGGGCTCATGGAAGAGCTCCCAGGCAGCCACCGCGTTGACGATACGATCCGCGCCTACCTCCGAGGGTGTCTCGGTGGCCACCTTCATCCCCAACTTGAGGTCGTGGGTCACGGCCAGGGGCGGCTGGCGCAGTTTGGTGAGGTAATTACGGGCAAAATGGAGCCAGCTGGTTTCCAGGGTGGGAACAACCGAGGCTACGATAAAGCCGGTAATTCGCTCGGGATTGATGCCGGCCATCTGAAACAGACCGTGATAACGGATGGCCAGTTCATCGGCAGTGCGATCCTGACGAGACTGCAACCGCCAACTCCCTATCAGCTCGCCTTTCTCAAAGATACCACTCACTGTGTGGGAGTTTCCGACATCGACCGCGAAGAGCATAAAATCACCTGTGTATGTTGTCGGCCCGCTAAAAAGGCACTACTTTTAGATGGCCGGTGAAAAAGAGGCTGTGGATGTTGTATTGCCGTTCCCGTAAAAAGCCTCGAAAACGTCTTTTCGAGCTTGAAAACGTACTATTTTTAGGTACGTGACATCTCGGACTTTGACTTTTGACGATGCCGTCTTTATTAAATAGCCCTGGTAAGATAGTCCACTTTCCCAAAATATTCCAGCCCGAGCTGAGTGCAGAATTGAACTTGCCCGAGGAGGACGCCATGACGCCATTCATCCAAGTGGTCACCACCTTTCCCGATCGAAAGGGTGCGGAAAAACTGGCCGCCCATCTTCTTGAAACCCAGCTGGCCGCCTGCGTGCAGATCACCCCCTGTACCTCGATCTACCGCTGGCAGGGCCAGGTCGAGCAGAGCGATGAGATGGTCTGCACCATCAAGTCGCGCCGGGATCTCTTTGCCCGACTGTGCAGGGAAATTCAGGCCATGCACCCCTATGATGTCCCTGAAATCCTGGCTTCACCGGTGGTAGATGGCGGATTTTCCTATCTGGACTGGCTGGATAAGGAACTGCTTCCAGCCAAGGAGAATGAATGATGGAAAACGATCAGACACGGCCCAAACGTTCACGAAGACGCAAAAAAGAGTTCCGCTGCCACTGCTGTAAACAGGAAAAACCCTTCTGCTGGAGCTGCACCTGCGGTTTTCAGATCTGCCCGGATTGCTTTGAAGAAAATAAATGGGGAATGAGCAACGGCCCCACCTGGATCTGCCCGGACTGCGAACGGGTGCACATGATGGAGTGAGAACAGCCTGGAGGCTTTTTCGTCCTCTTCCCAGCTCTGCAGGGCATCCCCAAGCCAAAAGACTCATTTACCTTTCCGCGAGAACCTGCTACTTACCCAGTATCCAATAGACTTTAACCCCTGCCCTCACTCATGACCGAACACCAGTACGACGAATCCAAGATCAAAACCCTGAGTTCTCTGGAACACATCCGCAAGCGGCCCGGTATGTATATCGGTCGTCTGGGCAACGGTTCCCACCCGGATGACGGCATCTACATCCTGCTCAAAGAGATCCTGGACAATGCGGTGGATGAGTTCATCATGGGGCACGGCAAAAAGGTCGATGTCCATGTGGGCGAGGACGGTCTCTGCCGGGTGCGCGACTACGGTCGCGGTATTCCGCTGGGCAAGGTGGTGGAGTGCGTCTCGGTGATCAACACCGGAGCCAAATACAACACCGAGGTGTTTCAATTTTCCGTTGGCCTCAACGGCGTGGGCACCAAGGCGGTCAACGCCCTCTCCTCCCATTTCAAGGTTACCGCCTTCCGCGACGGTAAGTTCAAAGCCGCCACCTTTGAACGCGGAGTACTCTCCAAGGAGGAGGAAGGCGACACCAGCGAGAAAAACGGCACCCAGGTGGAATTCCTCCCCGACGCGGAGAGTTTTCCCGGGTACAAGTTCGATCCCGAGTATGTGGACCAACGGCTGTGGCGCTATGCCTACCTCAATTCCGGGCTCACCCTCAACCTCGATGGATCACTCTATCTCTCCAAGCACGGCCTTCTGGACCTGCTCGATCGCGAGGTCAGCAGCGACTCCATGTACCCGCCGATCCACTACGTCGACACCTCCATTGAATTCGCCTTTACCCATACCGATGATTACGGTGAATCCTACTTCTCCTTTGTCAACGGCACCTACACCTCCGAGGGCGGCACCCATCTCTCCGCCTTTCGCGAGGGGATACTCAAGGGGGTGAACGAGTTCACCGGCAAGAAGTTCAACGGCCAAGACGTGCGCGACGGCATTGTCGGTATCCTCGCGATCAAGGTGCAGGAGCCGGTGTTCGAGTCCCAGACCAAGAACAAGCTGGGCAACACCGATATCCGCGGTGGAATCGTCAATGCGGTCAAGGATGCGGTGGCCACCCACCTGTATAAATTCCCCGAGGCGGCCGAGGTCCTGGTGGACAAGGTCCAGCGCAACGAACGGGTGCGGCGCGAACTGCAGTCGGTGCGCCGCGATGCCAAGGCCAAGGCCAAGAAGATCGCCTTCAAGATTCCCCAGCTCAAGGACTGCAAATACCACCCTTCCCGCGGCCAGGCTTCCAAGGCCGGGCGGGAAAACATGCTCTTCATCACCGAGGGGCAGTCTGCCGCCGGCTCCATCGTCAGCGCCCGCGATCCCATGATCCAGGCGGTGTTCAGCCTCAAGGGCAAGCCGATGAACGTCTTTGGCCAGCGTCTTGATGTGCTCTACAAGAACGAAGAGATGTACTCGCTGATGCAGGCGCTCAACATCGAGGAGTCAATCAGCGATCTGCGTTACGACAAGGTGATCATCGCCACCGACGCCGATGTCGATGGCCTTCATATACGCAACCTCCTGCTCACTTTCTTCCTCCACTACTTTGAGCAACTGCTCAAGCACGAACGGGTCTATATCCTTGAAACCCCGATTTTCCGTGTACGCAACAAGCAGCAGACCATCTACTGCTATTCGGATGAGGATATGGACAGGGCCTTCAAGACGCTCAAGGCCAAAAGCAAGGCGGACCGCTCGGTCGAGACCACCCGCTTCAAGGGCTTGGGCGAGATTTCCCCGGCGGAATTCAAGCAGTTCATTGGCGCGGATATGCGCATCAAGCAGGTACGACTGGATAGTTTGAGCGAGGTGAGCCGGGTACTGCGGTTCTACATGGGCAAGAACACGCCGGAGCGGAAACAGTACATCATGGATCATCTGATAGTGAGGCCCGAATGAGCGAAACCACAGAACGGGAACGCGGCAAACTGCACCAACTCTTTGACACCAACTTTCTCGACTACACCTCCTACGTTATCCGTGAACGTGCCATCCCCGATGTGGATGACGGCTTGAAGCCGGTCCAGCGGCGCATTCTCCAGACCCTGTTCAACATGGACGACGGCCGTTTTCACAAGGTGGCCAACGTGGTCGGCGAGACCATGAAGCTCCATCCGCACGGCGACCAGTCGATCTTCGATGCCCTAGTCAACCTGGCCAACAAGGGCTACCTCATCGATCGTCAGGGGAATTTCGGCAACATCTTCACCGGAGACTCCGCCTCTGCGCCGCGTTATATCGAATGCCGCCTGTCGCCGCTCGCGCGCGAGACCCTGTTCAACAAGGACCTGACCGAGTTCGTCGACTCCTACGACGGCCGAATGCAGGAGCCGGTGCGGCTTCCGGCCAAAATTCCGCTGCTGTTGCTCATGGGAGCCGAGGGTATTGCCGTGGGCATGGCCACCAAGATCATGCCCCACAATCTGGGCGAGCTGCTGGAGGCGCAGATCGACTATCTCCAGGGCAAGGAGATCACCCTCTACCCGGATTTTCCCCGCGGCGGCATCATCGATGTCTCGGACTACGACCACGGCAACGGCCGGATCCGCTGTCGGGTAAAACTCGAACAGCCGGATTCCAAGACCATCGTCATCACCGAGCTGCCCTACAACATCACCACCCAAAACCTGATCGAGTCGGTGGAAAAGGCGGCCAAGGCCGGCAAGCTCAAGATTGCCTCGATCAACGACTATACCGCCGAAAAGGTGGAGGTGGAGATCAAGCTTGCCCGCGGAATCATGGCCGAAGAGACCATTGACGCCCTCTACGCCTTCACCGACTGCGAGATGTCCGTTTCTCCCAGCCTGATCACCATTGCCGACAACATGCCGCGGCAGATGGAGGTGGAGGAGGTCCTGCGACGCAACACCGACCGACTGGTGGCCAACCTTGAGAAGGAACTCAACATCGAGCTTGGCCGGCTTGAGGAGAAATGGCATGCGCGCAAGCTGGAGCAGATATTTATCGAGGAGCGGCTCTACAAGCAGATCGAGGAAAAGACGGACTACAAAGAAGTACAGACCACGGTATCGGTCTCCCTGCAACCTTTTGCCGACGAGTTGAAGCGCCCGGTGACCATGGAGGATGTGGAACGGCTTCTGGAGATTAAGATCCGCCGTATCTCCCGCTACGACATCAACCGCCAGCAGAAAGAACTGCGGGAGATCGAGAAAGCCATCGCCAAGATCAGGAAATATCTCAAGGACATGGTCGGCTTTACCATCGATTATCTCCAGGGGGTGAAGGAGAAGTATGGACCGGAGTTTCCCCGCAGATCCGAGCTGAGTGCCTTTGACGAGATCGATGCCCGGGCAGCGGCGGTGGCCAATTTGACGGTCGGCTTTCACCGGGAAACCGGCTTCATTGGCCACAAGATCAAGGCGGAAGACCCGACCAAGGACATGGAAATCGCCTGTTCCGAGTACGACCGCCTGCTTTTGATCTTCAAGGACGGGCTCTACAAGGTGGTGCCGGTGCCGGAAAAGCTCTTTGTCGGCCAGGATCTCTACTATCTGGGCGTGGTCAAAAACGACCAGGTGTTCAATCTGATCTACCGGCATGGCGCGGAAAACCTAGCCTATGTCAAACGGTTCACCACCCCCAAATTCATTCTCAACCGCGATTACCGCCTCTTTGACGAGCATAAACGATCGGCCATTCTCCTGCTGCGGATTGAAAAACAGGGGGTGCGCGCCCGGGTCAGCCTCGCCCCATCGTCACGGGCCAAATACAACGCTATCGAGGTGGAGTTCGACGAGTGTTTGATCAAGGGCGTGAGCGCCAAAGGCAAGCGGGTGGCGAGTCGGGCAGTGCGCCGGGTGACCGACATCACCGGCATGGCAAAAAAAGAGCCGATCAGCCCGCTTGGGCTGCCCGGCTTTGTCGACGACGAGAAAAAGGAAGAGTAGGATTTTTCGGGTCTGGCCCGCTCCTTGGTGTTCATGGGCAGGAGCGAACCAGGCCCGCGATAATACCTTCATTCAATCACATACCCGTCAAAGCACCCACCGTCCAGTTCACCAAGGTCCCGGGAAAAAATCCCAGTCCAAGCACGCCCAAAAAACACACGCCCAGGGCCACCTTCATCCCTGGTACCAACACCACTGCCGCCTCATCCCGGGGATCGTTCATGTACATATAGCGTACGACCCGCAGGTAAAAGTAGGCCGAGATGGCGGAAAAAATCACCGCTGCAACCACGATCAGGCTGTAACCGGCAACGAAAGCCGATTTCAGCAGGTAAAATTTGCCGATAAATCCACCGGTCGGGGGAATGCCGGTGAGGCTGAAGAGGAAAACGAGCATCAGGGCGGCGGCCAGCGGGTTACGCGCAGCCAATCCCCTGCAATCCTCCAGGGATTCACAGCTCTTGCCGGGCTGGGCCAGAGCCATGAGAATGGCAAAGGCGCCGAGGTTCATGAACAGATAGACCACAAGGTAGGTCATGGTGGCGGCCATTCCCTCGGTGGTTCCGGCAAGCAGACCGAGCAGGGCATATCCGGCGTGGGCGATGGAGGAGTAGGCGAGCATTCGTTTGAGGCTCGTCTGACTCAGCGCGGTAATGTTGCCCACAGCCATGGTCAACAGGGCCAAGACCGCAAGAATCGGTCCCCAGTGAGTCTGCAGGCCGGAAAGCCCAAGAAAAAGCACCCGGCCGAAGATGGCGAAACCGGCTGCCTTGGGACCGACCGACATAAAGGCGGTGACAACAGTCGGCGCACCCTCATAGACATCGGGCGTCCAGAGATGAAAGGGTGCAGCGGCAACCTTGAAGGAAAAACCGGCGATGATCAGGCCAAGGGCCGCGAGGAGGGCCGGACTTGTGCTCAGATTGCCCGTGGAAACAGCCGCGGCAATCTCGCCAATGTTGGTGGTCCCGGAAAGCCCGAAAACGAGCGAGAAGCCAAAGAGCAGAAGGGCCGAGGCAAATCCGCCCATGAGAAAGTATTTGATCGCCGCCTCGCTGGCACGACCGTCCCTCTTGTGCAACCCGACCAGGGCATAGATAGGCAGGGCCATCAACTCCAGGCCGAGGTAGAGCACCATCAGATCACCGGCTGAGGCCATCAGCATCATGCCCACCAGCGACAGCACCATCAGGGAGTAATACTCACCCTGGCGCAGACCGATGAGAGTGCAGAAATGCTCACTCATCAAGGCGGTGAGGATAACTGCTCCGATGCAGATGGTCTTGAAGATCGTTGCAAAGCCGTCAATGACGAACATGCCGCCAAAGCCGGTGGCTGGTTGGGCGCCCAGCACCATGACCAGGGCGGCCAGAGAGCCGACCACGGTCAACCAGGGCAGCAGCTGCCGCTGACGGGGAAGAAAGAGATCACAGCCGATCAGCATGACCGCAATGCCAACCAGCAACAGTTCCGGAAGGATGGGCTCCATAGCGGTCCATTGAATAGCCGCAGTTGTCATTACATTTGCTCCTTATGCACAGAGAGGCGGAAAATCATGGTGTAAACCCGCTTAGGGGTTGAGCGGCAGAGTCGCGGACAGCACAGAACCGGCCAGGGCTGATCCCCCCTGCACCTGATCGATCAGGTGGCTGACCGAGGCGTGCATGAAGCCGAGCAGTGCGTTGGGATAGAGCCCGATCCAGAGGATGAGCAGAACCATGGGCACCAGGGTGAGGATTTCCCGCAGGTTGAGTTGCAACAGCCCCTGCATGGACGCCTTGACCTCGTTGAAAAAGATGCGCTGGTAGAGCCAGAGCATATACCAGGCACCGAGAATGAGGCCGGAGGCCGAGATCACCGCGACCCAGGGCTGACGCTCGAAGCCGCCGAGGAGGATGAGAAACTCACCGATAAATCCGTTGGTGCCGGGCAGACCGACCGCGGCCAGGGTAAAAAAGAGAAAAAATCCGGCAAAGACCGGCATGGTCGAGGCCAGGCCGCTGTAATCCTCGATTTTGCGGGTATGGGTCCGCTCGTAGATCATACCGATGGCAAGAAAGAGGGCACCGGTGACGATGCCGTGGTTGATCATCTGCAGGATCGCGCCTTCGAGGCCGCGCTGGTTTATGGCAAAAAGCCCAAGGGTGACAAAGCCCATGTGGCTCACCGAGCTGTAGGCAATGAGCCGTTTAAGGTCGCTCTGGGCCAGACAGATAATGGCACCGTAGACGATGGCGATCACCGAGAGCACCAGCATCGGCATCAGCATCTGCTGGGTGGCGTCGGGGAGGATGGGCAGGGAGAAGCGCAAGAACCCGTAAGCGCCCATCTTGATCAACACCCCGGCAAGGATGACCGAGCCTGCGGCGGGTGCCTCGGTATGGGCGTCGGGCAGCCAGGTGTGCACCGGCCACATCGGCACCTTGACCGCAAAGGCGGCAAAAAAGGCCCAGAAAAGAATCAACTGCAGTTTGAGGGAATAGTGCTGTCCGGCCAGCTTGATCAGATCAAAACTCTGGCCACCGTTCTGGTAGAGCAGGATGATCCCGACCAGCATAAGCAAACTGCCCACCAGGGTGTAGAGGAAAAACTTGACCGTGGCGTAAATACGGTTGGGGCCGCCCCAGATACCGATGATGAGAAACATCGGGATGAGCATGGCCTCCCAGAAGATGTAGAAGAGGAAGAGGTCGGTGGCGCAGAAAACACCCATCATCGCTCCCTCGAGCAGGAGCATGGCCACAAAAAATTCATGCACCTTGGTGGTAATCGACTCCCAGGAAACAAGGATGGAGAGCACCATGATCAGCCCGGTGAGGAGGAGAAAGAGCACCGAGATGCCATCTATCCCCAGGGAATAGTTGATATTGAGTTCACTGATCCATGGATGGTGCTCGACGAACTGCATTGCGTGGGTGGTCTTGTCAAACATCAGGGCCACCGGCAGGGTCAGACCGAGTTCGATCAGGCTGATGAACAGGGCCATCAGCCTGATGGTGGCTGTCTGCTGCCTGGGAATGGCCAACAGCGACAGGCCGCCAAGGACCGGAAAGAAAATCAGAGTGCTGAGCAAAGGTATGGACATTTGGCGCTCACGGATTGGGTGTGTTGAATGAAGATCGTTTTGCCGTCTTTTTTATTCCCGGGCAAAGCGCATTTTCCCTTTCTACAGGTCGGGCAGATACGGATTTCTAATTGCCGATAAGCAAAACCACCAGGACCACCAGGGCACCGCCGCCCATCCAGGCGAGATAATGGGAGACTTGGCCGTCCTGGATCTTACGCAGTTGTTGCGAACCGTTGCCGATTAGACGCGGCAGCCCGTTCACCACGCCTTCGATACCGCCGATGTCGATGATCTTAAGGATAACCCTCCGGCTGAAGGTCAGGGTCGGTTCAACGATAATCTTGCCGTACAACTCGTCCACATAGTACTTGTTGAGCAGCAACTGGTAGATGCCGGCAAACCGCGTTGCCAGGGCAGTGGGAATCTGCGGCTGCAATCGATAGAAAAAAAATGCCAGGCCGATCCCCAGGACACCGGCAAGAATCGAGGTCCCCATCAACAGGGCCTCGGTGCCATGGGACACCTCCACATGGGGATGACCAAGGACAGGGGCAAGGAAATGGGCCCAGTGATTTTCACCGCCAAGGATCGCGGGGATACCGAACCAGCCGGCGGCCACTGCGCCAACGGCCAGCAGCATGAGCGGGATGGTGACCACGGCAGACGATTCGTGGAGATGCTCGCGTTGATGCTCACTCCCGCGGAACTCCCCGTGAAAGATGAGGAAGAAGAGGCGGAACGAGTAAAAGGCGGTCATAAAGGCCACCAGGGTGCCAATAAACCAGGCAAACTTGCCGGCCGCCAGATGGCTGTTGAAGGCCATGAGCAGAATCTCGTCCTTACTGAAAAATCCGGCCAAACCGGGGATACCGGAGATGGAGAGCGAGGCCAGGAGGAAGGTCCAATAGGTGATGGGCATCTTTTGCTTGAGTCCGCCCATGAAGCGCACATCCTGCTCGTGGTGCATGCCGAGAATGACCGAGCCGCAGCCCAGGAAGAGCAGCGCCTTGAAGTAGGCATGGGTGAAAAGGTGAAAGACACCGGCCGAGTAGGCACCCACGCCGCAGCCGATGAACATGTAGGCCAACTGGCTGACCGTGGAGTAGGCAACCACCCGCTTGATGTCGGTCTGCACCAGGGCGATGGTCGCGGCAAAGAGGGTGGTGATGGCCGCGAGAATGGTGATCAGGTTGAGGGTGAAGGGGGAGAGTTCGAAGATCGGGTGGCAGCGGGCGATCAAAAAAACACCGGCGGTGACCATGGTGGCGGCATGGATCAGGGCACTGACCGGAGTCGGACCTTCCATGGCATCCGGCAACCAGACATGGAGTGGGATCTGCGCCGATTTACCGATAGCGCCGCAAAAGAGCAGCAGCGCGATCACCGTGGCTATGCCGATGGGTGCGCCCAAAAAGGACACGGTCTGCCCTTCAAGCATCCCAAGCTTGCCGAAAACCTCGGTGTAGTGCAGGCTGCCGAACTCGGTAAAGACGAGAAAGAGACCGAGAATAAAGCCGAAGTCACCGAACCGGTTGACGATGAAGGCCTTTTTGCCCGCATCCGCGGCGGACTTCTTGGTGTAATAAAAGCCGATCAGCAGGTACGAGGAAAGCCCCACCGCCTCCCAACCAAAAAAGAGTTGGAGGAAGTTGTTGCCCAGGACCAACATCAGCATGGAGAAGGTAAACAGGCTCAGATAGGCAAAAAACCGGGAGTAGCCGTCCTCGCCCTTCATGTAGCCCACGGAATAGATGTGGACCAGAGAACTGATGCTGGTGACAACGATCAGCATCACCGCAGTCAACTGATCGACGAGAAAACCGACTGAGACACTCAAATTCCCGGATTGGATCCAGGTATAGATATCCTGGTTGATAATCTCCCCGGACCGCACCCGGTTGAAGGCGATCAGGGCGCAGCAAAAGGAGAGCAGCACCGTGATGATCGGCAGCCAGTGGGCCCTGGCCCCCATCCGTTTCCCGAACAGGAGGGTGATAACGAAGGAGGCCAGCGGCAAAAAGGGAATGGCAAGCAGTGAGGCTGGCATATGCTTATCCTTTGAGTTGGTTCAGAGAATCGACGTGGACCGAACGGCGGTTGCGGTAGAGCGATATGGCAATCCCCAACCCGATGGCAGCCTCGGCAGCGGCAACGGTGATGATGAAGAAGGTGAACGCCTGTCCGCGGACACTGTCCATAAAGTGACTGAGGGCCACCAGGTTCAGGTTCACCCCGTTGAGCATCAGCTCCAGCGAGAGAAACATGATGATCACGTTGCGCCGGGTGAGAAAGCCGCAGACCCCGATGGAGAAGAGAACGATGGCCAGGGCCATGTACCAGGAAAGGGGAATCATCGGCTGACCTCCTCGCAGGCAAGACTGTCGGATTCGCCTGTTAGGGACTCCTGGGTCTCGACCGGATACCCTTCGTCGCGACGGGCAAGCACCAGGCCGCCAAGGAGGGCAACCAGCAGGATAAGACCGGCGATCTCAAAGGGCAGGAGGTAGGTGGAGTACATCTCCTGCCCCATGACCACGGTATGGGTCAACTCGCGGACCGCCTCGACGCTCCAGGTGCCCTTGGCCCCGGGGGTGAAGGACGGGAGCGCAGAGAGCAGGCCAAGGGCCAGGCCGCTGGCTATGGCCCGCCCCAACCAGGGACTGGGCATGAAGGCATCCATGTGCAGCTCTTCGCGCAGACTGACGAGAAAGAGGACAAAGAGGTAGAGCACCAGGACAGCGCCGGCATAGACAATGATCTGCACCGCGGCGAGAAATTCCGCGTTCAAGGTCAGATAGAGCCCGGCCATATGGAAGAAGAGCACCAGGACCATGAGCACACAGTGAACCGGGTTGCGCAGACTGATGGCAAGAAGGCCGCTGGCGACGATCATCAAGGCGCAGTAGATGAAAAACAACTGAAGAAACATGGATATCCTCTCCGTTCAGTCTTTTTGAGCAGGGTTTGCCTGCCGCCATTTCCGGCCAACGACCTGGTCCTCGCCGCGCCACTCCGCAGAGACAGGAAGACGCTTGGGGGCGGGCAGATCCGCCTCGGCAACCCCGCGCGGTCGCCAGAAGGGGTTGACGTAATTTTCCATCTCAGCCCCTTTCTCCTCGACAAATCGGTCCCAGTTGGCCAACAGCTGTTCGCGGGTGAAAGTGAGCGAAGGACGATCAAAACAACCGTACTCGTAGACCTCGGTGAGGACGATCGCGTTCACCGGGCAGACCTCCTCGCAGTAGCCGCAGTAGACGCAACGCAACGCATCAATGACGTAGTTGTCTATCACCCGGCGGCTTCCCGGTTCCTTGTCCTTGTGGGAACGGATGCGGATACAGCGCGAGGGGCAGGCCATGGCACAGCGCATACAGCCGATGCATTTGCAGTCCCCGGTCTCCGGATCACGCACCAGGGCGTGCTGGCCACGGAACCCCTGCCGAATCGTAGGCTTGACCTCGGGATACTGGCGGGTGATGGGTTTGGAAAAAAGACGCTTGAGGGTCAGGGCCATGCCCTGGAGAATCTCCACCTGAAAGATGGTTCCCCACAGACCGCGCTTTGGTTTGTAATGCACGTACATTGTTTGTATCCCCCTTCCCTCTTAACTCAGGATGGCCCGGAAACAGGCGGTGAGGACAATATTGGCCAACGCCAGCGGGATAAGCAGCTTCCAGCCCAGGTCCATCAGCTGATCGTAGCGATATCGCGGCAGAGTGGCTCGAATCCAGATAAAGAGGAACATGAACAGGTAGACCTTGAGCACGAACCACAGCGGCGGGAAAAACGGGACCGCAAAGGGGCCGTTCCAGCCGCCGAGATAGCAGATGGTGGCGATCGAGGCCATGACCATCATGCCGATGTACTCGGCCATGAAGAAGATGGCGTAACGCATGCCGCTGTATTCGGTGCAGTAGCCGGAAACCAGTTCGGTTTCGGCCTCGGGCAGGTCGAAGGGCACGCGGTTGGTCTCAGCGAGCATGCTGATGAAAAACACAAAAAAACCGATGCACTGGGGCATGAGATACATGCCCAGGAAGGAATCCCCCTGCGCCTCGACGATCTTGCTCAGGTTGAGCGAGCCGGCCATGAGCATGACCCCGACCAAGCTCAACCCCATGCTGATCTCATAGCTGATGACCTGGGCCATGGAGCGCAGGCCACCGAGAAAACTGTACTTCGAGTTGGAGGCCCAACCTGCGAGAACAACGCCGTAGGAGGAGAGCGAGCTCATGGCAAAGATGAAGAGCAGGCCGATGTCGATATCCGCCAGGACCCAGCCCTTGGCAAAGGGCAGGACCGCCAGCGACGTCATCATCGCCACCAAACAGATGATCGGTGCGGCGAGAAAGGTGGCCTTGTCGGCATTTTCCGGAATGATGTCCTCCTTGAAAAAGGACTTCACCCCATCGGCGATCGGCTGGAGCAGGCCATGCCAGCCGACGCGCATCGGCCCCAAACGAACCTGCATATGGCCGATGACCTTGCGTTCAACGTAGGTTGCATAGGCGACATGGAGCATGACCACGGCAAAGAGGATCAGGATCCAGACCAGCAACATGATGATATTCATAGAATTCCTCGTTCACAAACAGGGACAGGGGCACGGTGTCGGAGGCTGACGCAACCTTGCCGGTTCACCGGTCGGACTCACCCAAGACCACATCCAGGCTGCCGATATTGGCGATCAGATCCGCGATCAGTTCCCCCTTGCACAGGGTCTTGAGCGAACTGATGTGGATGAAGGATGGGGAGCGGATATGCATTCGGTAGGGCCGGTTGTTGCCGTCGGAGATGAAGTAGAATCCCAGCTCCCCCTTGGGGACCTCGGTGGCCACATAGACATCGCCGGAGATGTAGAGATTTCGATCGCGGATGAGCTTGATCAGACCACCGCCATAGTTCCCGGCCTGGGCCTCCACCCGGGCCGGAGCCTTGAACGGCATCACCAGATCGGGCGCATCGGCGCCGAAGATCGTCCCGGGAGGGAGCTGATCGATGCACTGCTGGATGATGCGCACCGACTGATGCATCTCCTCCATGCGGCAGCGATAACGGGCATAGATATCCCCCTCGGTGGCCAGCGGAACCTCGAATTCCACCTTGTCGTAGGCGTCGTAGGGTTGGTGCTTGCGGATATCGTAATCAACGCCCGAGCCGCGCAGGCAGGCGCCGGTCAGGCCCAGGGCCAGTGCTTGCTCGCCAGTGAGTTTGCCGATGCCGACGGTTCGCTTGAGCCAGATGCGGTTGGTATCGATCAGGGTCTCGTACTCGTCCATCTTGGCGGGAAAGATATCGAGAAAGCGCTGCAGCTCGTCCACGAAGTATCGGCTTACATCCTGGCGCACGCCGCCGATACGCGGATAGGAAAAAGTCAGGCGGGCGCCGCAGAGTTCCTCAAACAGATCCAGCAGAATTTCGCGCTCGCGGAAGCAGTAGAGAAAGACGGTCATGGCCCCGATATCCAGGGCATGGGTGGCTAGCCACAGTAGATGCGAGCAAAGACGCGACATCTCACCGACAATGGTGCGGATGTATTGAGCACGCTGGGGTACGGAGATGGCGAGCAGCTTCTCCACAGCCACGCAGTATCCAATGTTGTTGGACATGGCGGCGATGTAGTCCAGGCGATCGGTGAGGATCAGGGCCTGAGCGTAGGTTTTGCTCTCGGCCAGTTTTTCGAAACCGCGGTGGAGATAGCCCACCTGCGGATTGCATTCGAGGATGGTCTCGCCGTCGAGTTCGAGATCAACCCTGAGGACGCCATGGGTAGCCGGATGCTGCGGCCCCAGACGCAGGGAGTATCGCTCGCTCTCGCCGTCAATAACCGGGACTTCAATGGTTTTGCAAATCGGCCGGCTCATCACTCCTCCTCTCGGGGATCGTACTGTCCGTGTTTATGCCCCTCGGGGTCAAATCCATGCTGATCCAGTTGCTGGACCTTGGTCAACAACTCGGTCATACCGGACCACTCCTCTTTTCCCTTGAGGGGATATTCCTTACGCAGGGGATGACCGACCCAGTCTTCGGGCAGCAGCACCCGGCGGAGATCCGGATGATTGTTGAAGACAATGCCCATCAGATCAAAGGTTTCGCGCTCAAGCCAGTCGGCCCCTGCCCAGAGTTCGACCACCGAGTCGATCGCGGGTTCCTTGTCGCCGACCTCGGCACGGATGCGGATCTCATGGCGCAGTCCAATGGAGTAGAGGTTGTAGACCACCTCGAACCGGGAAAGGCCGGGGGCCTTGCGCCGGGCATTATCCACCCCGCAGAGCGAACGCAGGTGGTTCATCTGCATCGCCTTGTCGTCGCGCAGCCAGCGGAGTAGATCGACAATCTGACCACCGCGGACAATCACCGCACCCTGGCCCTGGTTGACGTAACTCTCTATGAACTCGCCTGGAAATTCGGCTTTGATCCGGTCGATTATCGCCACTGGCTCCATCGAAACTGCTCCTGTTGAATTTTTTCCTGGAGTTTGAGGAACCCCTCAAGCAGGGCCTCGGGCCGGGGCGGGCATCCGGGGACATAGACATCCACTGGAATGATCTGATCGACGCCTTGGGTGACGGCATAGGTGTCGAACACCCCGCCGCTGCAGGCGCAGCTGCCCATGGCGAGCACGTATCGCGGTTCAGGCATCTGGTCGTAGACCCGGCGGAGAACCGGGGCCATCTTCTTGGTCAGGGTTCCGGCCACCACCATGCAGTCGGCCTGGCGTGGGCTGGCGCGGAAGAGGATGCCGAACCGGTCGAGGTCGTTGGTGGAGGCACCGGCATCCATCATCTCGATGGCGCAGCAGGCCAGTCCGAAGGTTACCGGCCAGATGGAGCCGGAACGCCCCCAGTTCACCAGTTTGTTCAATGGGCCGAGCAGGGCGTTGGCGCCGGGGATGAAGCGAACCCCCTCCTCCAACTGGACCATGGTCGGATCCTTTATTTCTCCCATTGCAGCACTCCTTTTTTCCAGGCATAGACGTAGCCCACCAGCAAAAGCGCAATAAAAAAAAGCATCTCCACCAGGGCGAACAGTCCCATTCGATCGTAGCTCACAGCCCAGGGGTAGAGATAGATGGCCTCGACATCGAAAACCACGAACAGGATGGCGATCAGGTAGAACTTGACCGAAAATCGCATCCGCGGGGCCTCGGTCGGCTCATTTCCCGACTCATAGGCGATCAGTTTTTCCTTATACGGCCGGCTCAGACGGAAAAACCGTCCTATAAGCAGGGTGAGCACACCGAATAAGACGCCAAAGATCAGCAAGAGCAGTATGCCGAGATACTCCTTGGGCAGTGCATCCATCACATGGTACTCCTATGAGCGGCGATTTTCCATCAACTGCTCGGCATAGGCTTGACGGGCAGTCTCTGATGCCTCTGAGGGGGTGGTAAAGTGGAGACATTTGGTGACACACTTGGTGACACAGGCCGGTTCCAACCCTTGATCGATGCGGTCCATGCAAAGATCGCATTTGCCGACCTTGCCGGTTTCGGCATTCCACTGGGGAACGGTCCAGGGACAGGCGGTGATGCAGGCCTTGCAGCCTACACAGGATTTCTCATCGACATAGACGATGCCGTCCTTTTCGCGTCGGCGCATGGCCCCGGTGGGGCAGGCATCGATGCACCAGGCCTTTTCGCAGTGAAAGCAGGAAAGGTAGACAAAATTGATTTTCGGGGTCGGCTGGTCGGCGGTGGCGACCTTGATCATGCGGCAATAAAAGGCGCCGGGGCCGGGTTTGTTCTTTGATCTGCAGTGGACTTCACAGGCACGGCAGCCGATACAGTCGGCAATGTCCTGAACGATAAGATATTTGCTCATTTCAACTCTCCTTCCGGTTAAGCAAGGGTAACGGTGACAAAACTTTCAGCAAGGTTCAAACCTCCACCGGCCTTGTCCCACTCCTTGAGCTTTCCCTTCATGAAGAGTTGATCCGCCAGGCCCTTGCCAAAGGCCCGCTTTTTGGCAGGTACGCGGGTACCAAATCCGTGGAGCATGAAGACTGCTTCGGGGTGGATGAGGTCGGTCACATAGGCGGTGATGGTGCCCTGTTCATCACCGTTGACCACCATAACCCGTGCACCGTCCTTTATCCCCAATTTTTTGGCTGCCTGAGTGTTTATCCACAGTTTATTTTCCATCAACAGGTCATTGAGCAGGGGGTTGTTCTGATGCTGCCCATGGGCCTGGTACCCGTTGCGGCCGAACAGGAGGCGAAAACTGCCCTCGGGTGGCGCCTCGGGTGCCTCGTAAGGAATGAATGAGGGCACCCCCATAGCCTCCCACTTCTCGTTGAAGATTTCAATTTTACCGGAATCAGTGCCAAATTTCAGGTTCTCCCGATCGAACCAGATTGCATCATCTGAGAGTTTGACAAAGCCCTTGGCATCGAAATCACTGATCGAAACACCGGTCTCTTGCAACTGATAGGCCCAGATATCCTCGATGGTGTTGAAGGGGAAGTATTCGCCTTTGCCCATGCGGCGGGCGATATCGATGTAGATCTCCCATCCGGCCTTGGTGTTGTTGAGCGGCGGCACACACTGCTCGCGGCGACCGAATCCCGGTTTGAGCCCCTTTTCGGTGCGAAGGATGGAGGCCCGCTCGAGAAAGGTGTTCTCCGGAAGGATGACGTCGGCAAACCAGGCGGTCTCGCTGAAGTTGATATCAACCGCGACAATCAGCTCCAGCCTGTTGAAGATACGCTGCTGCTCGTTCGTATCGGGCAGGGCGATAAAGGGGTCGTGGCGATGAATGAAGTAGGCCTTGAGCGGGTAGGGCTCGCCGGTTTCGATGGCCGCATAGGCGGTCTGCAGCATGCCGGCCCCCTTGTCCCACTGCGGATAGCGGGTGCCGCAACCATCGGCGCGCTCCTCATCCACTCCTGGAACCAGGGCTCCCAGACTCTTGAGTCCGGAACGACCCGCATCCTTGGGGCCTTTGGGATAGTACAAGCCGCCGGGCTGCTCGATGCTGCCCATGAGGGCATTGAGGATGTGGATCATGCGCGAGGCGTAGAAGGAATCCCGATAGCGGGCGAGCATCCAGCCTGGATGGATGATCACCTTGGGCCGATCCTGATTGAGTTCGCGACAGAAGGCCTCGATCTCCTCGGCGGGAATTCCGGATTCAACGGAGGCCCACTGGGGCGTGTAGGGCGCAAGAAAGGCTTTGAACTCCTTCATGCCGTTGATGTACCGGTCGGCAAAGGCCTTGTCGTAGTAGCGGTTGTTGACCAGACAGTTGGCGATGCCCAAGAGCAGGGCGTAATCGCTGCCAGGCCTGTTCTGCCAATAACGGGTGGCCTTTCCTGCGGTTACCGATGCGCGTGGATCGATGTAGGTCACATGCGCTCCATTCTTGATCCCTTTGAGGAAGCTTTTTACCTCTTTGACCTTGAGGGCCTCGGTGATGTTGCGCCCGAACAGAACGATATGTTTGGCGTTTTCATAATCATAGGCAAAATCCTTGCGGCCCAGACCGTAAAGGGATTTAGCCGCATGATGGACATTTCGGCCGCAGGTACAGTCGTGATTGATGTAGTTGGGTGACCCGAGGGCCTTGACAAAGGCCTTGCGCAAATCTGCAAAGGGACCTCCGCGGTCGGAGAACATGATGGCGCGGGCGCCGTGCTCTTCGATGATCTTCCCCAACTTTCCGGCGATGAAATCGTAGGCTTCATCCCAGGAGACCTCGCGCCATTTGCCTTCGCCGCGCTCCCCCACACGAAGCATCGGCGAGGTGGGACGCTGTTTATCGTCGCGCTGGGCAAATGCGGCTGCCCCCTTGGCACAGAGGCTGTGCCCCATGCCACCGTCATTGCTGTTGCCCTCAATCCATACGGGGGTTCCCTCCTCCACCTGCACGGTTACGGGACATCGAACGGCGCACATGCCGCAAATGCTATACTTGGTCTCACTCATAGTTTTTTCACCCACTCGCTTTTATCCCAAACCGATTGCAGGCAACCGGCCCCATGGTACAATAAAAAATACTGATACGAGCAATCTATGACCAGCACTACCCGTTCCGTTGCTCCATCCAGCGGCCTTTCCCAAGGCGGCGTTTACCGCGTGAAAAAGAAATGCTTAAAAATACCTAATAAATGCAGTGCATTAAAAAACAGGACATTTCAAACGCGCTTTCATTCATCAATATTGTCCTTCTCGTAAAAAGGACCAAGAACGACGTTTCGAGCTTCGTAAGTTGTTGATTTCACGATGTCAGGCATTCAGACTTTTGACTTTTTACGAAACCATCAACATTGATGATACAGAAAAAGATACACAACAAGAAATATCTAAAAATACGCGGGTTATGTACAAAATATCCCCCAAAAAGAAAAATCTATTTTGCCGCTCTCAATGATCAATTTTGCTTATACAAAAAAACAGCCAACCAGGGGCTGACCTTGCCAATAGTGAGAATCATGCTTTGTACGGTACAAAAAATACAAGGGAAAAGCAACAGCCAACCGCCTCTAGCTCAAACCATATAATACATTGATTTTGATGTAATTTTATCCGAACACGTCAATTCTTTTCCTCGCTTTCCCCCCGAGAAGTTTCCTACACCTGACTCGCCTTTTTTAGGATCGACAAATTTTTACAAGGGTTCGCTAAAATAATTATTGACTTCTACACTCAAAACGATACATTCCGCCCGTGTTTAGAAGCTACTAACACTTCACACCCATCCTAACAATGCGCCATGAATGCACTGAAAACTCTCATTTTCCGTACCGCGTCCCCGGGTGATTCCGTTCCGGTTCGTCGTATCTGTATCACGCAGGCGGCCCCCCTGCCCTCCGGCCTCTTTTCCGCTCTTCCTGGCTCAGGAGGGAGAGACTGTCCGCATCATCATGGTGCGCAGCGGTGCACAGCTCAAAGAGCGGTTGTTGAGCATGGGATTGCAGATCAACGACGCTGTCACTGTGGTGCAAAAACAGCCTGGGGGGCGACCATCATTGAGAAATCCGGGAACCGTTTCGCATTGGGCGGCGGCATGTCCCACAAAATTAACGTTATCAGGTGTTGACAACATGAAACAGACACTCGCAGACATCGCCGTTGGCGAAAAAGGGAAGATTGTTGGATTTGAACAGGGATCGCAGGTCTATCGGCAAAAACTGCTCGCCATGGGCTTGATCAAAGGCACCGAGTTTACCGTGGCTCGGGTGGCTCCCATGGGCGACCCGGTTGAAATTATCGTTCGTGACTACAGCCTCAGCCTGCGCAGGGACGAGGCCAAGACACTCTTGGTGGGGAGGATGGAACAATGAAGCAGATAACCATTGGTGTGGTCGGCAACCCGAACTGCGGAAAAACCACCCTGTTCAACAGCCTGACCGGGGCTAAACAACGGGTGGGTAACTGGCCGGGTGTGACTGTGGACCGTAAATCGGGCTCGTTCCGGATTGAGGACACCCAGGTTGAAGTGATCGACACCCCGGGAATTTATTCCCTGGCCGCCTCCTCCCTGGACGAGGAGGTGACCCGTGACTTTCTCCTTTCCCGCCAGGCACAACTCATCGTCAACATCGTCGATGCCTCCAATATCGAGCGCAACCTCTACCTTACCAGTCAACTGCTGGAAATGCGCGTTCCTCTGATCATCGCGCTCAACATGATGGACATGGCCCTGGAGCGACAACTGCAAATCGATGTCGAGGGCCTGGAGCAACGGCTCGGCTGCCCTGTAGTGCCGATGACCGCCTCGAAAAATCATGGGATCAGGGAACTCAAGGCGACGATTCTCAACAACAGTGCAACACAGCAGCAGACCGAAGCCAAGGTAATGTATCCGGCTCCAGTTGAGGAAGCGATCCAGAAACTGGCCGTGGACCTACAGGACGTCTGCTCGGTGAAAAAGGTCGATCCGCGTTGGATGGCTCTCAAACTGCTCGAGGGGGACCAGCAACCGACGAGGATGGTAACAATCAGCGATTCCACCCACTCAAAGGTGAGTGAGCTGCAGCAGGCTATTGAAGCCAGTGAAGAGGAGGAGGTGGATATTGTCATCGCCTCCGCCCGCTATGGCTTTGTCAGTTGGCTGACCCAGGGGCTGGTGAGGAAGAGCGGCCGCTTGACCAGCAGCCTATCGGACAAGATCGATCGGGTCGTGCTCAGCCGAGTCTTTGGCCTGCCGATTTTTCTGGTCGCCATGTATCTGATGTTCATGTTCACCATCAACCTCGGCGGTGCCTTTATCGACTTTTTCGATCAACTGGCCGGAACTGTCTTTGTTGACGGGTTCGGCGAACTGCTGGGCCGCCTCCATGCCCCCGACTGGCTGATTGCCGTGCTCGCCACCGGTATCGGCGGCGGCATCCAGACCATGGCCACCTTTATTCCGCCGATCGGATTCATGTTCCTCTTTCTCTCCTTTTTGGAGGATTCCGGCTATATGGCGCGCGCGGCCTTTGTGATGGACCGGTTCATGCGGTTCATCGGCCTGCCGGGCAAGGCATTCGTGCCGATGCTGGTCGGTTTCGGTTGCAACGTTCCAGCCATCATGGCTACCCGCACCCTGGAAAACGAACGAGACCGGACCCTGACGGTGATGATGAATCCCTTTATGTCCTGCGGTGCCCGCCTGCCGGTCTACGCCCTCTTTGCCGCGGCCTTTTTCCCCACCGGTGGCCAGAATCTGGTGTTCGGCCTCTATCTGATTGGTATCGCCTTTGCGGTCATCACCGGCCTGGTGCTGAAAAACACCCTGCTCAAGGGTGAGGTCACGCCCTTTATCATGGAGATGCCGCCCTACCACCTGCCTACCGTGCGTTCCGTCCTGCTGCGCGCCCTGGACCGGTTGCAGACCTTTCTTTTCAAGGCCGGCAAGGTGCTGATTCCGGTGATCATGGTCCTTTCGGTGCTCAATTCTCTAGGCGTCGACGGCAGTTTCGGCAACGAGGACAGCGACAAATCCGCCCTGGCATCGATCGGTAAGGTGATCACCCCGGTCCTCCGACCCATGGGAGTGAGCGAGGAGAACTGGCCGGCAACCGTGGGCATTTTCACGGGCATCTTTGCCAAGGAGGCTGTGGTCGGCACCCTGAATTCCCTCTACAGCTCCCTTGATCAGCAGGCCGGGGAGGACGAAACCGGCAAAGAGGAGGGGTTTGACTTCTGGGGCGGCATCAGCGGCGCCTTCGCCACCATTCCGGAAAACCTGAAGGGTGTTCTTGACACCCTGAGCGACCCGCTGGGCATTTCCGTGGGCGATGTTAGCGATGCCACAATTGCTGCCGAAGAACAGGAGGTGAACGTCAATACCTTTGGTTCCATGGTGCGGCTTTTCGGCAGCCAGAGCGCGGCCTTTGCCTATCTCCTCTTTGTCCTGCTCTATTTTCCCTGCAGCGCGGCCATTGCTGCTGTGTACCGTGAAACCAACCTGGCCTGGACAGCCTTTGTCGGTTTCTGGACGACCTTTCTGGCCTACTTTGCCTCCACCTTCTTCTATCAGGCTGTGAATTTCGCCAGTCGGCCCACCTACGCAGCCCTGGTGATCGCCCTTGATCTCTGCGCCTTTGTCTCCGTTATCCTGATTCTCAAGGTTCTGGGGCACCGTCAAGAGCGATTCACCATCGTTTCTCTCAATCAGACCGTTGCAGTCGGCCTTGCCAAAAAGTAGGAGCCGCCATGGATCTCATTCAACTCAAACACTACCTTCGCTCCCGCAAAATGACTCCCCTGCAGGATGCAGCCTATCACTTCCAGGTGGATGTGGAGACGATTCGGCCCCTGTTTGCGGTCTGGATGCACAAGGGCAAGGTACGCCGACTTGAGGGTACGGGCTCAGTCTGCAAAGGATGCTGCAAATGCACTCCTGAATCCATCGAGATGTATGAATGGATCGATTGAATTTCGAATCGGCCTGAACATCTCATTTAATATCAACATAACAATATCTTACAAAAATAAGGCAACCAACAATGATCAAACTATTGAACCGCCCCCTCGTGCTTGCCGCCGCCTCCGCATGCCTGCTCTTTGGAACCGAGACAACGCAGGCAGCCTCCTCAACAAAGGCTGAACTCGAGGAGTTGAAAGCACAGGTGCAGCTGCTGATGCAACAGAACCGGCAACTCAATCAGCGCATCACGCAGATGGAAAACAATGCCCAGACAGCAGTACCTGCAAAGGCGGCGATCGAGGCCGAGGTGAGCCGTCAGTTGGACGAAAAAAAGCCCGGCCCGCAGATCAATGATTTTGTCAGCCTCAGCGGGTCAATCGAAGGTGACTACAAACTCTCCCAGGGAAAAGACGGAGCCAACAAGAGTGCCTTCGTTCTCGATACGGTTGAATTGATCATGGATCTGAAGGTTGCCGACTGGGCCACCGGCAAGATCGTCATCGATTACGACGGCGATGACGAGGATCGGTTCTACCTCGATGAGGCCAACATCACCTTGGGCAAAACCGAGGATATCCCGTTCTTTCTCACCGCAGGGAAGGTCTATGTGCCCTTTGGCGATTTCTCCACCAGCATGATTCAGGACCCCCTGACCCAAACCCTGGGTGAAATCAATCCCAAAGGGGTCATTGTCGGTTATGAGGCAAGCGGCTTGACCGCCACCGTGTTCAGCTACAACGGCATGGATGAAGAGGACGACGATAACGACACCATCAACGGTTTCGGTGCGTCCCTTGCCTATGCCTATACGCAAGGAGATACGGGATTCAATGCCGGGATCGCCTGGGTGAGCAATATTGGCGACTCGAGCACCCTGACCGACGTGATCAACGACAATGGTTTTGATTCGGTGAAAGACGAGGTGCCGGGCATCAGCCTCAATGTGGGCGGCAGTTACAAGAACTTCTCGCTCATTGCCGAATACATTGCGGCCATGGACAGCTTTGCTCCGGCTGAAGTTCCCTATGGCGTCGATGGGGCAGAACCCAAAGCCCTGAATACCGAACTGGCCTACACAACCGCCCTGCTGAACAAGGACACCGTCTTTGCCCTTGGCTACCAGCGTTCCTGGGAGGCCTATGCCCTGGATCTGCCCGAGCAGCGCTATATTGCCGCAGCCTCGATGCAGGTGGTGAAGGGAACCACGGTCACCTTGGAATATTTCATCGATGATTTTTACGCCAATGATCCGGATGCCTCCGAGGACAGCGGCTACGGATTCACCACCCGACTTATGTATGAGTTTTGATGGCTTCGTGAAAAATCAAAAACCTGAATGTCACGCATTGTGAAATCAGCAACTTGCGAAGATCGAAATGTCGTTCTCGGTTCCCATTGCGAGAACGACATATTGGCGGCTGGCCGATGGGCTGAACACGCCGAATGAAACCATCACCCGCTCCAGGGAGGATATTCTCCCTGGAATTTTTTAATCCAATTGAGTAAGCCAGTCCTAATATCCAAGGAGGGCCCCATGGCAAAAGCACTTATTGTGTACGGTTCGGAAACAGGCAACACCAAAACCGCTGCCCAAACTATCTGCACCCTCTTCCAGCAACAGGGCATCGAGGTGAGTCTTTTCGATGCACGGACGGTCAAAGCCACCAATCTCGGCCAAGGTTTTGACCTGACCGTGTTTGGCTCATCAAGTCGCGGCAACCTAGACACCATTGAATTTCCGCCGAGTTTTGCCCCGCTCTACGATCAGCTCAACAAAGCGCACATCCGGTCACGCAATATAGCCGTATTCGGCTGCGGTGACTCGAAGCGTCCCTATTTCTGCGGCGCGGTGGAACTTCTCCTGGAAAAAATCGGTGATCTCGGTGGCAAACTCGTACATAAGCCGCTTCGTATCGATGGTGATCCCGCCGAAGCGGAACCGGAAATTCTATCCTGGAGCAAGGATGTGGCTCACAGTGTTCACCAATGATCCACTGCTGACATTCACCGCCGTGACCACGGCTTTTTCATTTTTCCCAGGACGAGCATCAGCCCTATGACCTGCTTCAAGGACATCGATTTTCATCTTTTTATTGAAAGCCTCACCCGCACCATAGAAATCAAGGATGTATACACGGCAGGTCATTCGCGCAGGGTTTCGGAAATAGCTGAACTTATTTGCCGGGGGCTGCACATGTCCGACACCCACTGCGATTATGTGCATGTCATCGGCCACCTGCACGACATCGGCAAAATCGGCATTGCCGAGGGTATATTGATGAAATCCGGAAAGTCAAAGACCACCGGCAAAGCCGGTGGCTTGAAAGACTGGGAGCCGCTCAAAGCGGCATATGCAACTGATCCACTGACCACCCTTGGTGGTCAAGTTGTTGGCAAGATCCAGCAATAAAATATCACGAGTTCGCATCTATTATCTTTCGATTCTGACTCTTGTTGTTTTGTGTGAGTATAAGCAAAAACTGATGCTCCGGTATTCGTTGATCGATTCCTCATTGAAATCTGGGAATTAAGCATCAGAAAAAATTGTGTTGATTCTTGCCTATGCTCTTTGCATTGTTGATCTCAACAAAGACGATCAAGAACGCAATCAATTGTTTCTTTTCTGCAATCCAGTAACCGTCAAACTGTTGGAGTCCCCCGGCAAAGCCGGGGGTTTACCCAAGGGAAATTATCCCGGGCCGAGTATTATCTCATGCAACAGCATTCAGTTATTGGTGCCTCCATTTTCGAAAACCTGCCGGGGCTTGAAAAAATGGGGACGATCATCCGCCATCATCACGAACGTTTCGACGGCAAAGGCTATCCGGACAATCTCCGCCATGATGCAATTCCTCTGGAATCGGCCATCATCGCCATTGCCGACGCCTTTGACGCCATGACCACATTCCGGCCCTACAAACCGGCCCTCACCATGGAGCAGGCCTGGGACGAAATCTCGCGCAACCGTGGGACCCAGTTCCATCCCGATCTCTGCGATGTTTTTCTCAACCTTTACGGCGAGCACCACAACCAACTGGAAACCATGGCCAATGAACGAAACCTTGCACAGATAAACGGCTATACCCCGTTCAACTCCCAGGCATGTGCCTGGTGAGAACAGGCTGGGAAGGACAACAATAAGCCAAAAACACAGAAGTGACAAACACACTCCTGCTGATCTCGTGGACTTTGATCCTCAGGAGTGTATCTCAACAGGTAGGTGGTTGGACGAACGACCAACCTGCAAGGCATTTTACACCGGCAAAATCCAGTACAAAAGGGCCGCAATCACCATGCAGACCGGTATGGTCAGTACCCAGGCCATGACGATATTGCCGACAATGCCCCACTTGAGGGCGTGCACCCCCTTGGTGCTGCCCACGCCCATGATCGAGGTAGAAATGATGTGGGTGGTGCTGACCGGAATGCCGAAATGCGAGGCGGAAAGGATAACCGCAGCCGCGGTGGTTTCCGCGGCAAAACCGTGGACCGGCTTGAGCTTGATCATCTTGCTGCCCATGGTGCGGATAATCCGCCAGCCTCCGGCCATGGTTCCCATCCCCATGGTAACGGCACAGCCGAGAATCACCCAATAGGGAACATCAAAGGAGGGAAGGGTATGGTAGGTGACCAAGGCCAGGGTAATGATCCCCATGGTTTTCTGGGCATCATTGCTGCCATGGCTAAGCGCCATGATGCCCGAGGAGAGCAGTTGCAGTTTTCTAAAATACTTGTTCACCGTATTCGGGTTCGCTTTGGCGCAAACCCAAAGGATAGTCACCATGCACAAAAAGCCGACACCAAATCCGATCAATGGCGAGGTAACCATCGGCAACAACACCTTCTTGGTGACACCGTCAAAATGGACCACGTGATAGCCGGCCTTGGCAATGGTTGCGCCCATCAGCCCACCGATCAGTGCATGCGAGGAACTGGAGGGGATGCCGTAGTACCAGGTGATCAGGTTCCAGATAATTGCCGACAGCAGCGCACAAAGAATCACGCCCTGGGTGACGCTGCCGGTATCGACAATTCCCTTGCCGATAGTGCTGGCAACGTGGGTGCCCATGAACGCGCCGACGATGTTCAAAGCACCGGCATAAATAACTGCAGCCCGCGCCGTTAAAACTTTGGTCGAAACAACGGTGGCGATTGCGTTGGCAGAATCATGGAACCCGTTGATGTATTCAAATATAAGTGCGGTAACAACTACGCAGATAAGGAGAGTTAAAACCATGGAAGCATGTCCTCTTGTCCTTGGCAGTGATAGAAACGGTTCCCACAAGAGAGCCGCGGCTCAACCAGTGCAACTGGTTAGCTGTGTTTCAGGGCAATGTTGAGGACAAGGTCGGAAATCACCGAACAAATATCGAGCGCATTCTCGATCCCCTTGTAAATATCACGCAGTTTCAAAACGGTGAGCGCATCGTACTTGCCGGAGAAGATCTCTTCGGTGGCCATGAACAGGAGCTCGTCACCACGGTTTTCAATGTCGCGAATGCGATAGCTGCATTCGGTCACCTCCTTAAGCGGCGCATTTTGCTTGAGCAGACGAATAATCTTCCGCAATTCCTCGGCAGATTTAATGAGAATTTCAGCCTGGTTTTTGACGATCTCATTGTAGGAGTCGATCTTATAGATGCGGAGATTGACACAGGCCTTGAGAATGACCTTGGTGCTCTTGTAGAGATAGGTAGAGATCAGTTGAATATCTTCACGGTCGATAGGGGTGATGAACGATGCGTTCAAGAGGGTCAGGCTGGTCTGCATGGCCTCGACCGCACGCCGTTTATAGGTCTTGGCGTGGATGAGAAATTCCTCCCGTTCCTTGAGATCGGAATGAACGATCTGATAGAACAGCTGGGAGGAAAGTTCACTTACCTCGGCGCCCTCCTCAAAGTAGGTAAAAAATTTGTTCTCCGGCGGCGGCAATAACTTGGCAAGCAACCCTTGACTCATGATCGTTTGTTTAACCTCAATAAAATTCATCTTGTGATGCGAGTCTCTTTTCCGAATCCCAACGGATGACCGCATCGCCAAATATATGGAGTGCTCAGCAGCACGTCTCTTATCCACAGAAACAGGAAGTTATTATGTTTTCTTGCGGGGCCGTAAAGCCGGACCGACTTTACCTTTCTAACTAGATTATGACACTAAAAAAACTCAGCCCTAACGATTTTCTAACAAAACTGTTCACTATTAAAATTTATTGCTTAAAAACAGTAAGTTAACGATTAAAATTGATCGGAAAACTGTACCTTCAGGACGATGAGGGAGAGATCACGCGGGAGGGAAAAAACAAGTGGAGGGCCATTTTCCGGAGAGGGCGCACCAGGCAAATGTGGTGCACAGGATGAACTTCAGCAAGACTGACGGCAGGAGGAGGGCAGCCTGGTTGTCAACCTTCGGCACAGCTGAATCATCCTGTGCACCAACTTTGTACCATGCTTGAAAACTTTGATTTTCTCCCTCAAAAATGGGGTTGGTTCAGTGTGTGACCACACCGCGCTGGGACCCGTGCATTCTTTTCAACAGGAAAAGCATTGGAATCACCGCCACAAAGGCCATACCCAAGATCCAGTAGGTCTGGTTATAGGCAAGAATCGTCGCCTGCTCGCGGACAGTGGTATACACTCCAACCAGGGCGAGTTTCTGGGCCGAAACCAGGTCATATCCCCTGATCAAGAGGCCGTGCAGCAGGGTGGAAACCTTTTGCTGATAGGCAGGGTCGTAGGGGGTGGCATGGGCTATCAAACTATTCTGATTGGCCTGGGAATACCTCTCAAGCATGGTGGTGGCAGCGGCAATGCCCACGCTGCCGCCAATATTGCGCAACAGGTTGAACAGCCCTGAGGCATCCCCCATGTTCTCCTTGTCGATATTGCCCAGGGTAATGGTGGTCAGCGGCACAAAGATGCATGCCAGACCGATGCCGTTGGTTATCCGCGGCCAGATAAAATCGCCAAAAGAAGCCTCCAGGGAGCAGGCATGGAGAAGAAACATGGAGTAGGCTCCGCAACAGAGCCCCACGAAAACCACCTTACGGGCGTCGACCTTCTGCATCAAAGCGGCGGCAATGGGCATGGCGATGAGGGTTGCCACCCCGCCCGGGGCGAGCACCATGCCCGACTGGGTGGCGCTATAGCCCATCAAACTCTGCAGATGCATGGGGAGAATGCTGATAGCCCCGTACAGACCGAAGCCGACCATGAACATCACCAGGTTACCGGCTGAAAACGAAATATTGCGAAAGAGGCGCAGGTTGACGATGGAGTGTTCCTGCCTCACTTCCACGACCACCAGTAGTACCAGAGAGATGGCGGACACAATCGATGCACCAAGGATGAACGAGGAACTGAACCAGTCGTCCTGTTGGCCCTTGTCGAGCACGATCTGTAGGGCACCGATTCCCAGAACCAAAAGCACCAGGCCGCAGTAATCAACCGGTTCCTCGGTTCGTTTGAGGTAGGACGGATCTTCGACAAAACTCCCCACCATGAGCAGCGCCACCACCCCCAGGGGGAAATTGATATAAAAAATCCAGCGCCAACTGTAGGTATCGGTCAGCCACCCTCCCAAAATGGGGCCAATAACCGGGCCAAACATCACCCCCACGCCAAAGATGGCATTGGCCAATCCCTGCTGATTTTTAGGAAAACTTTCCAAAAGGATAGCCTGACTCATGGGAATGAGCGCGCCGCCTGCGGCCCCTTGAATGATGCGGCAGAAGATCAGCATTTCCAGATTGAACGCTGCCCCGCAGAGAAACGAGGCTAGGGTAAAGACGACCACACAGCCCATGAGAAACCGTTTGCGACCAAAAAATCGGGCAAGCCAACCGGTCATCGGCAGGACAACCGCATTGGAGACCAAATAGGATGTCAGTACCCAACTCACCTCGTCATGACCGGCACTGAGACTGCCCTGCATATTGGGCAATGCCACATTGGCCACCGAGGTATCGATCACCTCCAGCAGGGCCGGCAACATCACCGCCGCCGCCACCAGCCACTTATTGATGGGCGCTGAGGACATCTTCTCCTCTGATCAGTTTGGCAGTCAGACTCAGAGGCCCGGAAGTTCCGCCCCAGATTTCAGAGAGTGTCTGCGGAATAAGGATGGTCGGTACCACACTCATCCCCACACGCAGTGGATAGCGACGCGGATCGATGGGGTCGATGATTATCTTGACCGGGATGCGCTGGGTCACTTTTACGTAATTACCGGTGGCATTTTCCGGCGGCAATAGGGAAAATGCGGCCCCGGTACCGGCCATGATGCTGTCGATATGTCCGGAAAAATGCTGGCCCGGGTAGGTGTCAACGGTGAACCGTACCTCCATCCCCGGCCTGACATCAGTAAGCTGGCTCTCCTTATAGTTGGCGGTAATCCAGGTCTCTCCGTCGGCCACCACCGACATCAACGCCTGCCCTGGCTGGATCCAATTCCCAACCTCCACTGCTTTTTTGGTGACATATCCATCAACCGGTGCGTACAGCCTGGTATAGGAAAGTTGCAACTCGGCCAGGTCCAACTCGGCCTGCCGTTTGGCCACCAGGGCGGAGGGAGCGGAACCCAGCGGTATTCCGCACGTGGCGATATCCTTTTGCAGTTGCTCTTCAGCTGCGCGTACCTGAGCCGCTGCCACCTGCTGATTGGTGCGCTGGCGATCAAGCTGCTCCTTGGGAATAACCTTTTGCCGATAAAGAAGTTCAGCCCGCTCGCGGTCCAGATTGGCCAGAACGGCCTGGGCCCGGCTGCGCACCAGTTCCGCCTGGCTCTGTTCCACCTGGGCATGATCGCTGCCGGCTTCGTTGCGGGCAAGACTCAGTTCAGCCCTGGCCGTGTCCATCTTGGCCCGGGCATCGCGATCATCGAGGAGAACCAATACATCGCCTTGATGCACCAGTTGATTGTCCTGCACCAAGACCTGGGTCACCGAGCCATTGATTCGGGCCGCAATCGTGTGGATAGGAGCTTCGATAAAGGCATTCTCCGTAGAGATGTTTGTTTTTCCACGCATCCAGAAAAAGAGAGTGCTGGCCACCAGGCAAAAAAAGCCGATGAAAAGCACCAGGATACGTTTGCCCCGTTTCCGGTTCTGTGATGCAAGGGGTTGCTGCTGTTGGGTCATGTATATTCGTGGTTTATCTTTTTTGGCAAAGCCATCGAAAATGAACGTTCAATCTTCGCAAGGTTTTGATTTTGCGTCTTAAAAGTGCTCGGTTCACAGTTATCCCGAGGTTGTTGCGGTTGTGCAATCAAATGTACCAGCGAAAAGTATACCAAATATTTTTTACTGTATTTTCAGTAATATTGAGCAATAACGTCTTAAAAATTACCAAATATTGGAAAAATTCCAACCAAATATGGTAACATAGGCGACTATCACCATATTCGGTAGATTTTTATCTAATTTCAGTGAGCAGAGCATGGTTCAACACGACGAATTTTTCCGCGAAACTACCCTCCGTATCTGCGGCAGCCTGAACATTGCTACAGCCATTGCAAATGTGTTTGATTATTTCAAACAGCACTTTCCTATCATTGGTCTCAGCCTGACCATCCGTGACCAGGAACTTGGCGCCCTGCGCCGGATTGCCTTGGCCACCGACAATCAGGAGCTCTACCCGGAGGAAATTCTTCCCATCCCCGGGGATCTCTGGTCCGAGGTCGAGCAACTGGCCGCGACCATGCATGAACCTATGATCCTCAGTCCCGATCACAATGAGCTGATCCGCAAGATTTCGGTCCTCTTCAAACTCAAGAACAAAGCGGACCTCATTCTCCCTCTGTGGATGGATGACAAACTTCAGGGAGCTCTCAATTTCCGTGGCAATCGTGAAGGTTGCTTCAGCCGGCAACACCTTGATCTGGTGGCCGACATCAGCCAACCCTTCACCGTGGCCCTGGCCAATGCCATCGCCCACGATAAAATACGACGCTACCGAGATTTATTGATTGAAGACAATCGGTTGCTCAGCCGGCAACTCAACCAGCGCAGCGGTGATGAAATTATCGGCAGGGAGGGAGGCCTGGCCAACGTCATTCAGATGGTGGGGCAGGTGGCACCGCTCAATAACACGGTGCTACTGCTCGGTGAGACCGGAACCGGCAAAGAGTTGATCGCCAACGCCATCCATTTTTCCTCGACCTTCAAGGATGGTCCGTTCATCAAGGTTAACTGTGGCGCCATTCCGGAACATCTGGTCGACAGCGAGCTCTTCGGCCATGACAAAGGGGCCTTTACCGGCGCCATCACCAACAGACGAGGACGATTTGAACGGGCCAACGGCGGCACGATTTTTCTCGATGAGATCGGTGAACTCCCGCCTCAGGCGCAAATCCGACTGTTACGCGTTCTGCAAAACCGGGAAATTGACCGAGTGGGTGGTCAAAAACCGATTCCACTGGATATTCGTATCATTGCCGCCACCCATCGCAATCTGGAATCCATGGTCCTGGAGAACACCTTTCGCGAGGATCTCTGGTTTCGAATCAATGTCTTTCCCATTATCATTCCTCCGCTCAGGCAAAGACGGGAAGACATCCCAGCCCTCGCCATGCACTTCATCGCGAAAAAGGCACGGGAAATCGGCATCAAACACTTACCGACCATCATTCCCGGTGCACTGGAGCGCATGCGGCGTTACCACTGGCCAGGAAACGTGCGTGAGCTGGAAAATTTGGTCGAACGCGAACTGATCCTCAACCGCAACGGCAGCCTCTCCTTCACCTCTCTGCCCTTTGAGCAATGCGCGAAGACCACTGAAGGAATCGATGCCTCCCCTGCCCTGTTTCGCCTTGATGAGGTGATGACCGCTCATATCCACAAGGTGCTGTACCACTGCAAGGGCAAAATCAACGGTGCCGGAGGGGCGGCAGAGATTCTAGGTCTCCATCCCAACACATTGCGGGCACGAATGAATAAACTCGGCATACACTATAAACGTCGGACTTGAGCGAACGGGGGACAGGTACAGCACGAGCGTACACAATCGGTTTGCCCCCACGCAATTTACTTTGAACATTACCAGGCATTCATGTATTCTAGGCATCTTAGTCGAATTCATCTTCCCGGCAGCCGAACTGTTCCTCAACCACATCCTGGTACCTTCGTCATCCCGAAGCTTGTCCGCGACAACCTTCTTCCCCCTGGGAATCGCCTCTCCATGAGCAGATGCCGTTTAACTGGCTTGATCCATCGATTGTTACCATGGGGGATTGTGGCACTGTTGACGGCCTGCTCCCCTGTCGGCCCCGACTACCAACTGCCAGCGATGTCTCTTCCCCGAGATTGGCGAAACGCTGAGGTACAGACTCATTCCGCCGATGGCAGGACAGTGGCCCTGTGGTGGGGGCTGTTTCAGGACCGTCAGCTTTCCACCCTGATAACAGAGGCGATCACGATCAATCCCGATCTTGCCATTGCTGAAACACGTATCCGCGAGGCCAGGGCTCAGGCTCGCCTTGCCGATGCCGATCTACAGCCCTCAGTGGACCTTGGTTCGAGCGCCACCAATTCACGCAAAAGTGAAAATATCCCTTCAGGGGGTGTCGAACAGAACCTGTTTGTGCTCGATTTCGATGCCGCATGGGAGGTGGACATCTTTGGCGGTTCCCGCCGCCAGAGCGAAGCTGCCGCAGCCACGGTGCAAGCCACGATCGAGGATTACCGTGACGTGCTGGTCAGCCTGACTGCTGAAGTGGCAAAAAATTACATCGACCTGCGGGCCGCACAAAATCGGTTACGCATTGCCCGGAAAAACATCGAGTTACAGAATCAGACCCTGCAGCTCACCCGCGATCGATTCGCCACCGGCCTGGGCAATGCGCTTGAGGTAGCCCAGGCGCAGACCCAGTTGGCCCTGCTTCAGGCCCAGATTCCGCCTCTGGAAAGTTCGGCGGCGAAGTCCCATCATCAACTTGCGCTGTTATTGGCCAGACAGGTCCAGGATCGGAACTGGTTGGGGGAAGCTCCCCTGCCGCTGCCGCCACTCAACCTGCCACTGTTGCTGCCCTCGGAGCTTACCCGCCAGCGCCCCGATATCCGTAGCGTCGAACGTCAGCTGGCAACGGCCAATGCCGAGGTCGGCGTCGCCACCGCAGACCTCTTCCCCCGCTTTTCCCTGGCTGCCCTCGGGGGAATGCAAAGCACGGACCTGCATCAACTCATCACCTCCGGTAGCCGTTATTGGAGCCTGGGGCCGACGATCCAATGGTCACTCTTTGATGGAGGCCGTCGAAGGGCAACACTTGCCGCCAGTGAAGCCCGGCTGGACCGAGCCCGCCACGCCTACGAGAAAACAGTGTTGAACGCCCTGGTTGAAGTCGAAGATGCACTGGTCGAATTTGAACGGGAAAATGCGGCCCGGAGGCAGCTGCAACAGGCGGTGCTCTCTTCCCGTACAGCGACAAAGATCTCCCAGTACCAGTACACCGCCGGATTGAACACCTTTCTTAACGTCCTTGTGGCGGAAACCACCCTGGCCCAGGCAGAGGACAAATTGATCCAAAGCGAGCAGCGCCTCTCCCTGGCAATGATTGCGCTCTATAAAGCCTTGGGTGGCGGCTGGCAACAGGCCGGCACTGCCGGGGAGATGACTCACCCTTCAAGAAAAATTTCTCAGACGACGGTACCAGCGCACCCATGAATTTTTCTTTCTACCACCCCTCCCGATCAAACCACGTACAATGTATGGGTTCCTCTGTTGGAGGTTTGTTGCAAAGCGCAGCCTCCCTGGTAATTGTGCTCTCCATTTTTTTCCTTGCCGGCTGTTTTCAGGAAACGAAATCGGAACAAAAAGGGAAAAAACCGCGACCGGCCATTCCGGTAAGCACCGCCCTCAGCGCGTCCCGCACCATTCCGGTCGAACTCGAGGCGACCGGCCATGTGGAGGCCGCAAACACGGTGGAAATCCGCTCGCAGATCACCGGAATTTTGCAGAAGGTCCATTTCAGCGAGGGCCAGGACCTGCGCGCAGGCGGCCTGCTCTTTTCCATCGATCCCCGCCCCTATGCGGCTGAACTGGCCAAGGCTGAGGCGCTTTTGACGAAAGACAGGGCTGATCTGGAAAACGCCCGCCGCGACCTGGCCCGTTATCTCCCGGCAGCGGCCCGTGGCCTGGTTTCCCGCGAACAGGCGGATCAGGCCCAAACTCTGGTTGCGACCCTAAGCGCCTCCATCAAGGCCGATCTGGCTGCCATTGAAGGCGCCCGCCTCAACCTCGGCTTCTGCTCGATCAGGGCACCGTTTTCCGGTCGTGCCGGCGAATTGCTCAGCGATCAGGGCAACCTGATCAAGGCCAATGCGGACACCCCCATGGTCACGATCAAAAGTTTGAACCCGATTCTGGTCACCTTCACCCTGCCAGGTCGACACCTGCAGGAAATCATGACCTCCCAGCAGCAGCATCCCCTGGAGACCCTGGTCCGGGTGGCAACAAATCAAGATCCGATCGAGGGCCGGCTGGTCTTTATCGACAATGCAGTTGACCCAACCACCGGCGTCATCAAACTCAAGTCCGAGTTCGCCAACAGCGACCTGCGGCTCTGGCCGGGCCAACTGGTCGACATCCGCCTTCATCTCACCGATAAATCGGATGTCCTGGTGGTTCCTTCCCAGGCCGTGCAGATGGGGCAACAGGGCCCCTATGTCTTTGTGGTGGATGCGGATCACAAGGCGGAGTATCGCCTGGTCACTGCGGAGATGCGTTACCACGGGTACACGGTTATCGGCCAGGGACTGAAAGGAGGGGAAAAGGTGGTCACCGACGGTCAGATGCTGCTCGAAAACGGGACCAAGATCGTGGAACGAAACGACAAGACCGGGAAAAAGGCCTCAGGGCAGCCATGATCGGCGTATCCGACCTCTTTATCCGTCGGCCGGTCATGACCGTGCTGATCATGTTGAGCATTCTCCTTGCCGGTTTGATCGGCTACAGGCAGTTGGCGGTTTCCGACCTGCCCAATGTCGATTTTCCCACCATCGTGGTCTATGCCAACCTGCCCGGCGCCAGTCCGGAGACCATGGCATCGACTGTGGCCACGGTGCTGGAAAAGCAATTTGCCACCATCAGCGGCATCGACTCGATGAGTTCGGTCAGCAGTACCGGCTCCACCCAAATCACGCTCCAATTTTCCCTGGAGCGCAATATCGATGCCGCTGCCCAGGATGTCCAGACCGCCATATCCCTGGCAGCCCGCCGCCTGCCCGATGACATGCCCTCGCCGCCATCTTTTCGCAAGACCAACCCGGCGGTCGACCCGATTCTCTATCTCTCCCTCAACAGTCCAATCCTGCCGCTCTCCCTGCTGGACCAGTACGGCGAGATCATGAGCCAACGGATCTCGATGATCAACGGTGTGGCTCAGGTGACCCTGCGCGGCTCCCGCAAATATGCGGTTCGGGTCCAATTGGATCCTGGCAAACTCAAGGGCTATGATCTTGACCCGGCAGAAGTCTCGCAAGCAATCAGTGCACAGAATGCCAACCTGCCCATGGGCCAGTTGGTGGGACCGCACCGCAATCTCACCCTCCAGGCCAGCGGCGAGCTCAAGGTGGCCGAACAGTACAAAGATGTGACCGTGGCGGTACGTAACAACCGGCCTATCAAACTTGCCGACATCGCAAACGTCATCGACAGCGTTGAGGATGATCAGTCTGGTGCCTGGTTCTTCACCCCCACCACCTCGGCCCAGTCCATCTTTCTCGCCATTGAAAAACAGCCGGGCATGAACACCATCGCGGTGGCGGATGCGGTCAAATCGCTTCTTCCCCAACTGACCGAGGGACTCCCCGCATCCATCCGCCTCGACGTGCTTCGCGACGGCAGCACCTCGATCAAGGCCTCGGTAGAAGATATTCAGTTCACCCTGCTGCTGACCCTTGTCCTGGTGGTTCTGGTTATCTTTCTCTTTATCCGCAACCTTGGCGCCACGGTCATTCCCAGCCTCTCTCTGCCCATGTCGCTGGTCGGCACCTTTGCGGTCATGTACCTGCTCGGCTACAGCCTCAACAACATGTCCCTGATGGCGCTCACGCTTTCGGTGGGTTTTGTGGTCGACGACTCGATCGTGGTCCTGGAAAACATCGTCCGTCACATGGAAATGGGGAAACCCCGGCTGCAGGCGGCCATTGACGGTGCACGCGAAGTGGGCTTCACCATCATCTCCATGACCCTTTCGCTGGTGGCGATCTTCATTCCCCTGCTCTTTCTCACCGGCGTCATGGGCCGCCTCTTCCGTGAATTTTCCGTGACCATCGGTGTATCGGTGTTGATTAGCGGCGTGATCAGCCTGAGCCTGGCGCCGATGCTCTGCAGCCGTTTTCTGCGCGAAAATCACCTCCGCCCCTCGGGCCGACTGTTTGAGGTGACCGAGGCCGGATACAGCTGGATGGTTGACCGCTACGACCGCTCCCTGCAGAAGGTGTTGCGATACCGCCGCACGACCATGCTTTTTTCCCTGGCGGTGCTCGCTCTGACCGTCTATCTGTTTGTTGTCATTCCCAAGGGATTTATTCCGGCCGAGGACCGATCGTTCATAGTCGCCTCGATCAAGACCGACCAGGGTATCTCCTGGGCAAACCTTGTCGAACACATGGAAAAGCTGGCCGAAATCACCAGAAAAAATGAAAATATCGACCGCTTCATGGTCAGCACCAGCTCCGGCGGACGACTGATCATCATCCTCAAACCACGTTCCGAACGACCATTGAGCGCCGATGAGGTCATCGAGGAACTGCGGCCCCAGCTCAATTCCGTCCCCGGCATCCGTACCATGCTGGTCAATCCCTTGCCGGTCACCATTGGCGGACGCCGTTCACGCAGTCTCTACCAGATTACCTTTGGCGGAGCCGACAACGAACAACTCTACACCCTTTCACGGAAGATGGAGCAGATGATGCTCGATATCCCCGGCCTGGTGGATGTATCAAGCGACCTGCAGGTGGACAATCCCGAACTGTACGTGGATATTGACCGTGATCGGGCCTTGCTTTTGGGAATATCACCGGAGCGGATCGAGAACACCCTCTACAGTGCCTACGGCAACCGCGATATTTCCACCATATTTGCCGCCAATGACCAGTACAGCGTCATCCTTGAGTTTGAAAAACGATTCCAGGTGGATGCCGGATCCCTTGATTTTCTGCACATTCGTTCCAGCCAAGGACCGCTGGTTCCGCTGTCTACCGTAGCCAGTCTCCATGAACGTTTAGGGCCGCTTTCCATCAACCATTCCGGTCAGCTGCCTTCGGTGACCATTTCCTTTAACATCAAGCCGGGATTTGCCCTCAGCCAAGTGCTGGCTGATGTGCAGCACCATGCCGATGAGTTGGTCCCTTCAGGAATCACTGCCTCCTTTCAGGGCAATGCCCAACAGTTTCAAGATGCCCAGGCAAACATGGGATGGCTGCTGGTTCTGGCGATCGTGGTCATCTATATCGTGCTCGGCATCCTCTATGAAAGTTTCATCCATCCGCTGACCATCCTCACCGCCCTTCCCTTTGCCGGATTCGGGGCGCTTATTACCCTGATGGCCTTCAAGGTCGAGCTTTCCGTCTACGCCTTTGTCGGCATTATCATGCTGGTTGGCCTGGTCAAAAAAAACGGCATCATGATGATCGACTTTGCCATTGCCGCCCAGGCAGAGGGCAAGGACGCGGTCACGGCCATCCACCAGGCCTGCGTCATTCGCTTTCGCCCGATCATGATGACCACCGTCTCGGCACTCATGGCCGGCATCCCCATAGCCGTCGGTTACGGGGCCGGTGCTGAATCGCGGCAGCCTCTCGGCCTGGCCATCGTCGGCGGTCTGCTCTTTTCCCAGAGCCTGACCCTATACGTCACCCCGGTTTTTTACCTCTACATGGAGAATGTGCAGCAGTGGCTGACAAACGACAAAGGCCGGACTCACTGAGCCCGGCCTGAATTTTTTGCATTCGTACATAAACTGACAAATGTTGTCAGGAAGCAACTCGCCCCCTTGCCAGAAGAAAATCTATGCAGTTGCCCTCGATTGGTCCATCGGCGTTGAGGAACGAAACATCTGAAAGACCATTTTCACCACCATCGGGCCATGCTTTTTGATGTCAACCAGTTCAGGGTTCATTACCCAGTTGGCAATAAGTCCATGCAGCATGGAAAAAATGGTCACAGTCCCCATTTGCACATCAAATCCCTGGGGAATCTGACCGCGTCGCAGAGCATTGTTCAACACAAGCTGTATCCCATGGTACCGTTCCAAACGCAACGCCTGATGGCGGTTCCGGATAGTCTCGGTATCCTTGCTGCGATCCCCCTCGTCAAAAAGAATGCGAAAGAGCTGCTGTTGGAGAGGATCGTCCACCATGCCGGCAAAAAAGGAGACGTAGAGCTCCTCCAGTTTGCCCAACGGATCGGGTTCTTCGACGCGTTCACTGGCCTCTGTCAATGGGGCGTAAAACTCCAACACCTGTTCCCAAAGAGCGTTGAGTAAATCCGCCTTGTTGGCGAAATGCCAATAGATCGCCCCCCGGGTGACGCCCGCTTCCTTGGCAATATCAGTCAGCGACGCATTGGCCACACCTTTTTTTGCAATAACATTGACAGCCGCATCAATTATGGACTTGCGTGTCTCCAGAGCCTCTTCTTTGGTTCGTCGTGCCATAATGCGTACTCACAAAGCCTTGCTATTGGTCTCAACCTTCGGGGTATGTTCGTTCCACCCCCCACCCAACACCTTATACAGATTGATTCGATTGAGCTGCTGCGCCAGTCTCAGGCTGAGGCAATTCTGTCGAGCCGTGTAGAGTGATCGCTGGGCATCGAGCAAGGTAAGGAAGCTATCCAATCCTTGCTGGTAACGCTCCTTGGCCAGGGTGTAATACTCCTGATTGGCCGCAAGATTGGCCTTTTGCGCCACCAACTGCCGTTCATAGGTCTCTCCGCCAACCAATGCATCGGCGACCTCGCGAAAAGCAGTCTGAATTGCCAATTCATAGTTGGCCACCGAAACATCTTTACTGATTTTGGCCACATCCAACTCAGCCTTGAGACGGCCAGCGGTAAAAATCGGCAGACTGATGCTCGGGGTGAACAACCAGGCGCCTGAATTGCCGTCAAAAAGATCGGAAAGATCACCGCTGATTTTCCCTGCACTGGCGGTCAGGCTGATACTTGGAAAAAATGCGGCCCTGGCAGCACCGATTTCGGCATTGGCCGCTTTCAGGGTATGCTCCGCGGCTAAAATATCAGGCCGCTGAAGAAGAACAGAGGAAGAAAGACGGACCGGAGGAACAGCAAGCGCCATCTGTTCGTTGAGTCCCTTCCCTTCTTTTTCAAGGGTCGGCAACGAGGCGCCGGTCAACAGGGTGAGGTTATTGACATCCTGAGCGACCTGCCGTTGATACATGGCGAGGTTGGCCTTGGCGGTTTCCAGACTGGTTCGTGCCTGCGCCAGATCAAGCTGGGTTGCCATGCCCTCTGTCGCCCGCTGCTCGATAAGTTTGTAGGACTCCTCCTCGGTTCGTTTGGTGTCCTCGGTAATTGCCAGCAGTTCTTTATCGGTCAGCCAGGTGAGATAGGCCCCAGCGACCTCGGCCACCAGACTGATCTGTGCGCTGCGATGGGTTTCCTCCATGGCCAGGTACTGTTCGAGCGCCTGATCTTTCAGGCTGCGAACACGTCCGAAGAAATCAAGTTCGTAGGAGGAGATTCCCACTGAGGCTGAGTAGTATTCCAGGGTTACATGATTACCACCGCTGTAGGTCCGCTGCTTGGTCCCGGAACCTGTTCCGCTGATACTGGGGAACAGTGCTGCCCGCTGGATTTGGTACTGCGCCTGATAACTGGCTATATTCAATGCCGATACCCGCAAATCCCGATTATTGGCAAGCGCGGTTGTGATTATGGACTGCAGCTTCGGATCGACAAAAAAATCGCGCCAGCCCAATTCAGCTCCCATCACCGGGGATTTCGACGACGCGTTCGGTCCCGTCTGCCCTCTATGATCACCAGGCAGTTGAGCGGCAACCGGCAGCGTCGGTCGTGAATATTCAGGAGCCATGGCGCAGCCGCCTAAAAGTGCGAGCAGTGCTGCGGCAGACATATATTTGGATGCTGAGGCCAACATCTTACACCTCCGATTTGGGAGTGGTGTTCCCCACCAGCGCCCTTTTAGTTTTAAAAATACGTAGGACTAAAACAAAAAAGAGAGGAATAAAGAAGATGGCCAACACCGTGGCGGAAAGCATACCGCCGAGTACGCCCGTACCAATTGCATGACGACTGTTGGCACCTGCTCCAGTACTGATGGCAAGCGGCAAAACACCGAGCATAAAGGCCATGGAGGTCATAAGAATCGGCCGCAACCTGAGTCTACAGGCTTTAATCGTAGCATCGACCAGGTCTCTGCCCTTATCAAAACGCCTTTTAGCAAACTCAACGATGAGGATGGCATTTTTAGCCGACAATCCGATGGTGGTCAAAAGGCCGACCTGAAAATAAACATCATTTTCCATTCCCCGAAAGTATGCTGCCGCCAAGGCCCCGAATACACCGAGGGGAACGGCGAGGATGACCGAAAACGGCACGGACCAACTCTCGTACAAGGCTGCAAGACAGAGAAAAACCACCAGGATTGAGATGGTGTACAGAGCCGGAGCCTGCGCACCGGCCTGCTGTTCCTGAAAGGAGGCACCGGTCCATTCGTATCCGATGCCAGCGGGCAATTTCCCGACCAACTCGCCGATGATCTTCATCGCATCACCGCTGGATTTTCCTGGAGCAGCCTCACCAACGATTTCCACCGCCGAGTTCCCGTTAAAGCGTTCCAAACGTGGTGAACCATAACTCCAATGACCTGAACTGAAGGTGGTGAAGGGAACCATATCGCCACTCCCATTTCTCACGTACCAAAGATTCAGGTCCTCGGGTTTCATTCGATAGGGTGCATCGGCCTGCACATAAACTTTCTTGACCCTTCCCTGGTGAACAAAGTCATTCACATAGCTCGATCCCCAGGCAGTAGACAGGGTGGTGTTGATGTCACTGACCGTCACGCCCAAGGCCATGGCCTTTTCAAAATCGATATCCACGTTGTACTGCGGCGTATCTTCCATACCGTTGGGACGCACCCGCACCAGGCTGGGATTTTGCGCGGCGAGGCCAAGAAACATATTGCGAGCCTCAATCAGCTTTTCATGACCAAGCCCCGCACGATCCTGGAGGTAGAAATCGAAACCAGTGGATGAACCAAGCGAGGTTATGGCAGGCAGATTGAAGGGGAAAACCATGGCCTCCTTAATTCCTGCAAAGGCCATCATGCCGCGATGAATAACCGCAAAGACAGTCTGATCATCGCGTTTGCGCTCACTCCAGTCACGCAACTGGGCAAAAACCATCCCCATGTTCTGACCGGTACCGGCAAAACTGAATCCTGCTACCGTAAAGGCGGATTTAACGTTTTCTTTTTCATCAACCAAATAATGTTCGCGTACCTGATTCAAAATTCCCTGGGTGCGGGAGAGGGTTGCCCCGGTGGGCAACTGGACCATGGTCAAAAATACCCCCTGATCTTCCTCGGGAAGAAACGAGGTCGGTAATTTGGTGAACAGGAAAACCATGCCGCCAATAAGCAGCATATAGATCAGGGCAAATCGTCCGGTCCGTTTAAGCACATAGGCAACAGTATTGCGATAGCCATCGGCACTTCGCTCAAAGCTGCGATTGAACCAACCGAAAAATCCTTTTTTTTCAGCGTGATGATCTTTGTCGACCGGCTTGAGTATGGTCGCACAGAGCGCTGGCGTCAGGATCAGGGCCACCAATACCGACAGAACCATGGCAGAAACAATGGTCAACGAGAACTGGCGATAGATTGCGCCTGTGGATCCGCCAAAAAAGGCCATGGGCACGAATACCGCGGAAAGAACCAGGGCGATACCAATCAAGGCTCCGGTGATCTGATCCATGGATTTTCGCGTGGCTTCAAGGGGAGATAATCCCTCTTCTGCCATGATGCGCTCCACGTTTTCGACTACAACAATGGCATCGTCAACCAAAAGACCGATGGCCAGCACCAGTCCGAACATGGTCAGGGTATTGATCGAAAAGCCAAAAACCGACATAACCCCGAAGGTCCCCAGAAGAACGACCGGCACTGCAATCGTCGGGATGAGGGTTGCCCGAAAGTTCTGCAGAAAGAGGTACATAACAAAGAAGACCAGAACAATGGCCTCTATCAGGGTATGGACAACCTCTTCAATGGAAATTTGGATAAAGGTTGTCGTATCATAGGGATAGACAACCGATACCCCGGAAGGGAAATAGGGCTTGAGGTTGGTAAGTTTTTCCCGGACAGCCTCTGCTGTGTCCAGGGCGTTGGCACCGGTACCCAGCATGATGGCCATACCTGCAGCCTGTTTACCATTGAAGGTGGTCTGAGAATCGTAACTCTCACCGCCTATCTCTACCCGGGCAACATCACTGAGGCGAATCTGGGAGCCATCGTTGTTGACCTTCAAAAGAATTTTGGCAAACTGTTCCGGTGAACTCATTTTGGTCTGGGCCATCATACTGGCAGTCACCTGTTGCCCAGCAACATTCGGTACGCCTCCGAGATCGCCGACAGCCACCTGATTGTTCTGGGCCTCAATGGCGGTGCTGACGTCAGTGGGCGTGAGTTGATAACTGTTGAGTTTATGCGGATCAAGCCAGATGCGCATGGCGTACTGGCTGCCAAAAACACGAATTGAACCAACACCAGGTGTACGGCTGAGCGGATCCCGTAGGGTGGAAACCATGAAATCGGAAAGGTCATTCTTATCCATGGTACCGTCTTCGGAAATTAAACCGACAATCATGAGAAAGGTTGAGTTCGATTTCGTGACCTGCACGCCTTCCTGCTGCACTTCCTGCGGCAATAAACTGGTTGCCTGCTGCAACTTATTCTGTACCTGCACCTGGGCAATATCCGGGTCGGTCCCTGCTTCAAAGGTCAGGGTCACAGTGACAGTTCCCGATGAAGAACTCTGGGAATTCATGTAGAGCAGGTTATCCAGCCCGTTCATATTTTGTTCAATGATCTGGGTAACGCTGTCCTCAATGGTTTTTGCTGCAGCACCGGGATATTTCGCGGTGATCTGCACCGAAGGCGGGGCGATTTCCGGGTATTGCGCGATCGGGAGACGCAAGATGGATAAGGCGCCGGCGAGCATAATGACAATAGCGATAACCCAGGCAAAAATGGGTCGATCAATAAAAAACCGGGCCATGACTTACTCCGTTTTTGCTGCGTTTTGAGAGGAAGCCGCCTGATTGGCTGCGAGTTGTTGTTTAACAACCGGATTGACCAGCGCACCAGCACGAACTTTTTGCAATCCGGCAACGATCACCTGGTCTCCAACCTGCAATCCTGAAATTACAAGCACACGGTCACCGATATTCTGACCGGTTTCAATGATGCGGCCTTCGACGGAAGATCCTTTTCCAACCACCATAACCGTTGCTTGACCTTTACTGTTGCGCTGTATACTTGCCGCTGGAACCAACAATGCTTCAGGCTGCAATCCCTTATCGATTCGAGCGCGAACAAACATACCTGGCAACAATTCATGCTTGGGGTTGGCAACAATGGCACGCAGGGTAACGGTTCCCGTGCTCTGATTAACGGTTACATCGGAAAACTCCAAACTTCCGGTTTGGTCATATGCGGATCCGTCATCAAGGATAACATTGACCGCTGATTTCGGTTTTTCGCCTCCGCTGTTGAGACCGGCAGCAACTTCCTTTTTCAGCCGGATCAATTCGGTACTCGACTGGTTGACGTCAACATACATGGGATCAAGCTGCTGAATGGTAGCCAATGCCGAACTCTGTTGTGCGGTTACAAGGGCACCTTCCGTGACGGAGGATTTGCCGATTCGACCAGTAATGGGTGCGGTCACCTTGGTGTAGTCCAGGTTGATGCGAGCTGTAGCCAAGGATGCCTTGGCTGATGCAATATCGGCGACCGACTGTTTCCATGCAGCCTCCATTTCAATCTGTTCCTGCTCGCTTACGGCCTTGGTTCGCACCAGAACTCGATAACGGTCGGCCTTGATTTTATCCGATTTTTCCTGGGCCTCAGCCTTTGCTAAAGCCGCTTTGGCACTGTCGTAGGCAGCCTGATAGGTGGCCGGATCGATCTGGTACAAGAGTTGCCCTGCTTTGACTTCGGTTCCCTCTATGAAAAGTCGTTTTTGAATGATGCCACTTACCTGGGGTCGAACTTCAGCTATTCTAAAGGCTGCCGTACGCCCTGGTAATTCCACAGATAATTCAATGGGTTCAGATTGGAGAGCAATGACATCCACCTCTACCGGAGCAAGAGCCGCAGCCTTCTGCACCCCCTCCTCTTTGCAGGCGGATAAGGTGAGGCCAAACAACAACGCTGTCACCCAAATCAAATTTCTTTTTTTCATCAGATTCATCTACATTCCCTTAACTACAAGTAAATATTAATTTTATCGACATACACGATTGACGGGGGTTCAAGATTGCCCGACTATACATACATTCACGAATGTATGCAAACGAATTTTAAACATCCAGTCACCTTTGTCGTTCTCGTAAAAAGGCCCGAGAACGACGTTTAGAGCTTCGTAAGTACCTGATTTAACGAGGCGCAACATTCAAGATTTTGACTTTTTACGAAGCCATCGCCTTTGGCAAGAAAGATTTCGCAAAATTCTGTCGTGCCCGGAAATCACCCTGGGAGCAACGGATTAAACTGCGCAGTGTATCGTTGCCACTTCCGCAGAAATCTTAGATTGGAAGGTATATGAAAATCGTCACTGCGGTACCTAACGGCAATAACAAGGGTTCACCTCAGTCAATAAATCTCGTATGTAAAGGAGGATAGATTAATTTCGCATGCGAAAAAATGTGCCGCTGGCATATACGGGGCTAGAATACGAAATTTTGGCAGACTGAAATGGTTGGCTCGAAATGGAATCTCCTGGAGATAGCAGGTCCTATTTCAGGGAAAAAACTCGAAAAAAAGGCCTGATAAATAAATTCATCAGGCCTCAGCAGGAAAATAAGTGGGGTATGCGGCTATTCGACAGTCACGCTCTTTGCCAGGTTTCGAGGTTGATCAACATCACATCCTCGGCGGTTGGCAATCTCATAGGCCAGCAACTGTGCAGGAATGGTATATAACAGTGGGGTAAGATCCTCGCGAACATCCGGAAGGTAGAGGACATCTTCAGTTAAATTCTTCAAGTGCTCATCCCCCTGCGTCCCGATAAGAACCAGTCTTCCCTGGCGAGCTTTGATCTCTTCCACGTTGGAAACGGTTTTTGCATAGACGGAGTCCTTGGGGACCAGGGCAACAATCGGCATTTCCTGATCGATCAAGGCTATGGGACCATGTTTGAGTTCACCGGCTGCATAGCCTTCGGCATGAATATAGGAAATTTCCTTCAGCTTGAGGGCGCCTTCCAGGGCAATGGGGAAATTAAGCCCACGACCGACAAAAAGAAAATCCTTGGCCGTATAAAATCGCTCGATCAGAAATTGAATTTCTTTTTGCAAACGTGGCAATTCACGATCAATGACACCGGCCACGTCAATAAGGGCATTGCCGAGATTTTTCTGAGTGACTGGATCAATCGTTTGCCGAATCTGACCAAGGTAGAGGGTGAACAGAAAAAGAGCGGTCAACTGACACGTAAATGCCTTTGTGGAGGCAACCCCGATCTCAGGCCCGGCATGGGTGTATACAACACCGTCAGCCTCTCTGGTCATGGTCGAGCCGACAACATTACACACCGTTACAACTTTTGAGCCGAGTTGCGCAGCGCGACGAATGCCTGCCAAGGTGTCGGCGGTCTCCCCTGATTGGGAAATGGCCACAGTCAAAACACGTTCATTAACGAGCAGGCGCCGATAACGAAATTCTGAGGCAATATCGACTTCAACCGGAATGCCTGCCCATTTCTCGATCCAATATTTGGCGATAAGCGCTGCATGCCAAGAAGTCCCACAGGCAACCAAGGCGATTCGATCGATCGCCTGCAGGGTGTGTGCATCAAGACCGATTTCCGGCAAATCAACTGCCCCGGTATCCGGAACAATGCGTCCGCTAACCGTGTTGAGAATAGCCTGCGGTTGCTCGAAAATTTCTTTGAGCATAAAATGACGGTAACCTGCCTTTTCGGCCATCGAGGCGTTCCAGTCGATTACCGAAACCTTTTTCTCCAGGGGGGTGCCATCATCAATGTGAAGGATTGAATACGTTCCCTTCCCCAACACCGCCATCTCCTGATCATCAAGAAAGATGACCTCTCGGGTGTAGGGTAATAACGCAGGGATATCAGAGGCTATGTAGCAGGCATCTTCTCCAACGCCCATCACCAGCGGGCTGTGATTGCGGGCGGCAACCAGCAGATTCGGTTCCTTGGCCCAGAGCACACCTATGGCATAGGAGCCCTCGACTCTTGAAAGTGCGGTACGCACGGCGGAGACCAGATCATTATCGAGATGCTCTTCAATCAAATGGGCTAGGACCTCGGTGTCGGTTTCCGAGGCAAACACATGCCCCTTTGCGGTCAGTTCATTTTTCAGGGCAGTGTAGTTCTCAATGATACCGTTGTGCACGACCACGATTTCACCCTTACAATCAGTGTGCGGGTGCGCATTGATTTCTGTCGGTGCGCCATGGGTTGCCCATCGGGTGTGCCCTAGCCCAGTACCGCTGGCAACTCCGATGTGTTCATCTACTACCGACTCGAGATTGACAAGCTTCCCTTTAGCGCGATAGCGGACCAGTCGTTTATCGTGATAGTAGACCAAGCCAGCCGAGTCATATCCCCGGTATTCCAGGCGACGCAATCCCTCCAACAATACAGGGACAACCCTTCTATTTCCGACGTATCCGACTATTCCGCACATGTGACGATCCTCGATGAATATCTGTTAAGAAAATGGAGTTACTGCTCACCCAATATCCACGAGCCACCTCAAAATTGCAAGAATTACCAAAGAAATCCACATTCTTTTCACAAAAGAGTACACACAGAAAAGGGGACTGATCGCTCATTTTCAGGTGCAGGCAAGCGGGTTTCACGGTAAAACAAACACCCATTTGAACGAATATTGCAAAATAATTTGCTTTCATCGCCAAAACGGGTACCCTCACTTATATTTTCATTTTCTGTTATTTGGATTTGACATGGACGAACGACAACGACTTAAAGAACTTTTGCTGCAGAAATCTTACAGGGAGGGAACCTTCACCCTGACCTCTGGAAAAACATCCGACTTTTACGTCGATGGCAAACAGACAACGCTGGACGCTGAAGGCAGTTATCTTTGTGGTCGGCTTCTCTATGATCTTATCGGGCAGCATCCTGAACCCATCATGGGTGTTGGAGGTATGACCCTGGGAGCAGATCCACTGGTTACTGCGGTCTCCCTGGTGAGTTACCTGCAAAAGGCTCCTATCCCAGCATTTATTGTGCGCAAAGAAGCCAAAGGTCATGGCACGGGAAACTACATTGAGGGAAAAAGCAACCTCCAGCCTGGAGGACTGGTCGCCTTGGTGGAAGATGTCGTCACTACCGGGGGCACGCTTCTGAAAGTAATCGAACGGGTGGAAAACGAAGGGTTCAAGGTGGGTCTGATTGCGACTATCGTTGACCGGCAGGAAGGTGGCGCAGAAGTACTTGCTGCAAAAGGATATCCCTTGAAAGCCGTGTTCACCCGTGAACAACTCATAGGCAAGGCAGGAAAATAACACGTGAACTGCAGAGAATGTGGTGATCATCTCGAGGTGCAACGACGGTGCCGCCAAGTGCGGCTCCGTTGTGAAGGCTGCCACAAAGAATATCAAATTCATGAGGTGGCGAAAGATCTGGATCCTGAAACCGAAGCTGAATTGGAACGCTTCACCTCTATCATTTATGACTGAGCGTTATGGCTGATGTCAAGGTTTACGTACGCGAAAACAACACCGCAACCATAGTTTGCCCGTCCTGCCAAACGGTGAAACACTTCAATGCGGATCGTTATCGGCAACAGCGGCACAGCTTTTCGGTACGCTGCCGCTGCCAAAACGTTTTCTCCGTCTTGCTCGACTTTCGCCGCAGCTATCGAAAGCAAACTAGCTTACATGGGACCTACGAGGTTCTCAGCGAGGGAGGCATTGGTGGCGGAATCATTCATATCAGCAACATATCCCGTGGAGGTCTTGGCTTTACTGTTTCCGGCTTGCATCGTATTGAAAAGGGCCAACTGTTGAATATCGAATTTCAACTCAATGACAAGAACAAGACCGTTTTAAAAAAACAGGCCATCGTGCGAACGGTCGACCAAAACTCTGTTGGTTGCGAGTTTAAATCGAACACTGCCTTGGATAAGGCTCTGGGTTTTTTCCTGCAAAACTAGCCAATGCAGTGTAAGAGGACAGTAACCTCAAATCGTTCAAAATACTCCTTTCCACTTCGTTCAACCGATTGCGTGGCCCTGTCTCAGGTATCAACGGCTGATGTATCTCCACGTCCCCGCTCCGCCCTTATCTCTTTTCCGACAATAGCACGAAGCATCTCTTGGGCCCTGAGCAGCAAAGGCTCCAGGGAGGTCGCATCGACTGCACTTATCCCCACTCCCTCGGTACTCTTTGCTAAACGCAACTGTTCCTCACTCCCAAGTTGGTCGATTTTATTGAATACCTTCAGGCAGGGAATAGAATCAAGTTCCAATTGGTTGAGCAATTTTTCAACAACCTCCACCTGTTGTTGCCACACGGGATTGGCCACATCAATGACATGAAGCAGCAGGTCTGCTTCAAAAAGTTCCTCTAAAGTAGATTCAAAGGCTTTGAGTAACTCATCAGGCAAATTTCGAATGAAGCCAACCGTATCGGTGATGATCACCTCCATGTCTTCGGGAAAGCGCAACCTCCTCGAAGTGGGATCAAGGGTGGCAAACAGGAGGTCTTCTGCCTGAATGTCGCTTTTTGTGAGCGTGTTGAGCAGGGTCGATTTCCCCGCATTGGTATACCCAACAAGGGAAATAACCGGCACATCCCTTTTACGCCGACGATTGCGGCGGTGAAAACGCTGTGCACCGACGGCTTTGAGTTCCTTGCCAAGACGCGCGATCCGATCATTGATTCTCCGTTTGTCGATTTCAAGACGGGTTTCCCCCGGACCACGCGCGCCAATACCACCGGTAAGCCGGGAAAGAGCATCGTCACGGGTGGTGAGTTTGGGGAGCATATACTTGAGCTGGGCCATCTCGATCTGCAGTTTTCCCTCACGGGAGCGGGCGCGGTGGGCAAAAATATCGAGAATCAACTGGGTACGATCGATAACCCGCAGATCGGTATGGTCGGTGACCGACCGAATCTGCGAAGGACTGAGCTCCTGGTCAAAAAGCAGCAGATTCGCCCCCAAACGCAGGCTCATCAAAACAATGTCCACCAACTTGCCCCGCCCGAGAATAAATCGAGGGTGAATGTGTTTGCGGCGTTGAATAACCTGCTCAAGGACCTCAACCCCGTCGGAACGAGCGAGCTCAGCCAGTTCGGCCATCGAATCTTCAGCCTCTTCTCGGCTACCTGTAGTCACCGAAACCAAGATCGCCCTATCCTTGCCCTGATCGATCTCGCGTATCGGTCGCTCGCGAACAAACTCTTCTTCAAGGGCCTCAATGAGAGCCAAACAGGAAAGGTGTTGGTGTGCCGGATGAACCGGGGCTAAGGCCGCCCAATCTTTCCCTTCGATTTGCCGTGGAATGAGATGGACCGTGTGCAGCAGGTCGGGCAGACCATCACGCATGGTCAATGCCGCCATGAGATCAAGCCGCAAGCAGGCCAGATCCATGATGTCCTCTTCATTGATCGGTGTCGCAGGCCCAAGAACCGTGTGCACACAGCGCAATCCGCGAAGACGGCCGCCTGACGTTCGCACATGGGAAAGCGCCGGAATGGTGATTCTATCGTAATCACCGACAATAACGGTCTCGATCTGGCCGGAACGATGAATCAACAGACCAATACGGCGATTGAGTTCGGTGGAGATGGCGGCCAGGGCTCGGGCAGTTTCTCGCCCGAGGATCTCATCCGGAACGCCTTTTTTCTGCGCTATCCGTTCGAGATCCCGAATCTGCTTGGGTTTAAGTCCTGCGGTATTGCCGGTTACAGTAGTTATGGGATCACACTCCTTAAAAATCAGGAAAATCAGCAGGGAGCACTTCCTGGTGTACGCGGAAAAGGAATAACATCGCGGATATTCTGCATGCCGGTGACAAATTGCACTAACCGTTCGAAACCAAGACCGAATCCCGCATGGGGCACGGAACCGAATCGGCGCAAGTCCAGATACCAACCATATTCAGCCATGTTGAGACCGGCGCCTTCCATCCGCTGAGCAAGCAAATCATAACGCTCTTCCCGCTGGCTACCGCCGATGAGTTCACCAATGCCTGCCACAAGGATATCCATGGCCGCCACTGTCCTGCCATCATCATCAAGCCGCATGTAGAACGGTTTGATATCTTTTGGGTAATTGGTGACGACAACCGGAGCTTGCGCTATCTCCTCACAGAGAAACCGCTCATGCTCGGCCTGCAAGTCAATACCCCACTGCACGGGGAACTCGAACGATCGGCCCGATTGTTCGAGTTGCTCGACCGCCTGGGAATAGGTAAGCTGGACAAAAGGTTGATCCCGCACCTGCGTGAGGCGGTTTATCAGCCCCTTGCTGATATGCAGATCGAACAGGGCCAGATCGTCGTGGCATTCATCAAGGACCGTCTTGACAAGAAACTTGACCATCGCCTCTGCCATTTGCATGTCGCCTACAAGATCGCAAAACGCCATCTCCGGTTCAAGCATCCAGAACTCGGCTAGGTGCCGACTTGTGTTGGAATTTTCCGCGCGAAAGGTCGGGCCGAAGGTGTACACCCGACCATGGGATTGGGCGAAAATCTCCGCCTGAAGCTGTCCACTGACCGTCAGCCCTGCACGGCGCCCAAAAAAATCATGGGCAAAAGGATCACTTCTCTGGAGCGAGGCGGGTTCAAGGGCGGTCACGGTAAACATCTCCCCTGCCCCTTCGCAGTCGGAAGTGGTGATAACCGGAGTATGGACCTGAATGAAACCCTGCTCATGGAAAAAACGATGAACGGCAAAGCTGAGGACACTCCGTACCCGCGCGACTGCACCAAGAGCATTGGTCCTGGGGCGAAGGTGAGGAATTGATCGAAGGAATTCAAAACTATGCCGTTTTTTTTGCAGCGGATAACTTTCCGAATCCGCTCCTCCAAGCAGTTCAACCTCACTGGCCTGAATTTCGACCGCCTGGCCTTTTGCCGGTGAAGCCACCAAGGTCCCTTTGATCCGCAAAGAACAGCCGGTGGTCAACTTCTTCACGTCCCGTTCATAATTGGGCAAACAGTCTTCAGCCAGGACCTGGATCGACTGCAGACAGGAACCGTCGTTGAGTTCAAGGAAGGAAAAACCGCCGGAATCACGCCGGGTTCGAAGCCATCCCGCAACGGCCACGGTCTCACCTATCGGTTGTTGACGCAAAAGATCAACTATTTGCAGCCCAAGCAGTTTCATCAGAACCTCATATCGCTGTCAGTGATATTGCAATGCCCCATGCTCATCCTCGACCAGACCGACAACCACTATACCAGCTGCATCTGCGGCCTGCACCATGGCCTCTGGATCAAAGAGGAGGGATTGGCCGGCCTCGACAGCAAGAACGGCCCCTTTGACTGCAGCAAGGGTTTCAATAGTGCGGACGCCTGTGGCCGGTAAATCAAAACGAAAATCCTGCCCGGGCTTTTTCAGCTTCACGACCACGGCTCCCTCGCGTCCGAGTTCACCGCCACGACGTATGGCGGCATCCGTTCCCTCGATAGCCTCCACTGCCAGTACGCTGCGATCACGGACAACCACGCACTGGCCGATATCCAACCTTCCGATTTCACGGGCAATTCTCCATCCGAATCGAATATCATCCCACTGTTCGGAGCTTGGCTTTTTCCGCGTCAAGATCCCTTGCGGGAAAAAAAGGTGATCCAGGTAGCAGGTGGAGGGCAGGACGTGAATCCCCTCGTCTTCGAGGGCTCCGGCAACTGAGCGGAGGATGGCGTCATCCTGGCGAATATCTATCTTGCCCCAGAGGGTCAATCCTTTAAAATCCGGAAATATATCGCGAAAAATCCGGGTCTTGGTAATGGTCCCGGCAAAGACTGTTTCGCAAACCCCTTCCTGGTGAAAATACTTAATTATTTTCCCTAACTGCCCCAACTTGACCCAGTGGAAGACATCCGCTTTCGTCTCCAGGACCTTGTCGGTTTCGTTGACATGTCCGATGGCAACCACTCGCCGCCCCCTGGCGCGTGCAGCCTCGGCAAAGAGTATCGGAAACTGCCCGCCACCGGCAATCAGGCCGATGGGGCCATTGTCTGCTCCCTTAGTCATCCAGGGTACGTTTAACGACTCCCCGTTTGCTCGAATGGAAAAACTGCACCATTTTCTGCACCTCAGTGCAGTCTTTCATCTCTTCTTCCAGTTTCACCAGGGCATCTTTCAAGAGAAGCTCAGGAGAGCGGAACAAAATCCGGAAAGCGTCTTCAAGTAGTTTGATAGTTTCCCGATCGACACCGGCGCGACGGAGCCCGATTTTATTGATGCTTGCGATGCGCATCTGGTTACGGGTGCCCTCCATGATCACATAGGGGGGAACATCCAGTCCGATCCCCGACATCCCACCGATATAGGCATAGTCGCCGATGCGGCAGAACTGATGCACGGCCACAAGTCCCCCGAGGTTGGCATGGCTGCCTATTTCCACATGGCCGGCAAGGGTGGCGACATTGGCCATGATCACATGATCGGCCAGGACACAGTCATGGGCGATATGACAGTAGGCCATCACCATGTTATTATTTCCAAGAACAGTCTTGCCGGTCGCTTTGACGGTAGCGCGATGGATGGAAACATACTCACGAATCTGATTGCCGTCGCCGATAATCAGTTCAGTGGGTTCCCCCTTGTAATGAATATCCTGGGGGGGAGCGCCGATGGTGGCAAAGGACCCGATGGTATTGCGTGCGCCCAAAGTCGTATGGCCCGAGACCACGGTATGGGCACCGATTCGGGTTTCCGGGCCAATTTTTACCGGCCCATCGATAACAGCATAGGGTTCGACAATGACCGATGAATCCAATTCCGCTTTAGGGTCAATGACCGCAGTCGGATGTATGTTCATGAAAATATCCTTTTAAAATAACAAAAAATGTGCACTGGGCGTGCGCAAAAAAAGCGCGAAAGTGGTGGCCTTGGTGCGGCAACGACCAGGATCGCTTTAGGCAAAGCTGGCCATCAACTCAGCCTCTGTAGCCAGTTGCTCATCCACATAGGCCTTGCCGGTCATCTTGATCACTTTCCCCTTCTGTTTGATCATCTCCAACTTCATGACCAACTGATCACCTGGCCTGACAACCCGACGAAAGCGGGCTTTGTCGACCCCGGCAAAGTAGACCAGGCGGCCAATCATTTCCGGATCGGAAAGACAGGCAAGAATGCCGCCCACCTGCGCCATGGCCTCCAAGATGAGAACGCCTGGCATAACGGGCTCACCGGGAAAATGGCCCTGAAAAAAGGGCTCGTTCATGGTGACGTTTTTTATGCCGGTGATTGTTTGGCCCCGATCCATTTCGACGATCCGGTCCACCAAAAGGAACGGATAGCGATGGGGCAGAATCTCCATTATTTTGGGTATTTCTATAGGCAGTTGTATATCCATGGTCTGATGTATCCTTTTTTTGTCGTTCTTTCCAACAATCGCAACAAAGATATCGAGCAACCCGTCCTCGACGGTTGTCCGAGCGGTCAGTTTGCGTTGGGAATGCAGTTATTGCTTGTTGGAGGATTACTCCGCAGAATCGATAAGCGCACTGAGCCGTTCAACTTCTTTACGCAACCGCCGTAATTCCTTGACCATTTCAGGCAAACGCCCATAAGCGGCAGAGGCACGGCCCCATTTTTTCATCTCGATCGCCGGAGTCCCCCCAACAATAGCCCCTTTGGGTTGACTGTTGTGAATGCCGCTTTTGGCGGCCGCCATAACCTGGTCATCAAGATGGAGATGGCCGGCAACTCCAGCCTTTGCCCCCAAAACGACATTCCGCCCCAGAGTGGTGCTACCGGCAATGCCGACCTGGGCTACAAGGACCGAATTTTCACCGATAGTCACATTATGGCCAACCATGACCAGATTATCGATGCGGGTACCGGCTTTAATCCAGGTAACCCCAAAGGCTGCACGATCAACGCAGCTGTTGGCTCCGATCTCCACCTCATCATCGATACGGACGATGCCGACCTGCGGTTTTTTATGATGAAATCCCATCTTGTCGGTGGCAAAACCAAACCCGTCACTGCCGATAACAGCACCGTGGTACAAGATAACCCGTTTTCCGATAATGCAACCAGCGGCGATAATAACATTGGCATGAACAACCGTATCATCGCCAATCGAAACCCCATCGCCGACGACGGCTCCCGGATGAAGGGTAACACGCTGGCCAAGGGTTACATTGTCGCCCAGGCAAACCAGTGCGCCAACACTCACCTCTTGAGGAATGGAACAATTTTCGCCCACCACCGCCGAGGGATGCACCCCGGTCGCTTGAAAGGGCTCGTTGACCAGGACGGAATGAATTTTGGCTGCGGCTACCGATGGTTGATCCGAGAGAATCAGGGGAAGACCGGCCCCTTCGGCCCCAGTAGGGGCAATACAGGCTGATGCCTGGCAATGTTCCGGCAGCGGTAATTGCTTTGTATTCAGCACAAAGGTGAGCTCCTGGCTCCGAGCATATTCAATGCCGTTCAGTCCCCGAATCACAATATTCGGGTCCCCCTGAATCTGCCCACCCACCAAATCCGCAAGCTGCTGCAAACTGTATTCTCGAGGCACCTTAAAATTTTCTCCGAAAAAAACGACGTTATCTCTGGAATTCAGCGGATGAAATCCACTGACAATCGATTGGAATGAGGATAAGAACTGGCGAGAATACTGCACTTTGTATTAATCGTAAAGTAAAACAGCCTCGATCCGTTGCCGGTAGTCAGCCAACCCTTGCTGCCACCCCCTTTCAATGTCAAGAATTGCTACGCCTTGTTCCAGCGCCTCACGCACGGAACGATCACCAAGAATCAAATCCAGGGGCAGCCGGTCGAACTCATACTCATAGGGGGGCTGCTTGTAGGCGAACTGGTCAGGATAAAGCTGGAGCATTGCCTGCAAAAGGGCAAGACTGGTTCGATAGGGGAAAAAGGATTCCGCATCGGTCACATGGATCTGAAAGCCATTGCATGTCGTCCCCATCCACTTGCCGGAGGTCGGTTCAAAGCACAGGGGGCGAAGAAAACAACCGGGCAGATCCGTTTTCTGCAGGAAATCTAGCACTTCTCGATGGTTGAGGAATGGGGTGCCGAAAAGTTCGAAAGGCAAGGTCGTGCCGCGAGCCTCGGAAACGTTTGTCCCCTCCCAGATAACCTGTCCCGGATAGACCAAGGCTGTGTTCAAGGTGGGCATGTTCGGCGAGGGAGAAAGCCAGGGAAACCCGGTTGCGGGGAAGAGCATGGAACGTTTCCAGTTGGAGACGGGAACCACCTCGAGGTCAACATTGATCCCTCTTTCCCTTGTGCACAGCAGCGCCAATTCCCCAACTGTAAGTCCATGGCGCATGGGAATGGTATGCAGGCCGACAAAGGAGCTGCAGTCCATCTGCAAAACATTGCCTTCGATACGATGGCCGCCGATGGGATTAGGACGATCGAGGATGATCACCTTGATCCCGTTTTCCGCGGCCACCTCAAGGCAATAGAGCACGGTCCACACAAAGGTATACACCCGGGTGCCGACATCGATGAGATCGATAAGCAGCAGATCTATCCCTTCAAACATGGCCGGATACGGACGGCGGGTTTCACCATAGAGCGAATACACCGGCAAACCACTGGCCGCATCCACCTGGTGGTCGGATTCCACCATGTTATCCTGTTTCTCACTGAAAAAACCATGTTGGGGAGAAAACAGGCAGGTCATCTGGCCAGGATAGACCTGCAGCAACAAATCCCTGCCATGTACAAATTGACGGTTGGTTGAGGCCTGATTGGAGAGCAGACCAAAACGCTTGCCGCCGAGTCGCGGATCTTTTCCGTCACAGATTTTTTCCAGCCCTATCTGAATCACAAAACCTCCCTCTCTTCAGCCCGCAAGGCGTTGGCGACACATTCGTCTCTTCGTCAAAGGGAACAACTCGAAACGTGCATCGCATTAACAGTATGTTACAGAGTTCACAATCTCGTTCGCGGGACATTTTTATCGAGAATGACAATCTAAACGAAGTGAATTATCTAATGAAACGATCCAACGCCGTCAAGCATTGTCATTCACCTCAAGGTCCAATTTTTTTACTTTGAAAATTTATTCATTAAAAACAAATAGTTATCTCTTTCACGCTATTTTAACGTTCAAAATTTTGTATTTTTTTCACAAAGAATATTGCGTATCAAATCTTCATTTGTTATAGTCTGTTCAAACAAGATGCGTTGCATTCCAACTTAAGGATTTTGCATCAAGTTATGGCTTGTCGATGGGCAATAATGCCTAGATACTCATAAAAAGATTTCGTAGGAGAAAAAAAATGAAGAAAGTATTGAGCGTAATGGCTGTTTCTGCTTTCGTAATGACTGCTGGTGTCGCTTTTGCCGGTGGCCCTGGTAAACAAATGGATTCTGCCTGCCCGGAAGCTTGCCAGCAGCAGATCGATGACCTCCAGTCTTCCCAGGCTCAGCAGAACGAAGAGCTTTCCTCCCATGCAAAACAGTTGGAGAATCACGAGGGTCGTATCACTGCTCTGGAATTGGACAGCGCCTACTTTGTACGCATTGGCGGTCGTCTTGCCTGGGCGGACGTTAATGCTGATCCTGCTGTTGGCGGTGGAAGTGACAGCTCCGATATGGGCTGGGGCGCTGCCCTTGCTGTTGGTCAAAAGTATGGCGACTTCCGTTACGAGTTGGAACTTGCCTATGAGGATCTCGAGTTCGACGGCGCTGATGGTGATCTGACCACCGTCATGGGCAACCTGTACTATGATCTGCCCATTCAGGATGGTTTCAGTGTCTACGGCATGGTTGGTATCGGTTATGGTTACCTTAACGCCAGTGCCACCGGATTTGATGAGTCTGCCAACACCATCGCCTACAAGATCGGTCTGGGTGTAAGTTACATGTTCACCGACACCATCGCCGGCGACCTCGGTTATGAGTACCTCGGTCTTGCTGACAATGATATTACTGATAACTTTGACGGTCACAACATCGTTGCCTCCGTACGTTTCATGTTCTAATTTCAGCTTAGAACCAGTTGTATTTAAAGCCCCCTCCTTGAGGGGGCTTTTTTTTTTACTTTCATCTCCGCATCGATCGACGATGTTCTTGCTCCCCGAAAACACGTTGTTCCCGACAGGAAAGAGGCTCCAGTCCAGGAATATCGCAACGCCTGTATTGCAAGATTAAGAAATTCCACAAGGTATCTTTGTATTGAGCGTCGTCTTTCAGGTCCCGGAAATGCGACAAAATTCTTCCCAGAAGGCGAGATCCGAACACCATTGTACCTCCATCCCATGGGGATGCACCCAGGCCAACTGCCAGGAACGATGGGAGCCCCCTGACCACAGTTCCGCCGTCCATCCCAGCCAACCGGTTTCAGGAGGCTCAGGCCCCTGTTGCATGAGTTCCCACTGCAGCCAGAGGACCGGGTGTGGCTGTTGAGCCGCCCATTGCCGCAAAGATGTCCGCAGAGAACGCCCCCTATCCTTGAGATAGGAGAGCAGGTAAGTATTGAAAATTACTGTTGGCGAGGTGGTCGGCGAGCACTGTTCGAGAAAACCCGGGAGATCTTTGGTCAGGTCTGCCTGAAAGAGATGTACCGGAGCGGCACTCTTCTGGAGAGCATGCAGCGCCACGATGCCTTCCCGCAATCTCGACAATCGATCTGTCTGATCACCCCAGACAAACGAGGCAAGTGAGAGTTCATCATCTTCGTTTGCCAAGGAAAAAGGATGCAAATCGCAGCCCAGGCGCGCGCGAATTTGCGGCACCTGGTATTCGGGGAAAATAAATGTTCCCTTGGAATTGACGACAAATTGTGGGGATAGTCCGCTTCCAAGGGAGAAATCAGGCCAAACCGACTCTATGTCGCGCAAAACATAATGACGCTGATCGGCAATCAGGTTGAGCCCGGCGCTGCATCCCAGATCAATTAAGGTGACCTCTTGCCAGGGAAGATAGCAAAGGGGAAGCAGCCAGCATAGCCCGCGTCCGGTTTCGTTGGTCTGGACGCGCCCGGACTGGATACATTCCGCCAGTTGGCTACGCTTGGCAAGGATAACCTGCTCCAGTACCGCACCGATGTCGGCATCACACTCTTTGCTCCCCCCAACTGTTGGAAAATAGGCGGCCAATTCGGCAAATCCTGGATTGTGCGCTAGAATCTGCCGGTGCAGAGATGCCAAGAGCAGCATGGGAACGGCAAAGGAGGCACAATCGCGACTTGCCTCCAGCAACCAGGTGCAAAGCGGGTTGTCGCCTGCCTCGGGGGCGAGTCGTTTGGCGATGCAGCCGCAAAGATAGGCAGTCAGCGGCGAGTTACTTTGGGAAAAACTTTGCTGCCTGCGGAAACGACGGGCCAAACGAACACGCCGTTCCACCTGCACGGGATTATTGTCCTTCACCGCTACCACCTTCATGAAAAATTCTGGACACGCGGAAACGAATGTGGGATGAGACCGCAATCTCAGTAACTCTCATCATAGCCCCTTGAACCTCTTTTGCCGTGATTGTATGGATTGTTCTTCCCTTGCCCAACTTCCCCTCTATGGCGGGTTGTTCACCTCAGCCCTGATTGCGGCAACCGTCTTCCCCATGCAGTCGGAGGCGGTTCTGGTCGGTCTGTTGCTTGACGGCAACTTCTCGACGCCCCTCCTCATTGTTGCCGCCAGTTGCGGCAATGTCCTTGGTGCGGTCATCAACTGGTGGCTGGGACGCTCTCTTGATCGATTTCGCCATCGCCCCTGGTTTCCGGCCACCAACAGACAGATGCAGCGGGCGGAGCAGTGGTACCACCGCTACGGCCGTTGGTCCCTGCTGCTTTCCTGGGTGCCGATTGTCGGCGATCCCCTGACGGTGATTGCCGGCGTCTTGGGAGAACCACTGCTCTCCTTTCTGTTGATAGCAGGCTCGGCAAAATTGCTGCGCTATCTTCTTCTCACCGCCCTCACCCTGCAATGGCTTGGGTAAAGAGCGAAGAGAAGAGTTCTCTTTTCAAAGCTGATCCAGGTAGCGGGTGCCGCCGAGCCTGGCCATATTTGTTTCAATCCACTGGGCTCGGCGCAAAATATAGGCTGATGGCCGATTGGCATGGAATCGTCGCGGATTTGGCAACACGGATGCCAGCAATGCAGCCTGACGACGGTTGAGGCGGGCCGGGTCGGTGTGAAAGAGCTGGAGGCTCGCCGCACGGACACCATAGATACCATCGGCAAACTCGGCGATATTGAGGTAGACCTCCAAAATCCGCTCCTTGGGCCAGAGCACCTCGATGCACAAGGTAAGGACAGCTTCCATCCCTTTTCGCAGCAGGCTGCGTTCACTCCAGAGAAAGAGATTTTTTGCCGTCTGCTGACTGATGGTGCTGGCCCCGCGCATTTTTCGGCTGTGATTTTTGTTGTATTGGATGGCCCTGTTGATGGCCTGAAAATCGAATCCCCAATGATCGGGAAAACGCTGATCTTCACCGGCAATGACCGCCAGGGGCATCAAGGGCGAGATATCCTCTAAATCGGCCCACTGGTAATGGATAGGCGGCACATCGTTAACCGGCTGCAAACGCTCGACCTGGCGAATGAGCATAAAACTGCTGAAAGGGACCGGCAACCAGCGAAAGGCAACAACCGCAACCACCGGCATGAGACAGACGAACAGGACAAAGAGAACAGTGCGCCGGTAGAGACGAAAAACAAAACGCCTAAACCCTCCAGGTGAGGAGGATTCAGGCGATGCATGACATCTGCGGCAAAACAAAGGGATCATCGTGCTCCTTGTCGGTCGACCGCAGAGAAGAAGAGATTCATTGAACCGGCGCTGGAGCCTCAGTTGCCTGTTCGGCCTGCAAAGGCTGGGTTGGAATTTCCGGATGTTCGTTCTCCGTTTGCGGTGCAACCGGAGCTGCGGCTTCCTTTGCAGTGGATTTCACCAGTTCCTGGCGATTTGCTTTTTTCAAGGCATCGACCTGCCACCCCTCAACTTGCAACAACTGCTCCTGATCGGAGACCTTGAGCACATACCTGTTCTCGACCGCCGGTTTTTCCTTGCTGTCCGCAGGCTTTTGCATTTGCCCGAATGTGTAGCTGATCGTGCGTCCGTCTTTCAGGGCAAGACTGTAGGCAAGGGCCGGATGCTCCAATCCATATTCCGGTTTGACCTCTTTCCCGAGAAGAGCGAAGATCGAGAGCCCGGTCAAACGGTTGACCAGTATATCCCGTTTTTCGGTATTCAATGTTTCACCATCCTTCAAGTCTGCAGGCTGCAGACCATTTTCCCCCTGCACCAGCTCCAGATTGGGGAGATGAACCAGCGCCACCTGATCGGCTTTCAAATGGAGCACGGTGGTGTCGATCCACTCACCGGCCTTGGGTTCCAGGTCCCTGGCCGAGATGCTCATGGAGTGAATATCAGCGTCCTTGTCCGCACGCAGGTAGAGCTTACGCAGTCCGGGTGAGGATCCAAAGTAGATCACAGAGGCTGGTTTCTGCTGAACGAGCAGGGTCAGTTTGGAGACGAAGTTATCCGGTGCGACTTTAAAACGGGTAGCAGCCTCGCTGGTGGTTGCCTCCGGCCAACCGCGCTGCAAGTTGATCAGGGAATCGATCAAGGCCTGCAGACGGATGGCATCCGCCGGAAAATTACCGGAATCCGGCAACAGCCAGTGTCCATCCTTTTTATTGAAGTTCAGCGTATGCCCTGCCGCATCGGTGAGCATCAGGCCATCGATCGCATTCGCCTGCACGGAGAGCAGAGGTCCTTTGGCGGAGGTTCCCATATTCACCTGCTGCCCAACGTTCGTCCAAAGAGTGAGCCCAGCCTGCACCACAACCAGGAGGGCGCAGAAAATAATCCATCGTTTCATGCTTCCATCCTCCCCTCAATCAGGGCCTGATCACGCCGCCGCACCCGTGTCCAGATTGTGCGACGGATAATCCACACCAACAAAAGGCCACAGGCAGCCAAACCATAATTCAGATATTCCCAGGTCATACGCATCTCTTTTGTCATCGGCAACAGGGTCCGGGCAAAATGCCCCCGGCCTCGAATGGAGAGCAGATCACGGTCTTCAAGCGACCAGTCAATGCAGTTGGTCACCAGCTGCAGTGGGTTGAGATAACGGGTGCCACCGGCTCCGGAGGCCAACTCCAGGCTGGTATCGGCGAGGAAGCTGTTGGAAGAGAGCAGGATAATGCGGGCTGAATCCGGCGAGTGCTCCAGGACCCGGCCAATGACATCGGTATGAGGCGTGGGAGCAACGGCTTGTTTTTTGCCGTCCTTGGCTGCAGCCTCCCAATCTTTTTTCTCTTTTTCCGCCTGTTTGCGGGCATCCTCAATCAGCGGAGAGGTTTTCCCCTTGAACCAGGAATCGAACTCGCCTTCAACCATCACCCCAAGCAACTGACGCCCCTCGGCCTTGCCCTGGGCAAACCCTGCCTCGCCGTAGCGACCGAAGTTGGGCTGAATGTCAATCGAGTCGGAGAGCCAGGTGTCCTTTGAGCTCTGCAGCAGGGAAATCACCTTACGGCCCTTGTTTTTGTCCGCATTGATCACGATCGGCGAAGCCCAGGTCATGGAAAGCTGATCAATGCCGGAAATGAGACCGTTTTGCCGGTTCATACCATCATTTCTGATGTCGACAAAGTACGGATAGTTGATCAGATGGGTTTCGCGGACGGAATATCCACCGACCTGGCGCTCTACTGGCACCGGAAAAGCCGCATTCTGCGGATCCAGCACCATGGAATGCGGTTGACTGATGCCATACCCGGCAAGCCAGTCTTTGAGGCCGCTTTCCTTGTCTTCGGCGGCAAGCCGTCCCTGCAGGTTGACATCAAAGGGTGAGGTGGCCACAACCACGGTTCCCCCCTGCATCAGAAACTGATCAATGGCAAAGAGTTGCTTTTGCTGCAATCGTTCCGGCGAAACCACCACCAGGATATCGGCATCCGGAGGGACCTGGCCGTTGTTGAGATCCACGGGAAGAACCCGGTGCTCCTGTTCCGCAAAACGGGTCAGCATCTGGAAGGTGTTGCCCTGGGGCATGCCGTATTGCGCCAGAGCCGGGTTGCTTGGCGGCGTGTACAGGGCCACGGTTTTGAGCATGCCCTTGGAAAAACGTTTGAGCGAGGCCTCGATTGAATTTTTCAGTGCTGTTTTGTCAAGGGTTGCAGGTAAGGCCACCTGAACCTGCTGGCCGCCACTTTCCAAGGTCATGTAAAACCAGAAGGTCTCCGTGGAGAGCAGCCCCGCAACCATGGGCTGCATGCCGAACTCCTGGGTCAACTTACTGGCCAGCCCGCCGCCATCGGCTTCGGGATCGGCAAAAGCAAAGGAGAATTTCTCCTTGCCTTGGGTTTTCAATTCGGCAAGGACCTGCTCTAAATTCGTCTTCAGCTCAACCAACGGCTTAGGCAGTTTATCGACCGCGGAAACATAGCCATGAAAGACCACTGGATTACCGATTCCGGCAAAAAGATTGCCGCCGCCCTGATAACTGTACAACACCTTTTTGATAGCACGGGTGATATCGTGCTCCGGATTGCGGAGCTCAACCTCAAGCTTGGTATCGCCCTCGCTCTTGACCTCGATCAGGTCTTGAAAGCTCAGGGTCTGGAACTCATTGCCGTACTTGATGAGAACATCGAAATAGGAGTTGGTCACCGCAGTCTGGTAACGCGAAGCGGTCTGGAAGGGAACCGGACGAATCCCATACTTCTCCCCTGCCTCCTGCTCGATCTCCGGTTTTTCCTGGGGATCGACAAATTCCACCTTGACCTTGCCCTTGCCGGCCACCTCGTATTCCCGCAACAGATCACGAATCTGGGGAACAAGGGGCGCCAGCAGCGGATGGGTCTGCGCCGAAAAATAGCCCCTGATCAATAGCGGTTCCTGCAGGCGGGAAAGATAGGATTTGGTGGCCGGCGAGATGGAATAGATCTTTCCGTCGGTCAGATCCGCCCGCAACACACCGATGGGTGCAAGCCAAAAATTCAGCAGGAGAAAGTTGGCAAGCAAAAGTCCGGTCAGCACACCCCAACGACGGTGCACGGGATTGCTCGGATTTCCTGCCCAACGACCACGCTCCAGGCTATAGACGTTAAGCGAGAGAAATATCCCGATAAGACTCAAGCTATAGACCAGGTCGCGGACATCGATCACCCCGCGGGTGATGGCATCAAAGCGTGATCCCGCGCCCAGCAGTTTGAGCAGTTCGCCGCCTTCATTGCCGAAAAAACCGGTCAGTGTATCGGAACCCAGCATGTAGAGTACACTGCAGACCAGGGTAGAAACGATCAGACTGACAATCTGGCTGTTAAACTGGGCACTGACAAAAAGGCCGATGGCAATATAAGCGCCTGCGAGGACAAGGCTGGCGAGATAACCGCCGAACACCGGTCCCCAATCGAGTTGGCCAAGAAAGCTGACCGTCACCGGCAGGGGCAGGGTCAACACCAAGCCGATCGCCACCAGCGAGAGGCAGGCAATGAACTTGCCCAATACCAGAGTCGGCACACTGACCGGAGCCGTCAACAGCGGTTCCAGGGTCCCTGCCCGGTGCTCCTCCGACCAGACGCGCATGGTGATGGCCGAGGCGAGAAAGATGAGCAGAACCGGCATCCATTCGAACATCGGCCGGACATCGGCAATGTTGCGGCTGAAAAAAGTCTCTACCCAGAAAAATATGAACAGGGTGGCGGCGAGAAAGGCGCCGAAAAAGATGAAGGCAGCCGGGGTTGCGAAAAATACCGCCAACTCCCGACGGGCTATCTTGCGCAGCGTGTTCATTGTTCCCTCCCTGCAGCCATGTTGATTTCACTGAAAACGCGTTCGAGGCTGCGCGCCTCGGGGCTGAGTCCATAGAGCGGCCAGCCCTGGGCGGTCATGGCCGTGGCCACCGCCGGTGCCAGTTCCTCCGCCGGGATCCCTGCACTGAGGGCAAAGCAAAAGCGCTTGGCTCCGGATTGCACGGGTTCAACCATGGAGACCCCGGCAAGGTTTTTCAGCATTTCACCTGCCTCGGCACGGTCGGTGGTGACCAGCAGGCGTTGCCCACCACTCAAGGCCTCAAGTTTTGCATCCACAACCTTTTTACCGTGCTGGATAATGATCACCCGATCGCAAACCGCCTGCACTTCCTGCAAAATATGGGTGGATATAATCAGGGTCGCGTCCTGAGCCAGCTCTTGAATGAGCCGGCGCATGTGCTGGATCTGGGTCGGATCGAGGCCGTTGGTGGGTTCATCGAGAATGATGATCTTCGGCCGGTGGAGAATGGCCTGGGCCACCCCCACCCGCTGGCGGTAACCTCGGGACAGGGTGCCGATCATCTGAGAGGCGCGATCCATCAAACCGGTCCGTTTCAATGAATCGACCAAAAGCGGGCCCATGCGATCTGGAGCAACGCCATGAAGTGAGGCGATGTATTGCAAATACCCCGCCACCGTCATCTCCGGATAGACTGGACAGTTTTCCGGCAGGTAACCGATCAATTGCTGAATCTTGCGGCGATTGCTCTGCAGATCGAGCCCATCGACGGTAATGCTGCCACCGCTTGGCTCAAGGAAACCGGTGATCATTTTCATGATCGTGGTTTTGCCGGCACCGTTATGACCCAAAAGACCGACAATCTCACCCATCCCGATGGTAAAGGAGACGTCGTCAACCGCCTTTACCGCATCATAGGTTCGGGTCAAATGTTCGACTGTTATCATTGTGATCCTCGTTAAACGTCAAAGAAATGTACGACCATGGACAAGGTTCCCAGGTCGATACTCGACATCGCTTCAGCAGCACCTCCGCAGCAAGCACTGCAGGATTGTGTGGTGCCTTTGGTGAACCAATGCAAGCCTAAACAGCCCTTAAGGAAAAGACAATGGAGGTGGTCGATCATGGGAGCTGTCAGGCGGGATTTGGAGGGAGTACGAATCGAGGCTAATCAAGGAGAAAAATTTGGGTAGGAACATAACACAATGGCGGTGATCGATTTTGATGAACAAAACACATCCCTGTGCGACAATCCGGCAACATCATAAAACAGGACAAAACCTTGTCAAGCAAGGGAAGCAATTTTTCCAGACCCCACAGCGTGAGAGGGGCACGATCGATACCGGCAAAAGAAGAGCGCTAATCAAGGACCGTCTGTTTGATGCCAACCGTTGTCAGGACAATACCCAAAATGATGAGCAATAGCCCCTGGCCCTGGTACCAGGCGGGGGCTTCACCAAGAAAAATGACGGCCAGAATGGAGCTGAACACCGGCATCAGGTGAACAAAGGGACCGGCCTTGTTGGCGCCGACGAGCCGTACTGCCCGATTCCAGAAAATAAAGGCAAGCACCGAGGCAAAGACCGCCACATAGCCGATGGTCACGGTGGTTGCGGTATTGACGACAAAGTCTTTCCCCATAGCCCGTTCGATCAGATAGCACGGGAGAATGCCTCCCCACCCGACTAGGCTGATGGCGGTGAGATAGACCAGTGGATCGAGATCACGGGGATATTTCTTCAGATTTGCAGAATACAATGCCCAGACAACTGCAGCTGCGAACACCAATAGATCGCCACGGTTAAAAGAGACCTGGAGAAGAGCCGAAAACGCTCCCTGAGCCATGATCAGCACCACTCCCATAAAGGAAAAAAAGACGCCTATACACTGACGAGGCAGCAGGGTTTCCCGGTACAGGAACCAAGAGAAAAGGGCAATCAGCACGGGAATGCAGGAGTTGACCAGGACGGCATTGATCACGGTGGTATGCTGCATGGCTAGATACAACAGGGTGTTGAAGCCAGTCACTCCAAGTATGCCCTGGAGGAGAATGAACCCTGTATGGGCGCGAAGCAGACTTCGTTGCCGCCACAATGGTTTCGAGGCCATTGGCAAAAGAATCACCAGGGCCAGGGACCAGCGCCAGAAAGAGAGTGCCAGCGGCGGAATGGCCGCATTCATTCCCCGGCTGAGCACAAAGTTGCCGGACCAAAAGAGAGTGGTGAGAACGAGGAGCAGATAGGGCATGGCAGATGGAGGTTTCCTTGAAGGGGTGATCTACATCATCAACGGAGTACCGACAAAGTTGTATTGTAGCCGGATGATACGCCAAGCTCCACAAGAATTGGTTTTTCTTTTGCCTGTCTTCATGGGAAGCCGCCTTTCCTGTGCGGCCTCTTTGCAATCTCCTTGACCACGAGAAACTCCTTGGGTATGAGCAGATACATCAAGGCGACTCTCGCTCATCCCGAACAACGGACTCGCGCATGAAACTCTCCCCTGCCCTGTTCCTGCGAATTTTCCTGCCCTTTGCCGGTGGCTACTTTCTCTCCTATCTCTACCGTGTGGTCAATGCGGTCCTGGCGCCGGACCTGCTGCGCGACATGAACCTGGGCCCCTCGACACTGGGCCTGCTCACCGCCACCTATTTCATCGCCTTTGCCTCGGCCCAGCTGCCCCTTGGCGTTTTGCTTGATCGATACGGCCCACGTAAGGTCGAAGCCGTTCTCCTCCTCTTTGCCGCCGTTGGCGCGTTCTGCTTTGCCCGTGGGCAAACAATGGTCCTGCTCATCCTTGGCCGCGGCTTGATCGGTTTTGGCGTCTCCGCTTGCCTTATGGCCGCTTTCAAGGCTTATACCCTGTGGTTTTCCCGCGAGACCTGGCCGCTGGTCAATGGATTTCAAATGGCAGCCGGCGGTCTCGGGGCCCTGGCCGCCACCTCGCCCGTACAATGGATGCTGAGCTGGACCGATTGGCGGGGTGTTTTCATTGCCCTTGGCCTGGTTACTCTTCTGGCAGCTGCCCTTGTCTTCTTCGCGGTTCCTCCAAAAGAAATTGAGCCAGATAGGTCTGGCTTGAACCATCAACTCCAGGGTATCCGAGACATTTTCACCAGCTCCGTTTTCTGGCGCATCGCTCCTTTGACCGCTTGCTCCCAGGCCAGTTTTTTTGCCATTCAAGGACTGTGGGCAGGTCCCTGGCTCAAAGATGTGACTGGCCTGAGACCTGAAGCGGTTTTCTCGACCCTGTTCTGGCTCGCAGTGGCCATGATGGTCGGATTCATCCTCCTGGGTGCATTGAGCGAGCGGCTGCACCGCTTGGGGCTCTCCGTCCAGTTCTCGGCCGTAACCGGCATGGGCCTGTTTATCCTCGTTCAGCTCCTGCTGGTCACCGGCCCGGCCCGTTGGCACAGGCCACTGTGGTTGCTTTTTGGTTTTTGGGGGACCTCGGGGATCCTCACCTATGCCGCCCTGTCGCAAACGTTCCCTGCCCACCTCAGCGGACGGGTCAGCACGGCCGTCAACCTCCTGGTCTTTGTCGTCGCCTTTATTGGCCAGTGGATTATCGGTGTTGTCATTGGCTGCTGGCCTCCCCCTGAACCAGGAAAATTTTCCGCCCTTGGACTGCGTGCCGGTTGCGGATTCATGCTCCTGTGCCAGGTATTCTGTCTGTGTTGGTATCTTGCCGGTTCTCGTGTCATGCGTACTTGGTTGCGGTAAAGATTGTTCTCCCATTCAGGGGTTCCCCGCTCACAGGAGGTGCTTCTTCGATGAGATTGCACATAAAAACCCATCACATCTCTTGTGTTCTTGATTCTTACCGTTTATTAAAAAGATACGTTTCCCCTTGTGGAGCCCTACGACAGTTTCTTTGGCACCAACCCCGTTCAGGGGTCCAGATCGTCCATATTCTTTGACAACCTCAGGAGGAGAAGCATGAAACGTATTGGAAGAGTTGCCCTGGTCCTTGCCGTATGCGTGCTGGTGGCCACAGCTGCCCTGGCGGCCGAAAAAAAGGTCCGCTGGAAAATGGCCATGACCTGGAACAGCACCCTTACCCCCTTTGTCGATGCCCCGCTGAAAGTCTCCAAGATGGTCAGCGAGATGACCGACGGCAACTTTGTGATCAAGATCGAAGGTGCTGAAAAGCACAAGGCACCACTTGAAATTCTCGACATGGTCAAAGGCGGCCAGTATGAGCTTGGTCATTCCGCATCCTATTACTGGAAGGGCAAGGATGCGGTCACCGCCATTTTCACCACCATGCCCTTTGGCATGAACAACGACGAGCAAAATGCATGGCTCTATTATGGCGGCGGTTTGGAGTTGATGCAGCAATGCTACGATAAATTCGGTCTCATCGCCTTGCCCGGCGGCAATACCGGCGTGCAGATGGGTGGTTGGTTCCGCAAGGAAATCAAGTCACTTGATGACCTCAAAGGGCTGAAGATGCGTATTCCGGGCATTGCCGGTGAGGTCTTTGCCAAACTGGGCGTCAACGTCACCAATATCGCCCCCGGCGAACTCTACACATCGCTTGATCGTGGAACCATCGATGCCCTGGAATGGGTTGGCCCAGGCATGGATATCAAAATGGGCTTTCACAAGATAGCCCCCTACTATTACGCCGGATGGCATGAGCCCGCCACTGATCTGCAATTCCTGATCAACAAAAAAGAATTCGACAAGCTGCCGCCCGCATATCAGGCAGCGCTGAAAACCGCGATCCAGGCTGCCGCAGCAGACATGCACTATGAGAATTTCGCCATGAGCGCCGATGCTTGGGTCTCGATCAAGACTGAATATCCCAATATCAAGGTCATGACCTTCCCTGAAGCGGTGCTTGCAGCCATGAAAAAGGCCACGGATGAAGTCCTCGATGGCTATGCCGCCCAGGATCCATTTTTCAAAAAGGTCCTTGATTCACAGCGGGCGTACATGAAAAAAGCGCGCGAATGGTCCAAGATGAGCGAGCAGTTCTATCTGGAACAATCGGAGAAGGTCGTGCAGTAACAACGCTCTTTCTTCAAGTGCAGCCGTCCGTCTCGATACATAGCGGGTCGGACGGCTTTTTTTTATCGTTTGCAGGCTTGTCGCTGTCGAGCAAGCATGCTAGAAAACGATCACCATATTGGATTTACGCGTTTTTTTTCGTAAACAAAGGGGGAACAGGCAGGAATGTTGGCGCACATCGAACGATTCTACCAGGGGTTCAACCGCATTTTAAGCAAACTGTTAGCGGTTGTTTTCTTGCTCATGACCTTCAACGTCTTCTATGACGTGGTCATGCGCTACTTTTTCCATAACAGCTCGGTAGGGATGCAGGAATTGGAATGGCACCTTTTTTCCATCGTCATTCTCTACGGTGTTTCGGTGGCGCTGCTTGATGAAGGGCATGTTCGAGTCGATTTTCTCTACGACCGTTATTCCCCTAAAACCAGGGCCGTGATCAACATCATAGGTACTGTTTTTTTCCTTGTGCCGCTGGCCAGCCTGGTCATGTTCGGTTCTTTCGACTTTGTCATAGATTCCTATCAAATCAAGGAAGTATCCGAGAATCCCGGTGGCCTGCCCTACCGTTTTGCGATCAAGGCCATGATTCCACTCTCCTTCGGGGTGCTCATCTTCACCGCGATCGGCTACACCGTCAAAAACATTCTTCTGTTCAAACGGGACGAGTCCGCCACACATCGTGAAATCGTCAGGGAGGAGCAGGTATGACCGGCATCATCATGTTCTTCGCGGCCCTCTTGATGCTTGGCATCGGCTATCCGGTCGCCTTTACCTTTGGTTCGGTCTCAATTTTCTTCGGCATCATCGCCGCCATGGTGGAGGTATCTCCCGACCTGAGTCTTGTCTCGGTGATTGATGAATTTTTGCGCATGTTTTCGATGATGCCCTTTCGCGTCTACTCGATCATGAACAACACCATTCTCATGGCCATCCCGCTGTTTATCTTCATGGGGATCATTCTGCAGCGCTCGCAATTGGCGGAGCGACTGCTCGAGGCCATGGGAACCCTTTTTGGCCGAGTACGCGGTGGTATTGCGGTAAGCACGGTCCTGGTGGGCGCACTCCTGGCCGCTTCCACCGGTGTCGTCGGCGCCTCGGTGGTGGCCATGGGAGTTATTTCTCTGCCGGTCATGCTCCGTTACGGCTATTCCAAACCGCTTGCCACCGGCACCATCTGTGCGGCGGGCACCCTGGGGCAGATCATCCCCCCCTCGGTTGTCCTCGTTGTTTTAGGCGATGTTTTCCAGTTACCGGTCGGTGATCTCTTTGCAGGCGCCCTCGGACCAGGACTCGGCCTGGTGGCTATTTACGTCGTTTTTATCCTCATCTGGGCCTTTCTCAAGAAGGATGCTGCTCCGGCCATGCCTCTGCGAGAAGGCTCGCGCGGAGAAACCATCAAGAAGGCTATCATCGCCATATTGCCGCCACTGACCCTCATTTTTCTTGTTCTCGGCTCGATTTTTATCGGCATTGCCACCCCCACAGAGTCTGCCGCCGTTGGGAGCGTCGGCGCGGTGGTACTGGCGGCGATGTATAAGAAACTAAGTTGGCAGGTGGTCGAGGAATCCGCCCTGGAGACAGTCAAGGTGGCGGCCATGGTCTTTGCCATTCTTATCGGCGCCACCGCCTTTTCCATGGTCTTTCTCTACAGCGGTGCCGACACCATAGTCGAAGAGATCATGCTCAGCCTGCCTGGCCAAAAATGGACCTTTATCTTTCTGGTGATGCTGGTCATTTTTATTCTCGGTTTTTTTATCGATTTTTTTGAAATCACCTACATTGTCGTGCCGATCATCAAACCGGTCGCCGAGGCCATCGGCCTTGATCCGCTCTGGTTCGCTATCCTCATTGCCATGAATTTGCAAACCTCGTTCCTCACCCCCCCCTTTGGATTCTCGCTCTTTTACCTCAAAGGCTGCTGTCCGCCTGAGGTAAATACCGTGGATATCTACCGTGGGGTTATTCCGTTCATAGGCTTGCAGGCCTTGGTGCTCTTTACCCTGGCCGTCTTTCCGCACATATTTGGATTGTAGGGTAAAAGAGATGCGCAATCCACTGGATTTTTGATTGAATCTCGGTACATTGCATCCCACGAGGAAAGTAATTCGTATCATTTTTGTAGAATCAGCGACATTGACCATGTACCGGAGGAAACTATGAAGCGTATCGGAGCCTTGATCCTGGCGAGCAGCATGCTGCTCGGCTCACCCCTGTTTGCCGCGGAAATGAAAAAGGTCCGCTGGAACCTGGCTGCGACCTGGAACAGCACCCTGACCCCACTGATCACGCCACCACAAAAGGTGGCGCAACTGGTTGGTGAGATGAGCGGCGGCAATTTTGTCATCAAAGTGGAGGGGGCGGAGAAACACAAGGCTCCCCTTGAGATCCTGGACATGGTCAAGGGCGGGCAGTACGAGATGGGCCACACCGCCTCCTACTACTGGAAAGGCAAAGATGCCACCACGACCCTCTTTACCACTGTCCCGTTCGGCATGACCATGAGCGAGCAGGAAACCTGGCTCTTTTACGGTGGCGGCTTGGAATTAATGCAGAAATGCTACGATAAATTCGGCGTCTATTCCTTTCCCGGCGGCAATACCGGGGTGCAGATGGGGGGCTGGTTCCGCAAGGAAATCAAATCGCTTGATGACCTCAAAGGCCTGAAGATGCGTATTCCGAGTGTTGCCGGTGAGGTCTTTGCCAAACTCGGGGTCAACGTCACCAACATCGCACCCGGCGAACTGTACACCGCCCTTGATCGCGGCACCATAGATGCCCTGGAATGGGTCGGTCCAGGCATGGATATCAAGATGGGCTTTCATAAAATCGCCCCTTTTTACTATGCCGGTTGGCATGAACCAGCCTCGGATATGCAATTTCTCATCAGCAAGAAGGCCTTTAACAGCCTGCCCAAGGAATATCAAACCATGCTGAAGACAGCGATTCAGGCGGCTGCCGCTGATATGTACTACGACAACTTTGCCATGAGCGCCAAGGCCTGGGCCGAAATGAAAACCCAATACCCCGACATAAAGGTTATGACCTTTCCAGAGCCGGTTCTGGTTGCCATGAAAAAAGCCACTGATGAGGTCCTTGATGAGTATGCGGCGAAGGATCCGCTTTTTAAGGAAGTGTTGGAATCACAGCGCACCTTCCTGAAATCGGCGCGAGAATGGACCCGAATGTCGGATCAGTATTATCTCCAACAATCGGAACAGGTCCTTAAATAATACTGATTACCACTGAAATTCAGTTCAAGGGGATCAAAGACGAGATCCCTCACATTCGGGATGACATCGATGAGGGGGCTGTTTCTAGGGAGTGTCGCACCACACCGAGGTTATCTCGATCATCGGGAGAGATCTCCTCTTTTCAAGCTGAGCTTTGGCGGTAATCAAATACATGATAGTTATCCAGCCTCCTGAAAAGCCGTTCAATTTCAGTCAGTTGAATGGCTTTTTACCATTCTCTAATCAGCTCCCGAAAAAAAGCCGTCATCACGCGGCTCACCGCATACGGCTCCACCGACATCATGCGGTTTGTACACCTCGATAATACCCGGCCCAGGCATGTAAATGGTATTGATCGGATTCTGTGAATACCAGTAACCAACCTGGCTACCATCCGGGGCAAGAATGCGGCCGGCGCGATAGGAACAACTGCCGTAATCCTCATGGCTGTACCACTGCAGCCAGCCAGCCAGGCGTTCCTGGGTCAGGACGACGTCAGCCCAAACTCGGCTGTGCAACTGCCACCGATTATCGATGGCAATAAAGGAATCTGGAGCGGTTAGCGATCCCAGGTAATAGTACCTGTGGCCGGGAAAAACAGTCCCACTCTCAATGGTCTTTTGGATGTCTGCATCCTCAAGCCAGGTCCCCTTGGGAACCGAGTCCCGAGTGCCGACACATCCGGCGAGCAGCAGGGTCAGTAACAGGGCAGGCCACAACCTTTTTGTTTTCATGACACTCTCTCGTAACTGGAGTTTGGAGTTTCAGGCTGGCCCGGCCGGAAGGCGATTTTGGGGGGCCAAACTAAAAAAATATAAAAAAATTATTGACATAGCTGCCGAAATGCGGCAGCCGCGCTTTCCTTAGAAAGCGCGGCCTTCAGAAGAGAACAACTTCACTCTTCTGGAGGCCGCCATGGGCAACAAGGGATATGGCAGTATCCCCGGGACCCTGTTTGAATGTATCACATTCCTTGCCAGGGCTCTACCGGTACGTTCCGTTCCAACCTTTATCGAACTGCTGATCGGAGCCATGCTCACCCAGACCGGGTTTGTTACCGGAGCCTGGCTGGCGATCAGACCGCTACGCAGTTGGAGCGCCTATTACAAATGGCTCCAGGAAGGCAAGTGGTCCTGGGTCGCCCTTGGGGTGCAGATGGCCCGGATGGTGGTGACCTTCTTTCCCCAGCTGGTCTGGTTCCTGATCATTGACGACACCTTCGTCTACCGGGCTTCCCGAAAGGCGCCGGGAAGCGGAATCTATCACCAGCACGGCAACAAGGCCAATCGACCCCAGTATGCCCGCGGCCAGTGCTGGGTGAGCATGGCCCTGTCGGTAACCAGGGGCAAAAAGCACTCGGCGATCCCTTTGCTCTCCCGGCTGATGCGCACCGACGGCAACACCGGCAAGCTCGATGCGGCCAAGGTCCTGCTCAGGACCGTAGCACGGGTGTTCACCGGCAAAAAGGTCTGCCTCCTGGTGGACAGTTGGTATATGAAGTACCCTTTGATCTCCTTTGTCCTGGCCCTTGGTTTTCAGGTGATCGGCCAGGTCCGACGGGATACGGTGCTGTACGCGCTCCCCGTAGCCACCGGCAAACGGGGGCGACCGGCCAAGTATGGCGACAAATATACCCCGGAGGTGGTTGCTCTCTTGCCGGAGGTACGCCATTGGCTGTTCCTCTACGGCAAGTGGCAATGGGTACGCTACCGGAGTGCTGTCTGCCTGGCTAAATTCCTTCGCGGCCATCGAGTCAGGGCCGTGTGGATGCAGTTCGAAGACGAGGATGGCGAGCTCAGTAAGCCACGCCTGCTCATCTCCACCAACAGTCAGCTGAGTGCAGACGAGGTGTTCAAGTTCTACGCCCGCCGCTGGGCCATCGAAGACCTCTTCAACCAGATGAAGAACGGTTGGGGCTGGCGCGAGGCCTGGCAGCAGTCCCGCCAAGTGCTGCACCGCTGGACTCAGATCCTTTCGGCCGCCTATGCCCTGCCGCAACTGCTGAGCATGTATTGCAGCGAGCAGATGCACGGACTGCTGCAACTGACGCCATGGCGGAAAAAGGCCCCGGTGACCGCCGGCCAGATTCGCTTGGGACTACGGATGTTTTTCAGCCATGTCCGGGTTCGGGACTGGTGGAACCCGACATGCCGAAAATTCGAACCCGGTTCACCCCTTGGGAAATCGGGCAATACTGCCGATTCAGGAAAAAACTCCAGGAAACGGAGAGAAAGGAACAATAGGGTAACTCATCCGGCACCGCCATCGTGACGGTGGCTTAACCATGAAACTCCAAACTCCAGTCTCGTAACGAATTAAGGGGAAATCCCGCCTTGCCCAAGCGTGTACCACCGGCAGTGCCGGTGGTTTACCATTTGATTTTTAGCCCTGGTCAACGAGCATGATACATTCAAAACTGGGTTTAGGGCGCCTTAATTTTGATCAGATTTTTTACATTGGTAACGCCACGCACCCGGGACGCTATTTTCGCTGCCTTCTCCCTCTGGGACCAGTTGTGCACGGCACCGGTCAACACCACCTCTCCTTTAAAGGTGGCAACCGATACAGCCACGCCACTGACCTCCTTGTCAGCGAGCAAGTCCGCCTTGACCTGGGTGGTGATAGTGGCATCGTCCACCACCTGACCAGTGCTTCTCCCGGCCGGCGTGGTGCAGGCAACCAACAAAAAAGAGAGAATAAATGCGCTCAGTAGGGAGAAAAGTGCTCCTTGTCGACCTGCCATGGTATGCCTCCGTTGTTCAGTTATTTTTTGACAACCGCCCCGGACTCTCGCCCCCGCGATCGTAGGCAGCTGCCAGTTGGCTCATTCTCGCCCAAAACCGCCGAGGATGACGTTTCCCTCTTTCTCACCTGCTGACTGCACGAAAGAATCTCTCCAGGATTTTTTTTACAAGCACGACAATAGCACCAGTGTGCTGCAAACAGGAGAACCGCTTTCCGCTAGCCTCAACAGGGACCACCGCACTGTCTAATAGCAAAATTTTAATGAGGATTTCCCCCCTGCACAAGATGGAAAAAGCAATCTCTCCATTTCACAAACAATGCATTCAACTTCATCGCAAATGAGGCTCTAACTTCCCCCCCCAAATGGCATATCTTCAGATGGCCGGGCCCCATAAAATCGATTTGTTGAGAATGACGATCAACACGTTCACAGATCCCCCCCTGTGTTCAAGATAAAATGTCGACTTTTCCCCATCCGTACCGCAAAAAACGGGCAAGGACTTCTTTGATCCGGGAATAATCAGGGGTAAAGTATTGACCTTCAGGGGTTCATCCTCTATCATCGGACGCCACAATTACCCATACTCGAGCAAATTTTTGAGAGGAAAGGAGGAGGATTTTTTTTATGTTCAAGCGCACCCTCGTTATCGCAACGCTGATTACGGCCCTGGTGTGGCTGCCGAATCTCGCCGAGGCGGCCAAGGCGTACAAGAGTGAATATAAGATGAGCGTGGTCGTCGGCCCCAAACTCCCCTGGGGGGAAGGGGCAACCAAGTTTGCCGACCTGGTCCGCGAGCGCACCCAGGGACGGATAAATATTAAGGTCTACACCTCTTCTTCACTCATGGCAGGCAAACAGACCAATGAGTTCCTCATCCACCGCCAGGGCGTGGCAGACTTCTGCTTTGCCTCGACCATCAACTGGTCCACCACCATCAAGGAGCTCAACCTGTTCAACCTGCCCTTCTTTTTCCCGGATTACAGCGCGCTGGATGCGGTTACCCAGGGAGAGATCGGCCAGGAGATCGGCGGCCTGCTGCACAAAAAAGGTGTAACCCTGCTCGCCTGGGGGGAAAACGGATTCCGCGAGTTAACCAACTCCAAGTCCGCGGTAAGCAAGCCTGAGGATCTCGCCGGTATGAAGATCCGCGTGGTCGGCACCCCGATCTTCATCGACACCATGACCGCCCTTGGCGCCAATCCGGTCAATATGAACTGGGGGGATGCCCAAGTTGCCTTTCAGCAGGGCGTGGTCGACGGTCAGGAAAATCCGGTGGTGGCGATCGAGATCCCGGTCAAGATCTGGCAGTTCCACAAGTATGCCACCATCTGGCGCTACGTGATCGACCCTCTGATGTTCACCGTCAACAACAAGGTCATGGCGAGCTTTAGCCCCGAGGATCAAAAAATCGTTCGCGAGGCCGCCCTTGAGGCAGGGGTGTGGCAGCGGGCCCTGGTGCGCAAGGGGTTGATCGCCCCGGATCTCAGTGCGCTCGACACCCTGCGGGAAAACGGCATGGAGGTGGTGGTGCTGGATCAGGCCGCACGCAAGGTGTTCCGTGAGAAGACCGAATCGGTCTACAAAAAGTGGGTTCCCACCATTGGCGAGGATCTGGTCAACAAAGCCGAGAAAGTTATCGAGGCATCACACAAGTAGGGAATCAAATGTTTGTTCGCTGGATTGCCGGGCATCTGGAAGAGGTGCTCGGCTCCACCTTGCTGGCCGGGATGGCGTTTCTCGCCCTGGCCAATGTCGTTACTCGGTATATTTTTCATTATCCCCTGGCTTTTACCGAAGAGCTCGAGATCAACGCCCTGGTCTGGCTGACCCTTTTTGGCACCAGCCTGGCCTTCAAGCGCGGTCATCATCTGCGCATGCTCTTTTTTCAGGACAAACTGCCGAAAAAATTTCGGTTCTGGCTCAACCAGGTGGTCAACCTCGCCGGTATTGGCCTCTTTGCCACCCTGGGCTATCTGGGCTACCTGCAGCTCATGGATGAACGCATTCTCGAAATCACCTCCGAATCGCTCAATCTGCCTCAATGGATCTATACCAGTTGCATCCCCCTTGGATGCATCCTGATCGTCATCCGTATCATCGAGGTGAGCCTCAAAGAGTTACGGGGGGGGCAATAATGGGCCTTGGTTTATTTTTCGGATTTTTTCTCCTCCTGCTGCTTGGAGCTCCCATAGCGCTTGCCATCGGCATTCCCAGCTTTGTCGTTATCTGGGGGGCTGATCTCGGGGTACCGGTCATCTCTCCCAATTTTTTTGCCGGGATCGCCAAATTCCCCCTGCTCGCCATTCCCCTGTTCATCCTTGCCGGGTTCATTCTCGAGCGCTGCGGTATCTCGCAGCGGATCATTCACTTTGCCAACCTTCTGGTGGGACAGCGGCGAGGTGGGCTTGCCATCGTTGCCATCGGGGTCTGCGTCTTTTTCGGCGGCGTCTCCGGCTCAGGCCCTGCTGATGCGGCCGCCATCGGCGCCATCCTCATCCCGGCAATGTACTCTCAGGGCTACAGCCGCAGCTACAGCGCCGCCCTGATTGCCGCCGCCGGTTCCACCGCCATCATCGTTCCACCGTCCATTGCCCTCATCATCTATGGCGCCATCACCAACACCTCGGTTCCGGCTCTCTTTGCCGCGGGTGCGGTTCCCGGCTTTCTTGCCGGCCTCTCGCTTTTGATTCCAGCCCTGTGGATCGCGGCACGCAAGGGATATGGGGCCAATGTCAAAAAGCAGGATGGGCAAAGTTTAGGCAAGGCATTTCGAGAGGCATTTTGGGGATTACTTGCACCGATCATCATCCTCGGCGGCCTGTACGGGGGTATTTTCACGCCGACCGAGGCGGCGGTGGTGGCGGTGTTTTACAGTGCCCTGTTGGGGCTGGTCATCTATCGTACCCTGGATTTCAAGAGGATGTACGCGATTCTGGTCGAGGCCTTTGAGGCATCCGCCATTGTCATGCTGATCGTCGCCTTTGCCGGCCTCTTTTCCTGGGCAGGAGCCACGGTTGGTATTCTTGACTCTTTTGCGCAGAAGCTCATGGGCATCAGTGACAACGAGTGGGTGGTGCTGCTGCTGATCAACGTGCTGATCTTTTTAGGCGGCATGCTAATTGACGCGGTCTCGATTTTTTACATCTTCTTACCGATCTTCATGCCGATCATGAACCATTTCAGTTGGGATCCGATCTGGTTCGGTGTGGTTATGACCCTGAATCTGGCCATCGGCCAGTTCACCCCGCCGGTGGCAGTGAACCTCTTTGTGACCACACAGCTGGCGAGGATACGGTTAGAAAAGACTTTTACCACCGTCGTCCCCATGGTTCTCGCGATGATGGTCGCCCTGCTGGTGGTGATTCTTTTTCCGTCACTTTCATTGTTTATCCCCCGATTTTTCCATCTTCTTTAGCCGATGTTGCTTGCCAAGCTCGTGGCGGCCATGGTCATGGTCATCGCTATCACCTGGATTGCAGAGCGGGTTTCATCCCGCTTTGCCGGGGTGTTATTGGGCTTTCCGCTGGGTGCGGGGCTATCGTTGCTGTTCATCGGTCTCGTGCAGGGGGCAGACTTTGCCGCGCAAAGCGCTCAGTGGACCACCCAGGGACTTCTCCCCACCTTAATCTGGTGCCTGAGCTATCGCGTTCTAGCAGAGAAATTACATCGCCTCTACCGCCCGCTGGCTGTCCTCCTCAGCCTTCTCGTCTCCCTCTTCTGCTACCTACCCAGCACCCTGCTGGTGATGGAGTTGGCGCCAAGCTCCCTCGGGCTCCGTCTGCTGCTCAGCCTGTTTGCTCTGGGAATTTTCTCGCTTCTATTTAGGCACGGCCCGCAGCAAGAAAACACCATTTGCCCCCAACCGGTTACCGGGTTGATCCTCCTCGGCAGGGCCCTGCTCACCGCATTGATCATCCTTGCCATTACCTCCAGTGCCGGCTATGTGGGAAGCCACTGGTCAGGTGTATTCAGTGCCTTTCCCGCCACCATCCTCCCGGTGGTCCTCATTCTTCACAGTCACTACGGATCGGTTATTCTCCGCCCACTCTTCCAACAACTCCCCATGGGCATGCTTGCCATTGTGGTTTTCAGCCTGGCTGTTGCCTGGAGTTATCCGATCCTGGGTGTGGGGTGGGGAACAATAGCGAGTTATGGCATTGCCATGAGCTACCTGTTGTTCTATGAATTTAGCTTCAGGAAAAAAGTGGAGAGGCAGCTGGATCGGCTGATGGGATGCAACGTGGCGAACACCAGCAAGAAGCAAGGGGGATGAAAAAAGGGAGGCCCATGCCTCCCAATCTTGATGGCTTCGTGAAAAGTCAAAAGCCTGAATGCCATGCATCGTGAAATCAGCATATTATGAGGCTCGAAGCGTTATTCGAGGTTTTTTTCCGAGAATGACAATCTCGAATTAGATGTTGCCGATTCCCTGGTTTTGCAGGATCTCCAGTTTCACCTGAGCCGAGCCCCGTCGATGCATGCCGAGTTTGCTTGCGGCCGCAGAGGTGAGGTCAATAACCCGATCACGGTGAAACGGTCCCCGATCGTTGATATACACTTCAACGCTCTTGTTGTTGTTGAGGTTGGTCACCAGAACTCTGGTGCCGATGGGAAGGGAACGATGGGCGGCGGTTAGTTTTCCCTGATTGAATCGTTGACCGCTGGAGGTTTTGCGTCCACTGAGTTTGTCGGAATACACAGAGGCCATTCCACTCATTGCAGGGCCGCGTTTGGCAAGCCTGGCTTTTTTGTGATGAATTGCCTTAGAGGCATGAGCTGCGATCTTTTTAGTCGGAGCGGAGGGCGATGCAGGAGATGCCGCGGTTGCTGCCACGGCGGAATATACAGGTCCAAAGAGTAATCCAAACATCGCCAAGCCGATCACAACCCGCAGGTTGAGCTTGGTTTTTCGCATGGTCTTTTGTTCTCTCAAGTTGAAGTCACGAGGGCTCTGCGCTTTCAAGATGAGGCAAAATACCATAATTCCGTGAAAATGCAAGGCAAACCCGTTTCCCGCGCCGAAGGCGATGGATAACCTACGGAAATAACAAAGGTTTGCCCATCATTTGACCGCTTCTCAAACTGCTCCCGTCTCTCCAGGTCCCGATTGGCGATCAATGGAATGAACAGACCGATTATTCAGGATTTATTCGAATCATGAGGCTTGATCACCTCCAACTGAACAACGGCTACGCCGGAACGAATCATGCCCAATTTTTTTGCCGCCGCCTTGGAAAGGTCGATGATTCGCCCCTTACACCAGGGACCACGGTCGATAATATCGACATCGACGGTTTGCCTGTTGCGCAGGTTGGTCACCCGAACTTTGGTTCCCAGAGGGAGATAACGATGGGCAGCTGTCAGGTGCCCCTGGCGAAAAATCTGACCGCTGGCGGTTTTGCGGCCGTTGAATCTATCGGCGTAATAGGAGGCCTTGCCCCGCATCGAGCTCTTCGATGTGTGGGCAATGGCAGTAGGTGGCAAATTGGCGTTTTTAACGGCGATGGAAGGAGGCGCCCCTTCAACTGTTGAAGCGGCGATGAGGAGTTGACCACAGGAAAACTCGAGCATCGCCAAGCCGATCATCACCATGAAAACGAGCTTGGAGGTTTGCATACAAATCCTCTTCCAAGTTGAAGTCGTCAGGGTTTATCTCGTATTGGTGGCGAAAAGTAACATAAATTCGAGCTATTGCAAGATGAATAAGATTCAGTTGTCTGGAAGGGGAGCAAACTCGTTGAAACTTCAATAAAAACAAATTTAATTTTTTCACCTGGTTTTTTTATTGCATGAAGTTTTTTTTGGTTGTTCTCGTCAATTTTCTCAAAAACACCCTCTCTCGCGGTATTTCCGGAGATGGTTGTTCTGTAAACCATTCGGAAGCAACCCCTCGATGAAGGAAATTCGGGCTGACATGATCCTGGTGATCCCTCTCTCCTACACGTTTCGGCTTTAAAAACAACACAGGAACGTCAGGGTTACGTTCCCACCAAGAGCGTAGAAACTTGCATAGAACACGAAACCTACCCGGCCGGTTTCGACCTTCGTCGCTCGAACTTTTTCAGCGATTCGATCGCCCGCTCGTATCATTTATCTGTTCAAGCATCACCCCCCATTGCAAACGTCCTCCCTCTCTCCGACCACTTCATAATATGTTGTCCCCCCAGTTGAGCCCTCACACTTGTTGTCATCCATTCCCCTCCAAAAGAGAAATCGGAATAGAAAAATTTGGCCACACCCGCTCCAAAAAAGATATCAATCAAAAAATTACAACTCTCCTTTATTTTCAACTTCTCCAGAGGAGGGAACATGCAGAATCAAAATTCTATACAATAATTTCCCTTGGGTAAACCCCCGGCTTTGCCGGGGGACTCCAACAGTTTGACGGTTACTGGATTGCAGAAAAGAAACAATTGATTGCGTTCTTGATCGTCTTTGTTGAGATCAACAATGCAAAGAGCATAGGCAAGAATCAACACAATTTTTTCTGATGCTTAATTCCCAGATTTCAATGAGGAATCGATCAACGAATACCGGAGCATCAGTTTTTGCTTATACTCACACAAAACAACAAGAGTCAGAATCGAAAGATAATAGATGCGAACTCGTGATATTTTATTGCTGGATCTTGCCAACAACTTGACCACCAAGGGTGGTCAGTGGATCAGTTGCATATGCCGCTTTGAGCGGCTCCCAGTCTTTCAAGCCACCGGCTTTGCCGGTGGTCTTTGACTAATGTTTGACAAACAGAGAATATTATTTATACACAAAAATTACATATTTTTTAAAGGAGATTCCCATAGATCTCATTTCCAAATTATTCAGTAAGTACAAAATAGTAATCAAATTACTTAAAAAGTATAAATATCTATTCATAAAAGAAGACGAATAGTTTCTATCCATAATTTTACATCTCAATTTCATTGCAATAACGGTGAACAACACACAACCGAATTGAGCAAATTCAAACATTGTCGTTCTCGCACAAGCTTCGTGACCGACGTTTCGAGTTTGGTAGTATGCCGAATTTTCGACACCTGTATTCCAGTTTTTTGGCCTTTTGGAAGGCATCATGTTGGTGAGAGGAAAAAAATTTCCGTTATTGGAGCTTAGGAGGGAACAAAGCTCTATTCGGATCACCTTTGTACTGTTTTTGGAAAGAACACTCCTCAACCGCGGAGAGTCACTTGCGAAGGGTGTCCCGATGCCCGATGATCGGACCGGGATTGAACTGATGTACACTCATATAAAGGAGGAAAAAAATGAGAAAGTATTCACTGATCCCGCTGTTATTGTTTACTTTATCCTCAGGCATCGGCCATGCGGCGCAATATGATGCCACGCTCAATTTTCAGTCTGACGATCAATCCATGTGGACCCAGGGGGAAGCGGCAATGTTCAACTGGCGACAGGACATCACCCTGTACAGTTGGAACTATACCTACGAGACGCCTAAAGCATACATTGATGGCGGGGCCTCATGGCTCTCCACAAACCAATATTCAGTCTATGGGCACACAGATGGCCTTGTTGGTTTTTCCCCCTACATTAACATTGATTCCGGATCTGTTGACCTGTCCTATGATGTAGCGGTCAATATCCTGTACCCGGATGCGGCAACCGTCAAACCGGGAGACACATTCACCCTCTCCACCTCGTATAATTCCTTGTCAACCGGAACCTTCACCACCAACTTCCCCGAAATCAAAGCAGGCGTAGATCTCCTGTTCGAAACCCATTCCTCTGTTGGCCTTAACGAATATTCAAAATATCCAATATACACCTATTTCCTCGGCATCCCAATTGATACTGATACAGGATGGAACACAGTCCCAACACAAATAGAGCTTGTTTCTGTAGATATCGATCCCGATACCGGCATTGCTGCGAATGCTTTGGGGGTCTCTGTCGGTCCTTTTGACTCAGACCTTGTTTATGATGAGGAGGGCAGGATTCCGGGCATAGAGTTTCACAATGACGAGATATCCCTTCTCGGGCAAACCGTTGCCGACCTTGGCAATGGGGTTTCACTCTTTGGCTATGGCGAAGTTGCCCTGAATGTACCGGATATCGACACAACCGGCAATGAGGCCACGGGGTTCACCTCCACCGGCTCCGATGATCTCTTCCGTGTCAGCATCGATGCTGACAAGATAGCGACCGACATTATTGAAGCAGCAATTGAGGCCGCCATAGCAGCCGGCACCGCCGGAACAAGCGCCGGCGCGTCCGTAGCCATTGACCTGCCTGACCTGGAAGGCTCCACCAACCTTGAGCCTATTCTTGGAGAGACGCTGGCCTCTTTTATACCGATAAATATCAGTTACAACCTGCTCGACCTTGAGCCATTCATCGATGTCGATGTGGCCCAGACCTTTACATTCTCACCGGAAGACCTGATGGTCTATTTTGACATGGGCAACGGAATGTTTACCGACCCCGTTGCCGTGGGGCAGGATATCGAGCTCACCATGCCCGAGGAGGGATTGGAGATCACTCCAATCTTCTTTTTGCCCGACAGCACCCTCAGCAATCTGACCGAACTGCTGATTGATTTCGGGCTTGATATCACCCTCCTTGATTTTGGATTGGACTTCACCGGGATTCTCGCACTTCTCCCCGATATTGACCCCGCAGCTCTGTTCGCAGAGGATTTGACCTGCAAGGAAATACTTCAAATGCTCAACCTGGATTCAAGTTGGTTAAATCCGGATATATTCAGTAGTGAATTCAAATTCAACATTCCCGAGATTGCGATGGACAGCTTTACCATCACTCCCTCTGCCGTTCCAGAACCTGCAAGTCTCCTCCTTTTGGGCCTGGGGCTTGCCGGCCTGGCTGGCCGATTACGCAAACCAGCCCTCACGATGTAACCCCGAAGAACCCAATCCATCACTTGTCAGGCTACAAGAGGTAGCCTGACAAGCAGAAATTTCGGTTCCCTCCACACTTCATGTGCCGTGTGTGCAGAAAGCTTCCACGATAATCGCTTTGCGCCCCTTTCTCTTCTTGAACAGGAAAAAGAATCCCCCTCCCGCAGGGTGGGGAAAGGGGAAAAGAACCGGAGAAAAGCGAGGTGACGTTTCGTTGCGCGCGGCGTTACCGGCCCGAGTTGAACGTACCCCCTGCCCTCCTTGATGGCGAAGTCCTTGGCCTTATTTACAGCTCGGGCCAAGGACTCGGAAGTAAATATTCCTTGCGCGCTGATTCGCGGCCGGCACCAAGTCGTTGACGTTCCAATGCTGGAGCGGGCTTCATCACGAACACTTCGAATATCCGCAATCCCGGCAAACCTCGCACCCCTCCTCAAACACCAATTTCCCCTGACACTCCGGGCAGACCGAAGCAAAGCCATGCTGGGTCGCGGCCATGAACGATTTCAACAGCTTGCCGAGCTGAGCCGGCAGATCAAGCATATGGCCGGAAGAGCGATCAAGCTGCTTGATGATCTCGTCCATGGGAATCTGGTAACGCAGCGCCAAAGACACCAAACGGCAGGTGGTGGTCCACATGGTGGATTTATCCTTCAAATCCACACGATTATCAAAGGGGAACTTGGCAAAGACCTCCATCGGTTTTTCATCCTCGTCGAAGCAGACGATGAGATAAATGGTCTCCTGGTTGATATCCTTGAGACGATACCGCTTGGCGCTCAGCACATCGGGCAGGGTGGCCTTCTGCACCAGGCCCTGTGAAGAGGCAACCGCGGTCTTGTCCGGGCTGGAGGATACGGTGTTGAGCACCTGGTGGTCGCGGGAGCCGTCACGGTAGACGGTCAAGCCCTTACAGCCGAGCTCGAAACCGAGCATGTAGGAGGTGCGCACATCGTCCTGGGTGGCCGAAGACGGCAGGTTGATGGTTTTGCTGATTGAGGAATCGACCCCGCTTTTCTGGAGAATGCCCTGCATGCGAATGTGCTGCTCCGGGCTGATATCCTGGGCGGTGCGAAAAATTTCCTGCCAACGCTCGGGAATTTCCTTATGACCGATGACCGTGCCGGAGGAGGCGACCTTCTCCATCAGCTCGGAGGAGTAAAACCCCTCGTTACGGGCCACCTTTTCAAAGAGTTTGTTGACCATCAGCAGGCGATCGCCGTCCATGACGTTCTTGATCATGACGATGGAAAAATAGGGCTCGCAGCCGGAGGCGCAGTCCGCGATCATCGAGACCGTACCGGTGGGCTGGATCGAGGTCAGCGCGGCGTTGCGACGGGGCGGGTACTTGTTGAAGGTCTTGTCGTAGGCTGGAAAGGGCCCTTTCATGGCAGCCAGGGAAATGGAGGCAGCTTCGGCTTCCTTGCGGATGAAGGCCATGACCTCGGCCGAGGCCGCACGCCCCTCATCGCTGCCGTAGGGCAACTCCAGTTGAATGAGCATGTCGTGCATGCCCATGATGCCCAATCCCACCTTCCGCGTCTTCTGCGTCATCTCGGCAATTTCTGGAATGGGAAACCGATTGCAGTCGATGACGTTATCGAGAAAACGCACCGCAAGACGGGCGGTTTCGCCCAGACGTTCGTAGTCGACCTTGCCATCCGTGACGTACTGGCCCAAATTGATCGAGCCCAGATTGCAGGACTCGTAGGGCAGCAGCCACTGCTCGCCGCAAGGGTTGGTGGCCTCGAACTTACCCAACTGAGGGGTGGAGTTGTCGCGGTTGGCGGCATCGATGAACAGGACGCCGGGCTCCCCGTTGTGCCAGGCAAGATCGATTATCTTATCAAAGACTTCACGCGCCTGCAGTGATTCGATCACCCGGCCGTTGGACGGATCGATCAGGTCGTACTCCTCGTCGTTTTTCACTGCCTCCATGAACAGATCGGTGATGGCAACGCTGAAATTGAAGTTGGTGTACCGGGTCTGATCTTGCTTGGCGACAATGAACTGCATGATATCGGGATGATCCACCCGCAGCACGCCCATGTTGGCGCCCCGGCGCTTGCCGCCCTGTTTGATGGTCTCGGTGGCGGCATCAAAGACCGCGGCAAAGCTCAACGGGCCCGAGGCCACCCCCTGGGTGGAGCGCACTGCCGAATTTTTCGGGCGCAGGCGAGAGAAGGAATATCCGGTACCGCCACCCGTCTTGTGTACCAGCGCACCGTTGCGGATCGATGTGAAGATCCCGTCCATCGAGTCTTCCACCGGCAGGACAAAGCATGCGGAAAGCTGCCCCAAATCAGTGCCGGCGTTCATCAGGCAGGGCGAATTGGGCAGAAAATCGAGGTAGTAGATCATGTTGAAGAAACGATCGGCCAACCCCTCATAGTCCGGCTGATCCTGATCGACCAGGGCCACGGCGTTGCTGACCCGGCGGCAAAGGGTTTCCCAATTTTCCAGCGGTTTGCCCTCTGCATCCTTCAGGTAGTACCTCCTCTCGAGAACGGTCTCTGCGGTTTCGGTGAGTTGCTGACGGGTGATGCTTCTGGTCATGTTTTCCTCTTTGCTAGTATTCATTTGGTCTACTTCTCTGGGTAATCTAACGGGAACGAGCGCCCGATTATGAATGACAGGCTCACCGCAAAACCCCGCGGCAACGGCCTTGTAAACGAGATGGCGGCCAGGAAAAAATGCCCTGGCCTGCAAATTTTGGCAGCGGCAGATTATCACAACATATAGAGAGCATCAACAATAAAGAATGCAACATGTAGTGTTTTTTCAAAACATCATGTTTTCAAGGAGATCAGTAAATCATGGCCGATTTCTCCCCCTGCTCCTGCCAAATTTTCTCCATAACCGCTCCTTGCCCTCACCTCCAAAGGAACAGGGGGGAGGAGATCCATAACCTTGGACCTCCAGAACACCTGTGCAAAAGTGCTGATGCGGCTTGGCGCTTGCGTATTACCGTCGCTACCATTATAGTGTGGGACATTCATGAGAATACTTGTCCATCTCCCTGTAATTTCAGAGAGATACGCTTAACTACATTTTTTACCTGTCAAGGGGACACGCTCCCCCCTCACATAACCCGTTCCGCACAAGGATACGAATTCTCCATGCTGAAAAAAATTGTTCTCTCCGCAGCCATGCTGCTCCCTCTCGCGACTTCTGCCCTGGCAGCCCCAACTAGCAACTCCGCCGGCAATCTCAACTGGTCGGTGGATGTGACCTGGCCGATCCCGGCCAAACCGGTTGACCTGACTCAGTCGCTTGATAACAAACGAGTTTTCATCCTGGGCGACGACGCCAAAGTATACATCTTTGCACCGAACGGCAGACCGCTGGGGGTGATGCCGGTCGCTCCCGGGGTGCGTGCCATTGATATCTCCGCCCGCGGCGACATACTCTTTTTAGCCGATGCCCAAGCCAAGACCTACAGTGCAGTGGACATCAGTTTTAACCAGGATATCGATGTCAGCGGGGCTCCGGTCCGCGGCAAGATCGATGCCCCGGTAACCCTTATTTTATTCTCAGATTTTGAATGTCCTTGGTGCGGCCGCCTTGAACCGGCGCTGACCCAGCTTTTGGCACAGAACCAGGACAAGCTGCGCATCGTCTTCAAGCACATGCCGCTCCCCATGCACCCCTATGCGGAATCAGCCGCGCTTGCCTCCATTGCCGCCCAGCGCCAGGGAAAATTCTGGGAAATGCATGATGCTCTGTTTCAGGTCAAGGATTGGACCGACACCGTGGTCGAAGAAACCGCCAAGCACATCGGTCTGAATATGGAAAAATTCCATGCCGACCTGGTCAGCCCCGAGGTCCAGGCCCAACTGAACAAGGATGCCACCGATGCACAAACCGCCGATATAACCGCAACGCCGTCTCTGTTCATCAATACCAGGCCGGTCCGTGACCGCTCTCTTGCGGGCATGCAGAAAATGGTGGATGAGGCCGTAGCCGCCGCTGGAGCCAAATAAGGTGAAGCCGGCTGCACTCAATCTGGAAACCACCAGGGAACTCACCTTTGCCGATAACCGGGTCGCCCAGCAACTCTTTGGCGATCTCAATCGTAACCTGCACACCATAGAACAGGCCACTGGCGTGGCCATCAACGCCCGCGGCAATGAGGTGCAGATCCAGGGGCGAGGACATGCGGTCGAACTGGCAGCCTCTACCCTTGAACAGATGTACGGGCTTTTGCTCAAAGGCTACCCGGTGTTCAGCCAGGACATCGCCTTTGGGGTCAAGATATTGGAATCTTCCCCCCAGGCACGGCTGGAGGAGATCTTTCTTGATAAGGTCTGCATCACCTCGCGCAAACGGGTGATTTCGCCAAAATCGGTCAACCAGAAACTCTACATCGAGGCGATCCGTGAGCACGATATCGTCTTCGGTATCGGCCCAGCGGGAACTGGCAAGACCTACCTGGCCGTGGCCATGGCGGTTTCGGCACTGGCCAAGGAGCAGGTCTCTAAAATCATCCTCACCCGCCCCGCGGTGGAGGCCGGAGAAAAACTCGGTTTTCTTCCCGGGGACATGGCGCAGAAGGTCGATCCCTACCTGCGCCCCCTGACCGATGCGATCAATGACATGCTCGGCCAGGAACGCACCCAGGAACTGACCGAGCGCGGAGTGATCGAGGTGGCCCCGCTCGCCTTCATGCGCGGCCGCACCCTGAACAATGCCTTCATCATCCTCGACGAGGCCCAGAACACGACCCGCGAGCAGATGAAGATGTTTTTAACCCGCATCGGTTTTGACTCACAGGCGGTGATCACCGGCGACATCACCCAGATCGACCTCCCCGGCAGCCAGAAGTCGGGCCTGATCCAGGCAGAGAAAATCCTCACCGGTATCAAGGGGATCGCCTTCCGTCACTTCGCCAAATCCGATGTGGTCCGCCACCCGCTGGTCCAGGAGATCATCCATGCCTACGAACAGCAGGAGGTGACCCGCCAGACAACCAAGGAAAAGGAGGCCTGAGCATGCCCGTCCATTTCAGCCTCAGCCCATCGCTCAAGGGGCAATCGATCAACGCCTTCTATCTGCAGCAACGGACCGAACAGTTGCAGCACCTGCTCGGCCTGGAGAACACCGAGGTCAGTGTCGTGCTCATGGACGACACCGAGATGGCCTCCTACAACGAGCAATACCGTCACAAACAAGGCCCGACCAACGTACTCTCCTTTCCTGCCAGCGAAGGCGAGTCGGGCTTTGCTGTGCCGGACAACGAGCTCGGTGATATTCTCATATCGGTCGATACGGCCCGACGGGAGGCAGTTGCCGAGAAACACAGCCTGCACCACCGCATCATCGAACTGATCATCCACGGACTGCTCCACCTCATCGGCTACGATCACGAACGATCCGAGGAAGAAGCCGTCCGCATGTGGGATTTTGAAAAAGAACTGTTTACGCTCTTGCACAACCAAAGGAGAACCAAGATGCCCTTGTTAGCCATCAATGTTGACCATGTCGCCACCGTCCGCCAGGCACGAGGTGGCGCTGAACCGGATCCTGTCCTTGCCGCCGGTATATGCGAGCTTGCCGGGGCCGAGGGGATCGTCGTGCATCTGCGTGAAGACCGTCGTCACATTCAGGACCGCGATGTCCGCCTGCTGCGGCAGACAATCAAGACCAAGCTCAACCTCGAGATGGCCAACACCCCGGAGATTATCGATATTGCGTTGGATATAGTGCCGGATATGATTACTCTCGTGCCGGAAAAACGAAAGGAATTGACCACCGAGGGGGGACTGGACGTCGTTGACAACGCCAAGAAACTGACCAAGACCATTGCCAGGATGCGCAAGGCCGGAATTCCGGTATCGCTCTTTGTCGACCCCAATCCGGATCAGATCCAGGCGGCACTCGATGTGGGCGCCACCTTTGTCGAGCTGCATACCGGCCGCTACTGTGACGCCAAGGGGGAAGAGGAGCAGGAACAGGAGTATCACCTCATCGAGCAGACCTCAGAACTTGCCTATGAATCCGGTTTACGGGTCAATGCCGGTCATGGTCTTGATTACCGCAATACCGCCCCCATTGCCGCCCTGCCCTTTATCGAAGAGCTGAGTATCGGTCATGCGGTTATCAGTCGCGCGGTCATGGTTGGTCTGGACAAGGCTGTCCGTGAAATGTTGAATATCGTGCGGGCGATTTAAGCGAGGCAAGCATTAGATTTGCTCCGTAGCTTGATCATTACTCTATTGCACAGGGAAAAGGCGGGAAATCTCTTTGCGTGAAAAGAGATTTCTCCGTTTCTCTGCCACCTGCTCTCTGCAGAGCACCAGTGACCTGCCCCTTCTCCCACAACTACCGCATCACAAAAATAACGTTTACATCTCTTTGCCCAGGCCGATAATGTGCTCGCTGGCACCGAGGACGATGAGGATATCGTCGCCCATGATCACCGAGTCGGGTTTTGGATTAAAGAGCATGGTGCCGTCCTGGCGCTTGATCGCGACTACGATGACATCGTATCTTTTGCGAATCTCCGATTCGATCAGGTTTTTCCCGGCCAGGCGGGAGGTTTCAGTGACCCGCAGTTCCTCCATAATCAGGTCGAGCTCGCCGGCGCGCATGGTCAGGTCGATAAAGTCGGTCACCGTGGGACGAACGATGAGATGGGCCATACGCCTGGCACCGATTGAATAGGGCGAGATCACCTTGGTCGCGCCTGCCCGCTTCAACTTTGTCTGCACCCCTGCCCCGCCGCTGGAACGGGCCATGATATAGAGATCCTTGTTCAAACCACGGGCGGTCAGGGTAATGTAGAGGTTGTCCGCATCCGAGGCAACCACCGATACCAGCCCCTTGGCCCGTTCGATTCCGGCAGCCTGCAGCACATCATCATCCGAGGCGTCGCCCTTCAGCCAGGTATACTGGAGCTCTTCAATGGCTTTCAGCTCCTGATCATCTTTTTCGATCACCAAAAAGGGGCGATGATGTTCCAGGAGAATCTTGCAGATCTCCTTGCCGATGCGGCCAAATCCGCAAACAATGTAATGATCCCGCAAGCGGGCGATCTCCTTGTTCATTTTTCTCCTCTTGTACAATCCCCGCAACTCACCTTCGATCATGGTTTCCGTGATCTTACTGAAGGTATACATCACAAAACTGACGCTGGTGATAACCAGAAAGACGGTGAATACCCGTCCGGCGGGATGAATAGGTACGATATCACCATATCCCACCGTAAAAACGGTGATGATGGTTAAATACATGCCCATCCAGAAACCGGTGTTCTCCAGATACATGTAGCCAAGAGTACCGCCGAGAAGAAGCGCCAGGAAAATAAGGGCAATGATGATGATTTTGCGCATGGTCTCAGTTGGCAAATGGAACGAAGCAATTCCTTGAATTGCATTTAAGTCGCGCTACCATAGCATATCAGGCTCGAATAATGCCACCGTTAACCTGCTGGAACTTCAAAAGCTTCTCCCCATATCTCCGTTTGACAAAGAAGAGCGGGAAGTGTATAAAACGCCATCCTTGCCCGGATGGCGGAACTGGTAGACGCAAGGGACTTAAAATCCCTCGGCCTTCGGCTGTACGAGTTCGATTCTCGTTCCGGGTACCAACAATAATACAGCCACTTAGCTTAATTGCCGAGTGGCTGTTTTTTTTATGAGTGACTATAAAAGAAAATGATCTCTATCCAGCAAGTAAATATAAAGGGTACTGAGATGACGTTTCAAAGTTCACTCCCCGCCCCCTAATGTCACCACCGATTAAAAACTGACCCACCCTGGGTGTTTTTTTCGGATCCTCCCCCTCTGAGCCTGGGAGGCTATTTAATGAAAACCTTTTCCTTCTCAAATGCCCTTCAGATAAGGGATGAGGGTGTTTGAGAAGGAAAAGGTTGCAGCGCTGCAACCACCGATGGTGGGTCAACTAATCGGCGCAGGGTGGGTCAAAAGTTGGGCGGCGGTGACACCCCCTACCCCATAAAATCAAAATTTTTCAAAGCTGATAGACACTATTGAGGAGGAATCACAGATTAAACACATTGACGCATGACGTTACACGTCATATCATAAAAAAATGATAGCATCCTTCAAATGCAAAGATACAGAAAAATTGTTTAACGATTACGGTGTAAAAAAATTTCACCAAATCGAAAGAAAAGCTCGTATCAAGTTGGAAGTTTTGAATGCCGATCCATCTCTTGACAGTTTGCTTATTCCTCCGGGAAATCGATTAGAATCGCTAAAAGGAGATCGAAAGGGGCAATATTCTATACGCATTAACGATCAATGGCGAATCTGCTTCGAATGGATTAATGGAGCTGCGCAGAATGTCGAGATAGTCGATTATCATTGAGGTAAAAATGGACGAGAAATTAATTCCCATATCCCCAGGCGAGATCCTCTACGAAGAGTTCCTGGAGCCTATGGAGATATCACAGGCTCAATTGGCAAGAGATCTCAATGTTCCACCGAATCGCATAAACCAGATTATCCGTGGAAAAAGAGAGATATCAGCTGACACGGCATTGAGGTTGGGGCAATATTTTGGAATTGAACCCGAATTTTGGCTCAATCTCCAGCTTCGGTACAACGTGAAAGTAGCAGCAGAAAAAGTTGGGCTACAGATAAAAAAAGAAGTCAAACCTTATCAAGCGTCAAAAGGCAATAGATTTAAGCCCGCTATATAAGCTTAATAGTCTTTGGAATTCCTTTTCGTAAAGGATAATTCATCTCTGAGCAATTCAAAGGAGGTGAAAGGCCACATCCTCTCTTGAACAACAGCAAACCTTGCTCAAGTTGAGCAAATTGAGACTGCCAGCTCCCACCTAAACAGTGGCTTGATTTTGTCCAAAACACCGGGGCCATTTCTCTCCTGACTAGACTCTCCATTATTCTTCTGGATAAGCGTAAACAGACCAAGACAATAACCGGCTTAGAGAACATCGGGATTACAGGTGTTCATGACTTCCTGGTAGCGGCTGCTAAACTTGAGCTTGTACAGCCCCTGCTCATAAAGCCGCATTCGCCGCGCGTTGCCGGAAACAGCACGCGAAAGCAGAAGGTGGGGGGCAAAACTACGGATCGCCTTGGGATGAATGGCTATGGAAGCCCGCTCATTGGCGGTGAACTTTGTTTTGAGCAAATATTGTCCCACCGTTTTTTCCATGGGGAAAAGATCGATTTGGCCGGCGAGCAATCTTTTAAAGTTGAGCGTATCGCTCGCAGACTCGCTAAAGGTCGCCGGAAATTTTTTCCGCATCTGCTCAAACGCTTCACTGTAGACATAGCCTATCGTCAATCCAATGCGTAACGGATGCAAATCCTCAAGCCGCTGCCAATCCACGGACGTGCCTTTGCGATAGAAAAACACATATTCCTGCGTGGAAAGGGGCTCACAGGAAACATAATGGCCCTTTCGATGCTCTTGCGTATCCTCCCATTCCACCGCACCGTCGAGAAAACCATTCTGGGAAAGAAGCTTCCCTCGGGCCCAAGGCAAAAAAACGTATTCCACACGAATGCCAACCAGAGCAAAGGCTTCAGTGACCACTTGGGAATCGCACCCATAGCCAGGCAGTCTCTGGCCGGTGTAGGGGGGCCACTCACCGTTTGCCAAGCGAATGATCTCGTTCTGCGGCTCATCAGCCGGTGCGGATGGCAGCATTGCCAGGAGGAGAACGCTGAGAATTCCCGAAAGGAAAAGGAGAGCCTTTCGGGAAACAGTGATTAGCCAGCGGAAAGGTTGCATAAAAACACGGCGAAATTTTTGTACAAGGTTTTACCAACGACTGGTCCGGAAAAAATATACTGTTGCGTCATGAGGGCTTCGTAACGAGCAACCGAGGCAATCTTCAATCAGTAGCGTTTCCCGGAAAAGCCAGAGGTTTCAGCAAGGTTCATTGCTCCATGACCATTAGTCACGTCGCAGCAGTACAGCCTTGCTCAAAAAAATTTTCGGCATTTCAGTAGGGGTAAATCCAACCTGGGTTTACGGGTTGTGGAACACGCCTAGCCGCAAAGCCTTGCCTGGTGGGCGTTGGCAGGTGGTGCCGATTTTGGCGTGTGCCCACAGGTATTGCACTTATTTTTCAAGGGGCTTTATGCCAAAAACCTTGGTCGGAAGAGGAGTTGCGAGTTTTTTCATCAAGTCGCGGCAGGCTTCCGGTGCTGAATTAATCTGAAAAAAACTGTGTTGGTCATTGTGGAACTCAGTGGCTTGAAGCTTGGCTAAATTGCGTCGAATCTGAGCCCACGGTTGACCACACTCACGTTCCGCAACGCGCTCGATGAGCAACGCCAGCACACAGATTTTCACATGCGCTTCGATGCGCCGCGCAGCCCAATGATACATAGGCATCATCTTGATCTGGGTACGCTTGAGGGAGCGGAAACACCGTTCGATAACCAAAAGCCCTTTGTAGCCAAGGGTCGCATCTTCAAGGCTGATGGTGTCATCGTTGGTTTCCAGCACCCACTTGCCGTCGTAGCGTTTGGCCTCGGTGATGGCTGCTCGGTCCAGGCGAATTTTTCCGGCCTCGGTTGTTTTCAGGTATCGCTTGTATCGTTTTGAGGCCAGCAGTTCGACGGCCCATTGGGCGGAAGCATCACGGTCTTTATGGCCGGCAAGCTCCTCTTCGAGCATGGCGACGATCTCTTCTCGATGTATTCGTTGCCGCTCTGCTTCCTTTGGGTTGAAGCAGAGGATGTATCGCCGCCGTCGCTCGCCATCGCCGATAACAACCTCCTTGGCTTGCAGGTTGTCGGTGAAGGTGGTGAAACGACCGGGTTGGGACAGGACCTCTTTCTTGATTTCGGCAACCGTCGCCATGCGGGGGGCCAGCAGGTATTTGCCACAGGCCCGTGCAAGCTCTTCCCGGTTAGCGGAGGAATTCATACCCGAGTCGGCCACGAACAGCGCTCGACCGAGGTTCCAGCCTCGTAGGTCCTTTCTGATGCGTTTGATCGTGGATACATCCGCCGTGTTACCGGGAAAAATCCAGCTTTTCACCGGCAGCCCTTCCCGGGTAACCGCCAGGGCGACCACGATTTGCGGCGTCCACGTGCCCTCCTTGGAGTGGCCGTACTGACGCAGACCGTCGTTTTCATCGGCCTCGTCCTCGTAATCAATGGAGAATGAAGCCGTCGTCGTATCGTAAAAGATCAGATCAACCGAGAGGTTGAACAAGTTGGCGGTCTGAAAAAAGACTGCTTCCTCTACCGCGTCGATATGCTTGTGGAGGAAATCCATCGCCTCGTACATCTGCCGCAGTTTCAGGCCTTGGCATTTGGGCAGATGGACCTGCTCCAGCCACCGATCCCAAACACCGAGTTTGGATTCCGGTGCGCAGAGACGATTGGCGGTCATGGCCAGCAGGGCCTGGTCATAGGCAACGGCATACTTGCCTTTGTCCAGCAGAGACCGCAGCGCTTTGCCGATACCCAACCGCTCCCAAAGGGTTTCGATGACCAGCACTGTGCCGAGTTCCACTGTGCGCAGGATCTCAAGATCGTCGGGCAGTCCACCACCTTGAGCCTCCTCGCTACCAGCGGGGTCAACAATGGTTACCCCGCAGACTCTGGCTATAGATCAGGCGAGCCGCACCAAAGCCTCACGGTCGAGCTGGAGATACTCGGTAACGGTGCCGTTCTTGTTTTTTCGTTTCGTGGTTCGCAGATACATGACTGCCCACCACGTTAGCGTGTTAATTCGCGTATTTCAACTGAAATATCGCTTCGCGTGTGCCCACAGATTTTGAGATTTTCACCACGCGTAAAATTTTATCACATTGAAATTGCGTGATATTTTCTCCGGCACTGCACTAAAATGTGCCTACAACCCGCAAACATAAGTCCAATCTTTATGGCCATCCTTATACTTTCTTCAAAGGCATCCGTGGAAACATGAAATGCGGGTTCAACAACAAATAAATGCCCATATTTGTTCAATATTGACCTAATGTCTTGAAAGAAACCAAATTTATTGGAAACTTCATGAACCATGTAAAATGCAAGCACAAAATCAACCTGACCTACGACATCCAAGCTGCTTCCTTGACATTGATGCAATGTGATACGTCGCTCAAGTTCAGTCCCATGTATTTTCGCTTGTATTTTATGAAGCATTCCCTGCTGATTATCACAGGCAATGACTTGCCCTGATTCCCCAACCATTCCCGCGATATCAAGAGAGAAAAAACCTGGCCCACATCCGATGTCCAAGACGGTCATCCCCTCCTTTATGTAGCGCCCAAGTATTTTCCGGGGATTGTGCACCCACCTGCGGAACCTGTTATCAAGAATAAAGGATTTTTTGACCGGGTATATTTTCTTCTCGCTCTCGTTGATCAATCCGATCTTGTGCGATGATGACCACTGCATAACCTTACCCTTCGTGCTCAGCCGGGGGAGAGTCTTGCAGACAATGCGCGAGGTTGAGCTCCCTCAGCATAGCCCGTTTCTTGAACTGATGCGCCTGCATCCGCCGGAGTATCCCGTCAAGCATTCGCACCGCTGTCACCACATGAGGCCCTTTGTTCAGCATGACACATTCGGCACGATGCCCCATGGATGCGTCGGAGATTTCGGCGCGAGAAGGCATGCCGTCTTTGGCGAGCGACTCGAGAACCTGTGTCGCCCAAATGACCGGCACATGGGCCGCCTCACAGATCCAGAGAATCTCCTCCTGCACTTCGGCCATACGTTCGAATCCACACTCGACCGCGAGATCCCCCCTGGCGATCATCACTCCGCAACGAGGCATCTCCATGGCGGCGAGCAGCATAGCGGGTAAATTGGCAAAGCCACGCCTGGTTTCAACCTTCAAGACAATGGCCGGTTGGCGTTTTCCCAATCGTTCAAGGCTTTGATGAAGCAGTTCAACGTCCTTGTCACTGTTGGCAAAGGACAGTTCAACCACATCGGCATGCTGGGCAACAAAGGCGAGGTCGTGGATATCCTTTTCGGTCAGGGCCGGCAAACTCAACATGCTATCGGGAAAATTTATTCCCTTATCACTGCGCAGCTTTTCCCCGGCAAAACGTGCATGAGTGATCTTGACCATGACCTGACTTTCTTCTATAGCCTCGATAACACCGCCTATCTTGCCATCATCAAACCAAATGGTTTCCCCTTGGCAGACATCATCAAAAACCTCAGGCAGGGTCATCCCGATCATTGCCGGGGTAAGAAGGGTGTCTTTACTGTCATAGGTCGCAGGGCGCCCCACCCTTTGATCTCGCGTCAGGATCAGCATATCCCCCTGCCGAAGAAGGAGTTGACCTTCCTCGGAGGGCAACTCACCAACGATCGTCTCCTGCTCCTCATTGTCATTGCCCTTTTTACACCACAAAAGAGCCCCGGGAATCAGATAGGCCGTCTTGGATAACTCCCCCCAACATCCCCAGTCGGTCCTATCCAGGATGATCATTGTGCGGCGGGTACCCCGGGCATCGATAAAATGAACCTGCTGACGCGGTTTGAGATGCTCCAGCCATTCGGCCGAGACCGGGATGCACGCGTCTGCCGGTGACGGTGGCGGGCATGGCGCAGAATCTGCAGTGAGCCACACACGGGCAGGAGCGATCACTACGCCGAACTTATCGCGTTTGGGACGGATTCGGACGACAGCCGGCCCACGTTCGATTGGCCCGGTTCGGAGTTTTGGCCCAGCCAGGTCCATAACCACCTGACAGGAGCGCCCAAGGGAATGTTCTGCCCGCCTGAGATGTTCGATCATCCGAAACCAGGCAGCGGCATCATCGTGGGCACAGTTGATACGCATGCATTCCATGCCCTGCTGAAGAAGATTATGCACCAGGTCATAATCGTGGGCAGCTTCGCTCGGCATGGTAACCATGATGCGAACACTTCTTCCCTGGGCGGCTGCCCCCAAGAGGGCCTCTGCATGATCGCTGAGGAGTTGCTCGCCAAGGGCAAAATCGATGGATGCGTCTTCTTTGGGCAAGGAGCTATCTTCCCGCCCCTGAAGACGGTGCAGCCCCCTGATAACCGCATTGATGGTCGCCAGCACATGGGATTCGGACCGGCCAAGGGACGAGAGTCCCAGCACGGCCAACTGCTGTTGCAACTGTCGCCGATCACGCCGCCGCAGGACAAGATAGTGGAGGAGGTTCTCGGCACTCTTGCGATAACTGGGATGAATCTTTTTCAGACGAGGAGCACATTTGGCGACATCGTCGACCATCTTTGCCCGGATAGCCTGCAGTTCATCGAGCACCTCTTGCATGATCTGATGCTCGGAAATCCCTGCAGACCCCTCAATTTTTTTCTGTTGCATAGAGCGGTTCTCCCCTTCTGGTTGAACCCGAAAAAAGGTTGACCAAGATCTTTGCGTTGGACCCGCCGCAACTCGGTATCAGCGCGACGACTGATCACAGAATTCCCGCTGTCTTTGCCGTTTCTACTGAACCTTGGCGGGCTGAGATGAAGGCCAAGCGGCGGTGAACCCCTTGCAAGGGAAGGGTTTTCAGTACACCTCGCTCTAAGTTCAGATGTACAAAATCTGGAGGATATTCTGAAGAAATCTTTGCCGGAACGACGAAGAATTAACCATTTCCTAACAAACAATTCTTCTGAAAAAAACGCTTGCTTGTTGAACAAAGCGATGCAAATGACTGCCATTCAACAAAGTTGGTGGACTGCCGAGGATCGACAGAAAGGAGTGGATCTCCATACAAAAGGCTTTCTCGAAGGCCCCAATGATGGGGAGATCGGCAAGAAGAGGCGTTCAGACCAAGGCGGGGACCTGCTGAGTGAGCCCACCTCTCACACCAAATCGCAGGGGGAGACGGGGCGTGTTCCAGAAACCACCCAAGCGAAATTGACGGGTTTGCCCATCCTGATTTGCCTGATAGAGAAGATTGGCTTTCACATCGAGGCAGGAAAGCCAGCCATTCTTGTGATAGGGTTTCGTATCGATGCAGATGCTCTGATCGTAACTATCAGGCAGTCCCGTTTTTTGCGAGGTATGGCCACAGACCATCACCTTGCCGGAATAATGATTGATAGACCGTTTGAATTTGTTCCAAAATAAATAGGACTCCGGCTGGGCGTCGAGGGGAAGGTCCGGGGCAACGGTGGCATGCACGAAAAAATAGTGGGCTGTCACATAAATCGGTTTCAGATGGTGGTCGAGGAAGTGCCAATGCGCATCTGGAATATCCTCTAGGGTTCCTTGCCGCTCACCTTGTGCGGCATAGGAACGCAGGGTTGTCCATCCCCCGGTATTCAGCCATTTATCGTGGGTGGTTTTGTTTTTTCGGGCATTCATCAACATAACTTCATGATTGCCGCATAAGGCAACGAGATTACCATACCCCTGCATCAGGAGAAGCCAATCCAGGACTTTACGACTGTCAGGCCCTTTCCCCGTGTAGTCGCCCAAGGTAATCAATGTATCCTCTGGCCGCACATTGACGAGTGAGCAGAGAGTCTGCAGTGCTATGTAACAGCCGTGTATGTCACCTATCGCCAATATTCGTGCCATGCAATTTCCACATGAAAGTTTTTGCCTCGTTATTGAACAATGACCACAGGACTTTCGATTTCAAGCATGAGGCGCATGGCTTCAGATATCGCCTCCCCTTCGTCGGGTGCATCGAAATCCACATTGAGGCCATCATGGCGGATAAGCGCATACCCTTCCTCGGTGACGCAGACCAATTTCCAGTTGGCCCACTGTTTGACAACCCGCTGAGCATGCATCGTTTTCATCCTCAAGATGTGTCATTCTCGGCAAAAGCCTCGAGAATGGCGTTTCGAGCTTCGTAACCAGCTGAAAGCAGATTACGGAAATCCTGGGATCCTGAATTTTTTCAAAACAATCAAAATTTCAAGATGATAACTTTCAAGCAGATAATAACCAATTTTTCAGCATGAACCAAATTAAGAAATCATTAGATAATTGTTAGGAATTAAAAAGGGTTGGCGACGCTTCGAATGCTGAAAGATCCGCACCATGGCAGGAGCCATCGTTCGAGATTTGGCCCCTCCCAGGAGGATGATGGTCAGCGATTCGATGGAGAGAGGAAATGACCAACCTCTTGAAGCAAAAGGAACTTACCGTTATGTTTGGTCGAAATGAGGGCAGGTGCGAAAGTAACAGGTAAAGCGGTAAGGTCGCCTCTGACTCCATCACAAATACAAATCGTAACTATTCAGCGCAAACCGAAACCACAAGCGTACTCATAAAATCGGGCCATCTGCCCTGGAAGAGTAAGCGCAGTGCTTTGGACGCAGTAATGCCTTGTTTTCTACAGGTCGTGATGTAGCTACGGATACGGCAGAAAGTCTCTGCACCTTCCATTGAACGGAAGCACCCTGACACCTTCTGCTGCACCTTGATCATCCGCAGGTCATTTTCTGCCTGGTTATTGGTGAAAGGCACCAGCGGATCGTCCAAGAACCGAAGAACGTCGTTTTCAAAGCTCTGTAATCGCTCCAGCAGGTTTCTGGATTTCGATTTGGCTATTCGTCCCCGTTTTCCGTTGTTGAGCTTAGGGGCCGGTGCCGGGCATTCCAGTTCGGCTTGTTGCAAGAGTTCTCGATATCGCACCCTGTACTGCTCTGCCGTGGCGGAATCGAGACATCCGCCAGCGCCATGGACCATCTCATTGGCCTCCTTGAGCAGCAGGCTGAGCTGCTGGGCCCATTGTTGACCATCTTGCTCCCAGGCCCGTTCCAGTTCACGCAAATGGTGCGCATTGCACAAGGCATGAACCCGGCCGTAATGGAAATAGGGTTTCCAATGATCGTGGCAGAGTATCCCGTGGAAACCTGGGAGGATACCGATGGACTCTATTGCCTCACCGCCCCGTTTTGCATGGGGAGCGAAATGGCTTAACCCAAGACTGGAAACATTATGCAGCCAGCATCGTTTGCCACCGATGTTGATCCCTGTCTCGTCGACATGAAGCAAGTCCTCTTGTTGCAACGCCTTTTGCACCCACTGCTCGAAGAAGGCCAGACGATCAAAGGCGTCACGGTTGAAATTGACAATGGAACCGCTACTGACCGGAATACCCATCTGCTCCAGGAAGTGGTCCTCGATCCGATTATATGGCACCATCTGGAACTGCGACATATACACAGCATTGACCTTCACGCCGATGCCATACTGTACCGGCCTGGTGATCCCTTCCGGAAACGGTGCGACATGACGTCTGCCCTGTTCATCCACCACGATCTCGGCACGCCATTCGGTCACCAGGGTGGTGATGTCCAGGTCAATGACCTGGCGTGCCTCGTGGCCGCTGCTGCGATAGCGCCCAGGGGGAAGCAGGCTGCGATCGATAACAATCTCCTTGATGATATCGGGATCACTGACAGGTCTCAGTGTCGTTCCAGCATGACCAGGCTGACCGCCGGGTTTGCGACCACTCGCAGAACGAGGTTTTTTAGTGCGGAAAGGATCGGTCGACGGCGGCTTGCTACTGTTTTTGCTATTGAGACCAAGGCGATTCAACAACAATGAAACCAAGAGCAACAGAACTTCCAGGCTGCTTTTCAGCGCCGGTGAAAGATCCTGCTCAGCGGCTATCAAGCTGGTAACCCGCTGGATTGTCTCTTCTACATTGATGTTATCGATTGTCACTCCAACCCCCGTGTTTGTGTCTTGCCGACACTATACCACGGGTTTTAAAATCGAAATTTTAGTCCCAAAACTGCCCCTGGGACGGTTTGTAATTTTTTCTGCGATCCGCCTGCCGCGTGCCCTCGATCAACATGCACCAAAAGGCCGTAGCGGTGCTTCAATGGGGGGAATTGGGCAGTTTGCCAATCGCACTGGAAAATACAAAATTTAACCGAAAACCATGTCAAGCACTTTTTTAACAAATTCAGCATGGTGAGCTGAATAGTTACTACAAATCAACGAAAACTCTGGCAGTGCCCCCAAGAATATGAATCCGTACCTCGCAGAAACATGGCTGATACCAGAAGATGTTGACACCGATCAGGTGCTCCAAGCTCTGGAGTCAAATTTTTCCATCGAAGCCTTGCCGGAATACAGTACCAAGGTCGACTACGTCGACACCTTTGACTGGCGACTGTTCCGGCAGGAGTACATACTGCACCATCATGATCAATCGTGGGCCCTCCACCACGGTGAGAGCAGTGAAGCGGACCTGGAACAGGAAGGGCCGTCCCTCAGTCAGCCGTGTTTTGCCGCTGATTTCCCACCAGGCCGCTTGCGCGAGACACTGGAACCAATGGCGGGGATACGCTGTCTTCTACCGCTGGCCACGGTTCTTCTGGATGGCCGTCAATACCGGTTGCTCAATCAAGATGAGAAGACCGTGGTACGGTTGACCATCGAACGGCAGCGCCCAGAAGGTCAGGAATTCAGCTATCGCCTGGTACGGCTGTTTGCAGTTCGCGGCTATGATCAGGAACTTGTCCGGGCGAGAACCATCCTCGCGGACAACTCGATTCGGCAGGACGTTTCCTCGCTCATCGGCTTTGAGGAGGCGTGCCGCAGCTGCGGCCGTTATCCGCTGGATTACAGTTCCAAGTTCAATCTAACGCTCCATCCCGAAAGCCCTGCCCGCCATGCCATGCGCGAGATTTATCTGCTTCTTCTCGAAACCATGCGCAAAAACATCCCCGGTGTGCGCGCTGATTGGGACATCGAATTTCTCCATGACCTCCGGGTTGCCATCCGCCGGACCCGTTCCGGTCTCAGCCTGGTGAAAGATGTGCTCCCGGTAACGGTGGTTGCCCGGTTCAAACAAGAGTTTGCGGCTCTGGGGAGCGTGACCGGTCCGACCCGGGACTTGGATGTCTATCTCAAGGATCGGCAGAAGTATCTGGATCGCCTGCCCCCCTCCTTGCAGCCCGGGCTGGAACTCTTTTTCAAGGATCTGTACAAGCAGCGACAGGCGGAACAAAACACGCTCTCCCGCCGTTTACGGACCAAAGAGATTGCAACCCTTTTTGACGACTGGCAGCGCTGCCTCGAACTGGATGACCTCCATCCTGCTCCCGTGGCTCATGTCCCCATCAAGGAGGTGGCAGATCCGATAATCCACCGGCACCATAAAAAGGTGCTCCGCTGTGGATTCAATCTGGACACAACAACGCCGGATGAAGAGGTCCATCGCTTGCGCATTCAGTGCAAAAAACTCCGCTACTCCATGGAGTTCTTCAACAGCCTCTATCCACAAGAGCAATTGCAGGGAATCATTAAACATCTGAAAAAACTGCAGGATATTCTCGGTATTTTCAATGACCTCTCGGTGCAGCAGACCATGCTCCGCGACGCCCTGAGTTCCATGAACGGGAAAACGGCAAGCAAGGATCAAGTGGCCATCGCCGCTGCCCTTGGTGGATTGATGCAGAGCCTCTATCAAGAGCAACTGGCCTTACGCGGTCAATTCAAGGAAGCCTTTGCCCAGTTCTCGGATGCAGAGACCACCGATCTTTGCCATCAACTCTTTAAGAAATAGCAGGAGTCGTTATGAGTGTGCTTGCAGTCTACAATATCAAGGGAGGAGTGGGCAAGACAGCCACCTCGGTCAACCTCGCCTACCTGGCCTCGACCGAACGAACGACCCTGTTGCTCGACATGGCCCCCCAAGGATCGGCTTCCTACTATTTTCGCATTCGCTCGCCCGACAAATTCGGCACCAAGAAACTGCTCAAAGGCGGCAAGCATATAGAAAAAAATATTTTGTCAGATCTTTGCCACTCTCTTCGCGAACCGAGAATCTTCTCCCCAGCCCGAATTCCGGCGCACCACCGGAAGACTCTCCCCCCCTTTTGACTGCACCGGTTCGATTCCCGTTGCACACTCCTGGTTGTGAACATGCATTGCTCTCTGCAGTGAAACCGTTGGGGGGAATGCTTCACCCAGGCTTGACCTGGTTCATGGATGACCTTGCAGAACATCAAATTCCTTAATTCCGTACTTTTCTACAAAAAAATTTCAATATTTCGGAAATCGCTCACTGTGGCGGCAAAGAATATAAAAAAGTTTCAATATTTTTAAGCATATAACAAATTTTTAAAAATGGCCCAATTCCTGCTTGGTTATTTCTAAGTGCGCACAGTCAATCAATGATGGTCTCGTCACAAGCCAAATAACTGAAAGTTACCGAAATCAGTCTGCAGCGAAGAGGGAAACGTCGGTCTCGAGGCTTATAACGAGAACAACACTCAATGGACATGATATGGGGAGGAAAAAATGAAAAAATTGTTTGCAGCAGGAATCATTGTAGGTGCCATCTGTTGTTCTGCTCAAATTTCAATGGCATGCAGCTACTACGATCTCGTGTATGTCGACTCGGCGACTTGGATTGATGGTGGCGTCAAACATGAATATTTTTTGTACAAGTACATTGCTGGCCAAGAATTACCTGATAAAAGCTGGAATGCCGTCAACACCTGGGTGAATGGTGGCAATTCTCTTGGGGATTACCTTGCAACGATCACCTCCGCCTCAGAAAACTCCTTTATAATGAGCAACCTTCTTGCATCATTTGCAGGTGAAATTTGGCTTGGCGGCTACCAAACTCCCCCGACAGAGCCCAATGCTGCAACGGGCTGGACCTGGGTCACAGCTGAACCCTGGGGTTTTACCTACTGGGGCTCCGGTGAGCCAAACGATGCCGGCGGAGCCGGTGCCGAGCAGTATCTGGGAGCCAACTGGAATGGATACTGGAACGATGAAGCCAATCTGGACAACATTGCGGGCTTTTTAGTGGAAAAGACCTCGCCAGTTCCCGAACCAGCAACCATGCTTCTTTTCGGTACCGGTCTCATTGGCTTATCCAGTTTTTCCCGGAAAAAACGTCAATAACTTTTCCGAACAACCGGAAAAGGCAAGATTTCACACCTTGCCTTTTCCGGAATAATACCCCCAGACAGTTTCTTGTGTTCCCCGCCACTGCCCTTTCTCCTCAGGTGGTACTCTACAAAACGCCAAGAGTGAACGGCTGCGGCCGAAATGAGCCCAGGGAAGAAAATGTCCCTTTTATAGGTCTCCCGAACAGATGAACGAACTGCCTGGCCACCGGGGGACAACACAATCACAGTCAATTCATCGGTCTCATGTTTTTCCTCAATAACATTGTCGTTCTCGTAAAAAGCCACGAAAACGACGTTTCGAGCTTCGTAAGTTACCGATTTCACGATGCGTGACATTCAGGCTTTTGACTTTTTACGAGGCTGTCAACATTGTCGTTCTCGTAAAAAGCCACGAAAACGACGTTTCGAGCTTCGTAAGTTACCGATTTCACGATGCGTGACATTCAGGCTTTTGACTTTTTACGAGGCTGTCAACATTCAGTTTTTCACCATGGGACATGGGGGGACTTTGTCGTTCTCGTCAAGGGCATTGAGTTGTTCCCAGCTTTCTGCAGGACAGGTTTCCGGCTTCAGGGCAGGCATGCACCAACCTTCCCAGGTATCGAATTTCTGAGTCGTCAAGCACTGCTTGAAATTCTTAATTTCGAGATATTTGGGCGGGGCGACAGCAGAATTTTCGCCAACGACAGCAACGAACAACAAAGCAAAGCTCAAGAAGAGAGAATACTTGAACATGGTTTTCCTCCTGATTGCGGGTAGGTTAACAAGCCACAACAACACCACGGCCCCCGCCGCAACCCTTCGGTAATGGTGGAGGCTTGAAACGAGGAAAAATTTGCTGGAGGCTTCCTCAATCTCCTTGCCTGAAAAAGACAGCCCTAACTGAAACCGAAAAAGGTATTGAGCAGGCTGTGCCCGTCTCCTTCCAACAGTGCAGCAACACCCATGGCGCATTCTCGAAATCAAAACAATATCTGATGACCTTCGAAGTCCAGCCAAAGCATCTGCCTGGGAGAGCCCTCACCTTCGTTTCGGGATGGCATCCATAGGGACTACATCATCAAAACTCGCCCCATGTCTTTCAGTTCGATCAGCGAGAGATCTCGTCATCTACAGATGGGGAGGCCCTCACCCTGCGGCGAACAGGCATTCTTCCGACTTTGCGAATTGTATTGAACAGGTTCGAGTTGAAATTCAATGGCCATCAATACACAAGAGTGAGACCTCATTGCCATTCAATGCGTCCATCCCGGTACTGCTGATTGACTGGAAACCCTGTATTTGAATATACTTTTTTCCCATCCTCATCTATCCAGCTGTAGACAGGCGCCTTATTTCCACGAACAACTGCATGGGGAGAACTTGGAAAATATTGGCGAAGCGCCCCCTGTATTCTTGTCACAATCGAATCATAGAGCAAAAAATTTGCCCCGGTAGACGAGTAGGCGACCAACCCTGCAAGGTTGAGGGCAAGGGTCACATAAAAGACTGTTAGGAAGGATCTCTTGCGAGATTTATGATGAAGCATTCGTTGGGCGACAAGTGCACCGGGCCATCCGCCTATTATACTATAGAAATGGAGCCGTTTTTCAGGGATTCTTTGGCCCTCGCTTTGTGCTTTTTTCTTGTCCCACCAGTAGAGCACAAAGGTGATGATGCTGAAAAAGAGATACAACACCAAAAAAATGGGATCAACTTTTCCGAGATACACGAAATATCCGACACACAGCAGGAAGAGACACGCCCCTGTCGAGTAGATCCCGTCAAATATCCTATCGCGAACTCTCTGGTCGCGCTCCCCTTTATAGACAACACGCTCGGCTCTTTTTTTCCCCTCAGGATTGGTCGAAATGACAAAAGAGACTTCGTCGCCGACCTGTGGTTTTCTCAATGGGTTGAGCAAACACTTCTCGTGGAAAAATATTTCCGCCAGCTCATTGTTAAGCCGTATAAAGCCAAAGCCTTTCTCCTCCTGCCACTTGATAATTTTCCCTTTTCCTCTCATCCATCCACCTGCAACATTCCTATAATCGGTTGTACCAATAGACGAAAAAACAGCCATTTCAAAAGAACACTGAAATGACTGTTTTCGTCTTGCACCATTCTGATTTTGTGCGCCTCCGATGTGGAAGCACTCTATCCAAAAGTCCTTTAGGGTATTTTTACAACTTGAACTGCCCGACCATATGGCTCAACTTCTCCGCCAACTGGGCGAGGTTTTCCGAACTGTTTTTGACCTGATTGCTGCTCTGAGCAATGCCTGCTGCAGAGTTGCTCACGTCTTCAATATCCTTTTCTATTTCAATCGCAGCCGCTGAACTCTGGCTCACATTCTGGTTGACCTCTTCGATGCCCGCTGAGGCCTGGCTCAGATTTTCTGCAATTTCCTGGGTCGCCACGGTCTGCTCTTCCACGGCCGTGGCAATGATATGGACGATGTCGTTCACGTTATCGATGACCGTCTTGATCTCGGCAATGCCGCTCATGGTGCTGGAAGAACTTTCCTGGATCCGCTGAACCTTATCCTTGATATCCCCTGTGGCCTGGGAAGTTTGCCGGGCAAGTTCCTTGATCTCATTGGCGACAACCGCAAATCCCTTGCCGGCCTCCCCTGCCCTGGCCGCCTCGATGGTGGCATTGAGCGACAGCAGATTGACCTGTTCGGAAATTTCAGTGATGGTTTCCACGATTTTTCCGATGGCCTCCGCCGCCGAAGTCAGCTCAACCATTTTGGCGGAAGAGTCGGTCACCTTGGAAACCGCGCTTTCGGAAACACCCCGGGCGTTTTCCGCACTCTTTGCAATCTCGCTGATGGTGCTGTTCATCTCCTCGACGGCAGTGGCGACGATATTGATATTGGTGCTCGATTGCTCCATTGCCGCGGACACCGAGGTCATGTTGCCGGTCATCTCCTGGGCTGAACGTGAGGCAGAACTGGAGGTTTCAGAGGTATGATGGGCACCACCGGCCAACTGCTCGGCAATGGATTTTAGCTCGCTGGAAGACGAGGAAAGGGTTCCCACACCGCTGGAGACATCCTTGATCATTGTCTGCAATTTTTCAAGAAAGGTGTTGAATCCGGCGGAAAGCTGGCCCAACTCGTCATTGCTTGCAACGTCCAGCCGTTTGGTGAGATCGCCCTCCCCCTTGGTAATATCGTCGAGACTTGCGATGACATGATTCACCGGTCTGACAATGACAATCCGCGCTAGCATAAAAATCACGGCAATAAGAAAACAGAACGAGAGCCCGGAAATCAGGATGCTGCCATTGCGCATCCGTACCACCTGCTGAAGAATTTTCTCCATTGGTGCATTGATAAAGAGTTTCCAGGTGGTCTCGGTTTTTCCGGTGACGACCGGAGTGATAATCATCAGCGAGGGTTCACCGGTCGTTTCCAGGGTAAAGTTGTGATGGGTTGTCCCGGTTTCCCGACTTGCCGCCAAAATTTCCGCGGGATAAATATCCTTGGTGAATTTGGTAACATTGCCTGGTTCAGGATGCGCCGAGATCATACCGCTGTCGGTGACCAGTACGGCATATCCGGTCTCATAGGGGCGAATCTTGGAAACCAGGGCACTGATCTGCTCCATGGAAAAATCAACACCCACAACACCAAGGGCTCGACCATTGACAATTATCGGCACACACACACTGACGACAAATACCTTTGTCCCGGAAATGTCGTAGGCCGTGGGATCGATGATCACCTCCCGCATCGTATCCCTGGATTTGGTGTACCATTCCCCGCTGAGGTCTGTACAGGTCTCAAGATGGACCCCACCCACACGGTTCCAGTAGGGAGCAAATCGCCCGTTTTCTTTATTCCCAGGCGCGCCTTTATATTGATCATCCAGGCCGTCAATTCCGCCGGGTTCCCACACAGCCCAAATGCCGAAATAGTTGGTATTTTCGGAGAGAATGCCCTGCATCATGGTGAGGAGGGTTTCTCGTTTGAACTCTTTGCCGCTCGTTTTCAGTTGTCCCGAAGCGTAGGCCAAAGCCCGTGCACTGGCAAAGGCGTTATCAACATCCAACTGGATTTGATTGGAGTATTCGCGGGCGATCGACTCAAAACGTTCTTGTGCCTCGACCTGGGCAAGGTTGGTTGCCTTTAAGGTGACAAAGCCGACAGTCGCCGTAAAGGAGGCGAGAATCACGATGCCGATGGAAAGCATCAACTTACTGCTTAAGCGGAGATTTCTATACATGCAAAGTCTCATTATTTTGGAATTGATCAAATTCGAAGCGATGAGCACAAGGGAAAAATTTGGCTTCGCCCCTTAGATTCTTTACATAACGTAACTGCATTTTGGGGGAAGGTTGGCAAAAAGCCAAGAAAATTTCTTGCGCGGTTCATTTCTCACCTTACACGTGAATGGGCAAAATTCTGCACATCTTGTGGAAAATGCAAAAGGGCTGCACCGGAAAACCGGCGCAGCCCTGAATGGTGTAACGTCTGTTGCAGTGGAGTATGGACTCAGTGGCCGCCGCCTAGGTAGGCCTGCTGCACCTGTATGTTTTGAAGCAGATTGGTGGCGCTATCGGCCAGGACAATGTTGCCAACCTCCATCACATAGCCACGATGGGCCAATTTCAACGCGGCCTTGGCATTTTGTTCCACGAGAATGACCGTCACCCCGCTTGAGTTGATCGCCTTGACCGTCTCGAAAATAGATTTCACCAGAATCGGTGCCAGCCCGAGGCTCGGCTCATCCAGGAGAAGAATTTTCGGATTGGACATCAGCGCCCGGCCGATGGCCAGCATCTGCTGTTCACCGCCGGAAAGCGTACCGGCCAGCTGTTTCGCCCGCTCCGCAAGCCGCGGAAAAAGTTCAAAGATCCATTCCCTGCTGGAACGAATCCTCGCGGTATTGACCGAGGTAAAGGCACCGAGCATCAGGTTTTCCTCAACGGTCAGGGTGCCGAAGACGCGGCGCCCCTCCGGGCTCTGGGTCACCTTGAGCTTGACGATCTCGTGGGCCGGCAGCTTGTGCAGTGCCGTTTCCTGAAAGTGGATCGAACCGCCGGTGATCCGTACCAGGCCGCTGATGGCGTTGAGGGTGGTGGACTTGCCCGCGCCGTTGGCACCGAGAATGGTAACGATCTCGCCTTCGGCCACCTCAAGGGAAATCCCGTGCAGGGCTTCGACATTGCCGTAGTTGACCCGAAGATTGTCTATGGTAAGCAGCATGGGGGTTCCTCTATTCATCATCAACACCGAGATAGGCTTCGATGACCTTCGGGTTGGCCTGAATTTCGGCAGGCGATCCGGTCGCGATTTTCATGCCGTATTCGAGCACAACCAGGGAGGAGCAGACCTGCATCACCAACCCCATGTCATGCTCGATCAAAAGGACTGTGATGCCGCGCTGTTGAATGGCCCTGATCAGGTCGATCAATTCCTTGGTCTCCTGATCGTTCATCCCGCCGGCCGGTTCGTCGAGCACCACCAGTTTGGGCTCGGTGGCCAGGGCACGGGCGATCTCCAATAGCCGCTGGTTGCCGTAGGAGAGATTTTTCGCCCTGTTTTGCCACTCGCGGGCCAGGCCGACGAATTCCAGTTCCGCCATGGCCCGGGCCATGGCCGCCTTCTCTTCCTGCCGTTGCGCTTTGGTGCGCAGCATTGCTGCCACCGATCCGCAACGCATGCGGCAGTGACATCCGGCCAGCACGTTTTCCAAAACCGACATGTTCTGGAAGAGACGGATGGTCTGAAAGGTGCGGGCAATGCCCTGCTCGACAATGGTGTGGGTGGGCAGGCCGACCAGACTGGTGCCGTCGAAAAGCACGGTGCCGGAGTTGGGTTGGTAGTTGCCGGTGATCAGGTTGAACACCGTGGTCTTGCCTGCACCGTTGGGACCGATCAGACCGACGATGCTGCCGCGCTCTACCTCGAAACTGACCTCGTTGACCGCCATCAACCCGCCGAAACTCTTGCAGAGGCTGCCCACCTGCAACAGGACGCTCATTTGCCACCTCCCGCCGGTTCCAATACACCGATATCATACTGCTTGGGCCGTGGCGGCAGCAGTCCCTGGTTGCGGAAAATCATCATTACCATCATCGCCGCACCAAAGACCAGCATACGGTACTCGGCTAGGCCGCGAAAGACCTCGGGCAGGCCGACCAGGAGAAAGGCGCCGAGAATCACCCCGGGAATGGAGCCGGAACCGCCGAGGATGACGATGGTAAAGAGAATGACCGATTCGGCAAAGGAAAAGGATTCCGGGGCAATGATGGTCATCTTCGAAGCATAGATGGTGCCGCACATCCCGGCCCAGACAGCGCCGATGACAAAAGCCTCGAGCTTGTAACGAGCCACGTTGATGCCGCTGCCGCCGGCGGCGACCTCGTCTTCCTTGATGTAGAGCAGGGCTCGCCCGAACCGGGAATGCTCCAGGCGGAGAAAGAGAAAGATGGTCAGGGCGGTAAAACCCCAGATGAGATAGTAGAAATGGAGCGGCTTGGCGATCTTGAAGCCGAAGAGCAGAGGACGGCTGATGCCGAAGATGCCGTTGGCCCCGCCCGTGATGTCGAACACGTTGTTGATCAGGGCGATACGGACGATTTCGACGATACCGATGGTCACGATCAAGAGATAGTCACCGCGCAGATGAATGATCGGCCGGGCCACCACCAGGGCGAACAGGCCGGCCAGGATCCCGGCGGGCAGCATCAGCCACAGCACGGGGACGCCGTAGTGGGTGTTGAGGATGGCCGTCAGGTAGGCGCCGAGAGCGTAAAAAGCCGCATGTCCCATGTGAAACAGTCCGGCATGGCCGAGGATGATGTTCAGGCTCAAAGCCAAAATGGCGTAGATGCCCACGTTGTTCATCACATCGGTCCAGTAGGCGTTGAGGAACATCGGGCAGGTGGCCATGATCGCCGCAAAGACGATCGCGAGAATATTGCTTGCTTTCATACTTTTTCAGCCACCCTTTCCCCAAGAAGACCGGTGGGGCGGGCAATGAGGATCAGAATCAACACACAGAAGGAGATGGCATCCTTCCAGGCTATGGAAATATAGGCCGCACCCAAAGCCTCGATCACCCCGAGCAGCAGTCCGCCGACCATGGCCCCGGGAATGTTGCCGATCCCGCCGAGAATGGCTGCGGTAAAGGCCTTGAGCCCGTACATCCAGCCCATGCTGAAGTTGATCTGGCCGTAGTAGAGGCCGACCATCAGGCCCGCAGCGCCGCCCAGGGCCGGGCCGATGCAGAACACGAGCATAATCACCCTATCCACATTGATGCCCATGAGTCGGGCCGCGCCCTGGTCAATGGCCACCGCGCGGATGGCGGTGCCGATCTTGGTCTTCTGTATGAAAAAATAGAGCGCGCCCATGAGCACCACCGAGGCCAGAAACATGACAATCCGCATCAGGGGGATATCGACCCCAAAGATGTTGACCGCGATCCTCGGAAGCAGATCATGGGGATAGACCAGGAGCCCCGGACCGTAGATGGCCATGACCGCGTTCTGGAAAAAGATCGAGGCCCCCAGGGCGGAGACCACGGCGGTAAGTCGGTGCGACTGGCGCAGCGGTTTGTAGGCCACCCGCTCGAGCAGGGCTCCGATAACGGCCACCAGCGCCATAACCATGATTACCAGGAGCAGCACAGCCGCCAGGGGACCGATCTTGTCGAACAGGCCGAAGGAGACCAGCAGAGTGAGCCCGAGGTAGGCGCCGATGGTGAACAGGTCTCCGTGGGCAAAGTTGATCAGCTTCAAGACCCCGTACACCATGGTGTATCCCAGGGCGATCAGGGCATATATGCCACCCACGGCCAGCCCGTTGGTCAGCTGTTGAAAAAATTCTTCCATAGCATCTGTGAGGAAAAAAGGTGTGCATTGTCTTTCGGTCGGGGAACCTGGGCAACGCTCCCCGGGTTTGGGGCAGTCACGACCGCCCCCTCATCGGACCGAAATAAAAGCGCCGCCATACACGAGCATGGCGGCGCCGACGGACAGTGTGCAGGCTTTAAGGCTGCAGGGTAAATTTCCCTTCCGCATCGACCTTGTAGACCCGGTAGAGGTCGCCGACCCGGTCACCCTTGTCGTTGAAGGAGATCTTGCCGGTCAGGCCAGAGAAATCCTTGAGATCGTTTTTCAGGTAGGCAGTCAGTTTCTCGCTGTCGGTCTTGCCGGTCTTGGCGACAGCCTCGGCAATTACCCGGTAGGCATCACCGGCGAGAACTGCCCAGACCGACCCCGGAGCCTTGCCGTAGGCGGCCTGATAATCGGCCAAGAATTTTTTAGCCACCGGGGTATTGAGATCCCCGGGAACCGGCGGGCTGAGAAACATGTAGCCTTCGGCTGCCTTGGCACCGGCAATCTTGACCAGGTCGGGGTTGTTGGTGGCGTCACCGCCCAGCATGGGTACGTTCCAGCCCATATCCATCTTCTGCCGCAGGAGCATGCCGGCCTCGGGATAATAGCCGGTGAAGAACAGCACATCCGGCTCTGCGGATTTGAGTTTGGTGAGGATGGCGTTATAGTCGCGCTCACCTGGAGTCAAGGCATCAAAGAAGACGATGGTCTTGCCCTGGGACTCGAGCAGAGTCTTTGCCTCATCCGCGAGGCCCTTGGCATAGGAGGTGTTGTCATGGAGGATGGCGATTTTGTTGAAACCGAGGCTGTCCAGGGTCTTGGCCGCAACCCGGCCCTGTTCGTCGTCTCGGGGACAGGTGCGCATAAAGAGTGGCAGCCCCTTTTCGGAGAGACGGATGGCGGTGGATCCGGTTGCGATCTGGAGAATATCGGACTCGGCATAAATATTCTGCGAGGCCTCGGTGACCGAGGAGCCATAGGTGCCGATCACCGCGACGATATCCTTGGTGGTCAGGCGGGTTGCGGCCAGGGCGGCCTGACGGGGATCGCCGCCGTCATCCTCGACCACCAGTTCGACCTTGGTGCCGTTGATGCCGCCGGTCTTGTTGGTCTCGTTGACCAGCATCTCGACGATCTGTTTCATATCCTCGCCTTCACTGGCCCAGGAACCGGTCAGGGGGCACATCAGACCGATGCGGACAGTCTTGGCCCAGGTTGTTCCCACGCTGAGCAGGAACACTGCCAAGGCAAGGCACAACAGAACAGAACCCTTCGATTTCATTGCAATTCCTCCATAATTTTGCCGTTTATGCAACAGCGTAAAACGCCGTTTCACTCTCCCGGATTCCTTTCCCGGCGAAGCATGTCGTTCTCGTCAAAAAGCCCGAGAATGACGTTTCGATCTTCGTAACATACTGTTTTTGTGATGGTCACTTTTGTCGTTCTCGTAAAAAGCCACGAGAACGACGTTTCTTGCCTTCTAACGTATTGATTTGACTAACCGTGATTTCTCAGCTTGTGACTTTTTACGAGGCTGTCACTTTTGAGGCTTTAAATTTTTCCCGATACCATCATGTTTGCGTCACTGATCTCTTGCTCTTGTCACAGGGTGCACACCGAAACAAGCATCCAGCCCCGGGAGTCCATCAATAGAGGTGCATGATTAGTCAAAATTGCCGGGAGAAGCAACCACCTTTTGCTCGTGGTTTTCAGTTGCAGCTGCAATTCCTCCATTTTTCCTGAAAATTCATGGTTCATTCTCAAGATCCGTGAAATCGCTGCGCAACTGCTCAAGCCGCTCCTTGTAGCCCTTGCCGTCGCCGAACTCGAGAAATTTGTGATAGCGGCCGTGCATGTAGGAAACCCTGCGTGCATGCTTGATCGGGCACCAGTACTGTTCGGTTCGCGCGGCAACTTCCTGAACATAGGCGATCAGTCCGTTGAAATATCCGCAGTAGATGCAGTTGATCTTTTCGATAATATTGAGGTAGGCCAAGGCATACCGGTCAATGACAATATACTCACTTCTTTTGACCTTCGGAATTCTGTACAAGGAAAAGCAGATGAACTGGTAGAGGGTCACGGTGACGTCCATGAACACCGCTGGAAAGAGGCAGCCCCAGATGAACGGGATGGTAAGGATATTGAGCAGGGGCAGATCTTTGCAATAACTGGAAACCTTGACAAAAAACTGCTTTTGGTACTGTTTCGCCTCATCTTCGAAAACAATCCTTTTCCCCCTTATCTTGTAGTAAAATTCGGCTTCCTTTTTTTGAATTTCCGTGAGCAGCTCTTTCTCAAGCAGCTTTATCTGTTGAATAATTTCTTCGATTCGACTCATCGCTTGTCTATCCTTGCACCCTCTTATTTTTCATGGCACCGCGCTTGCGTAAAAACGTGCAAGATCGACTACTCCCCTCTTATCCTGTCAGCAACCAGCCCCAAAATCATCTTTTTGGAGATGGGTGGCCCGTCTCCTTCATGTTCTGGCCTTTCGAACATCCATAAAGAAAAACTGCTGTTCAGGGTGCTTTTGTCGAATTTCCCAAGAGCACTCACAGCGACAGGCACCGACACAATCACCACATATTAGACGACCCTAATAAAAATATTGACTTTTCCCCCTCCAGGGGGCACTATAGCTAAAAATTAGTTTTGGCTAACAAAATAAAGCATCCCACAACCCCTTATTTCCTCTACCTAAAGGCGCTCATCATGGAGACCATGACCACTTTGACAGGAAGCCTGCCGCAACGAAAAATCTGGGAAATCGACAACTGCTTTAAATGCGCACTGATCGGAACCTGCCTCAATCGAATCGAGTTACGCAAACTGAGCAAGGAAAAAATCTATCAGACCCCGACTCGACTCGACGATTATCGACTGCACGCGCATTTCATCAGGATCTCGGACCAAAACGATGCAGCAGGCAAGGCACTCAACAAATATCTGGAAAAAAAATATCGAAATGACGTCAAAAAATACGGCAAGGCGGAAACAGAGAGCGAAATTGCAGCGCTGTGGAAAGAAGACCTGGACCAGGGGAGAATCGATGCAGCCTGGTGGGGCGTGCTGACCCACCCCTCCGCCTCGGACGGTCTGGTGGGGAAATGCTACGGGCAGTTGCACATGATCAGTCATGACTGCACCAACAGCACCCATCGCAACCGGCAGGTGATCGCCGAGTTGCGGCAAAAAACGGAGATGCTCAAGGAGGTGATGGGGGCTGAGCGGCAGGAGTTCCGCAAAGAGCGTAAAAAATTGCTGGAAGAAAACCGGACTCTTGAGCAGAAACTCCTCGATAGCCGCCGTCATCATCAGGAACACCATCGACAGCAAGAAGAGATTGCCAAGTTGCAGAACCAGATCAAAAATCTTCAGTCGGGGGATAACAGCACAAAAGAACGACAGATCATCGCCGACCTGCGCCAGAACAACAACAGCCTCTTCGGACGGGTCGATGAACTCACCGAGGAGTTGGAACTTCTCCGTGACGAACTCACCCGCACCTCCCGCCAGCTGCAGCAGGTGCAGAAGGTGCGCCAAGAGATGGAGCTGCGGGAAATGGATCATATGCGGGAAATTGCCTCCCTGGAGGCGGTCCTCTTTCAGCATATCAGTCACGATCAGCAACAGGATCCTTGCGTGAACTGCGCCGACAAGAACACCGCCAACTGTCCGGGGATCAACCTCTGCGGCAAAACCGTGCTCTATGTGGGTGGCCTGCACAAGATGGTCCCCCATTATCGGCAACTCGTTGAGCAATCCGGCGGCAACTTCCTCCATCACGACGGGGGGAGAGAGGCATCGCGCAACCTGCTGCCCAAGCTGCTGACCACAGCAGATGCCGTCCTCTGCCCCGTCGACTGCATCAGTCACGATGCCTGCAACTGCGTCAAAAAGATGTGCAAACGCTACCAGAAACCCTTTGTCCTCATGCGCAGCTCAGGCCTGTCGTCTCTGGCACGGGGTCTTGGCGAAATTGTTCAATAATGATGGCATATTAAAAACTGTCTTTCTCGGGGTTCTTGCCGAGAATGGCAACAATTTCCGTTACCCTTATCTTTGAGGAACCACCCATGCAAACACAATCCATTCAAGCCGATCAACGCAACGGCAACCTGCACATCAAACTTGACGGCCATTTTTCCGCGGAAATCGCCCTCCAACTCACCAGCACCATCGCCAGCACCTATTCCGGCCGGGGAAACATCTTCATCCACACCGCCCAAGTGACCACCATTGCTCCGGATTCCAGAACCGCCCTGGCCGATCAGATCAACATCCTCGGGTTGCCCCAGGAAAAAATGTACATGACCGGCATCAAGGGGCTGGATATCAGCCCTGACAAGGGCCGGGTGATTGTTTACGAGAAGCGAAAGAAGGGATGTTGCGGCAGGTGCAAGAACTGCACATGCCATGACAATCAGTAAGGGAAAGCGCCCGGTCCCGGCACCGGCTCTCCTCCGGGACCGGGCGGCAAGGCGGAGGTTTGAGACGATTTACTGAATCTCATCGGTTGTTTGGCTGAGAGTGAGAGCCATGCTTGCTTCTTCGTTATCCATGGATACCTCGATCGCTGCATAGAGCAGATCAACGGTGAGCTCGTTTGGGTGCCGATGAAGCCGATGGGAGAGATACAGTAAATTTTCGAGTGTTTTGCCCGACAGTTCCAATGTTATCTGTGCACTTTTCATATGAACCTCCTCGCGTTCATTCCGTCCTTCTGACAACTGCGCACCCTCACCACGTCGTGAAAACGCGGTGCACTTTCCAACCCGACAACCACGCAGACTCCGTCCCGGGCCACCCATCCCTCCAAAGCATTGAAGCGGCGCTCCGTCGGCAAACAGAGCGCCCGGAATGTGACATGGCAACCGGATACAATTCCCAGGCAGGAAAAGTGGACGGGACGGGTTCTGCATTTTTCTCGATCGTTCCCGTTTATAGCCACGTGAACGACACCTAAAACCATGCAACCTACTGGTTTCACGACATCAAATTTTCAAGCTGGTGATTTTTCAAACCAGTTTCACTCAGGGCTTTTACATTCAAAAACACTGATAAGCTGCTGCACCGCAGCCACCGCCGGAAGCACGCCGCCCGCCACACTGCGTTCGACATCCTTGATAATCCGGTTCACTCCCGGATGTTTGGCAAAGAGCGATCGCAGATGATCATCCACCATATCATGAACCCACTTGATGTTCTGCTCCTTGCGGTGCCGCTCAAACACACCCGACTTGTTGGTGATCTCGCGGTATTTACCAATGACCTTCCAGATGTTGTCGATCCCCTCGTTGGTCATGGCGGAGCAGGTGAAGGCATGGGAGGTCCAGCCTTCGGTGGAGGGTTGCAGGTAATGCATGGCCCGCTCGTATTCCGCCCGGGCGGTCTCGGCAAAGAGTTTGTTTTTCCCGTCCGCCTTGTTGATCACCAGGGCATCGGCCAACTCCATGATCCCCTTTTTGATCCCCTGCAGTTCGTCACCGGCGCCGGCCAACATCAGCAGGAGAAAGAAATCAACCATGGAGCGGACCGTGGTCTCGCTCTGGCCCACTCCCACGGTCTCGATGAGGATCACGTCGAACCCGGCCGCCTCGCACACCAGCATGGTCTCGCGGGTCTTGCGCGCAACCCCGCCCAAGGTGGTGCCCGCCGGCGAGGGGCGGATAAAGCAGCGTTCATCGCGGCTCAACCGCTCCATGCGGGTCTTATCGCCGAGAATGGAGCCGCCGGAGATGGAACTCGAGGGATCCACCGCCAGGACAGCCACCTTGTGCCCCTGTTCGATCAGGTGGCAGCCAAAGGATTCGATAAAGGTCGACTTGCCCACGCCGGGCACACCGGTGATGCCGACGCGGATCGAGTTGCCGGTGAAGGGCAGGAGGATCTTCAACACCTCCTGCGCCTTTTCCACATGGTGGGCAGCGTTGGACTCCACCAGGGTTATGGCCCGACCAAGCACGGCCCGCTCGCCCCGGCGAACGCCGTCGGCAAACTCCTGGGCCGTCAGTTGCTTGCGCCGGTGCTGCACCGCCGGTTTGACCACGTGGTCCGTGCTCTTGTAGGTGCTGATCCCATCATGTCCCGCTTCCACCCCATCCATCACCCGGCAGGCAAACCCTTCGCAGTTGCCCTCCGGTGCCCATTCCGGCCTTTTGGTGTCAGATGACATTTGTTCTCCTTCCGTAAAAGAGTTGAAGAGGTGCCCCCGCGGACAACGCAGGTGCAGGGGCACTCTTAGGGATGCGTCGCCCTATTCTGCATGCAGTCGCAATTTCAGTTCCTCCAACACCTTCATCGCTGCCACCGGAATGACCGTACCCGGACCAAAGATGGCGGCCGCCCCATGGTCATAGAGATACTGATAATCCGGCGCCGGGATAACCCCGCCGATGACGCACATGATGTCCGGCCGACCCAACTTTTCCAACTCCTCCACCAGGGCGGGCAGGAGCGTCTTGTGGCCGGCGGCCAATGAGCTGAAGCCGATGATATGGGCATCGTTTTCCACCGCCTGGCGGGCGGCCTCCTCCGGGGTCTGGAACAGCGGTCCGATATCGACGTCAAAACCGAGATCGGCAAAGGCAGTGGAAATGACCTTGGCCCCACGGTCGTGTCCGTCCTGGCCCAGCTTGGCCACCATGATACGCGGCCGGCGGCCCTCGATCTTCTCAAACTCCTTGGTCATGGCAATGACCTTCTGCACCTCTTCCTTCTCGCTGAATTCGGCTTTGTAGACACCAGAAATCGATCGAATCACGGCCGTATGCCTCCCCCATTCTTTTTCCAGGGCAAAACTGATTTCACCCAGTGAAGCCCTCGCCCGGGCCGCCTCGATCGACAGGGCCAGCAGGTTGCCCTCACCGGTCTTGGCGCACTGGGTCAGGGCGTTCAGGGCAGCCTGACATTTGGACTCGTCACGCTCGGCCTTCAGTTTCGCAAGACGTTTGAGCTGGGCCTCGCGGACCGCAGTGTTGTCGACCTCCAGCGTATCCAGGGCATCCTCCTTGTCCAGGCAGTAGCTGTTGACGCCGACGATCTTTTCCCGGCCGGAGTCGATGCCGGCCTGGCGGCGGGCGGCGGCCTCCTCGATACGCATCTTGGGCAGACCGGTCTCGATGGCCTTGGCCATGCCGCCCAGGTTTTCCACCTCCTGAATCAGGTCCCAGCCGCGCTTCATGATTGCACCGGTAAGGGCCTCGAGGTAGAACGAACCCGCCCAGGGATCGGCCGGACGAAGGATGTTGGTCTCGTCCTGGAGATACAACTGGGTGTTCCGGGCAATACGGGCGGAAAATTCCGTGGGCAGGGCAATGGCCTCGTCCAGGGAGTTGGTGTGCATCGACTGGGTATGGCCCAGGGCGGCGGCCATGCCCTCGATGCAGGTGCGGCAGACGTTGTTGAAGGGGTCGCCCTCGGTGAGGCTCCACCCCGAGGTCTGGCTGTGGGTTCGCAGGGCCAGGGATTTGACGTTCTTGGGGTTGAAGGTCTTGATGATCTTGGCCCAAAGCACGCGGGCCGCACGCATCTTGGCGATCTCCATGAAGTAGTTCATGCCCTGCGCCCAGAAGAAGGAGAGCCGCGGAGCAAAGGTATCGATGCTCATGCCCGCGTTGACACCGGCACGGGCATAATCCCAGCCGTCGGCCAGGGTGTAGGCCATTTCGATATCCGAGGTGGCGCCGGCCTCTTCCATATGGTAGCCGGAAATACTGATACTGTTGTATTTCGGCATGTTCTGTGATGTGTAGGCGAAGATATCGGAGATGATGCGCATACTCTGCGCCGGCGGATAGATATAGGTGTTGCGCACCATATATTCCTTGAGGATATCGTTCTGGATGGTGCCGCCCAGCTGCTCCTGTTTGACCCCCTGCTCCTCGGCCGCGACGATGTAGAAGGCCATGATCGGCAAGACCGCGCCGTTCATGGTCATGGAAACCGTCATCTGATCGAGCGGAATACCGGCAAAGAGGATGTTCATGTCCAGGATCGAGTCCACGGCGACACCGGCCTTGCCCACATCGCCGACCACGCGCTCGTGATCGGAGTCGTAGCCGCGGTGGGTGGCCAGGTCAAAGGCGATGGAAAGACCCATCTGACCGGCGGCCAGGTTGCGGCGGTAGAAGGCATTACTCTCCTCGGCGGTGGAGAAACCGGCGTACTGACGTACGGTCCAGGGCCGCTGGACGAACATGGTGGCATAGGGGCCGCGCATGAAGGGCGGGATACCGGCCATGTAGCCCAGGTGGTCGAGCCCCTCGTAGTCCTTGCGGGTGTAGAGCGGTTTGACGTCAATCTGCTCCACGGTTCGCCAAACGAGCTCTTCGGCGCTGAGGCCGGTTTCCTTCTTGATATTTGCCGCCCAGGCCTCGTAGCTGGCTGGCGATATCTTGGGATTCAGTCCAATGGTGGTAAAATCCGGTGCGCTCATGCAATCACCTCCAGATGTTTTTGCAGTTTGGTCAGCAGATCGAGGGCATTGACGCGGACATGGAGGAATTCATCCACCCCGGCCTCTTTGAAAGCGTCGATATGCTCTTTGGGATAACCCGCGAGAATGACCATGATTCCGGGATCGGCTGTCTTGATCTGCCGGGTCAGATCAGGCACGATCTCGGGATAGGTGGCATCGGTGGAACAGATGACCACTGCCTTGGCTCCGGATTCAAGGGTGGCCTTGGCGGCCTCATCCGCCGTGGCAAAACCGTTGTTTGCGATGGTCTCAAAGGCGCCGACATTGAAAAATGCGGTGGAAAAATCCGCACGTCCCTTATGCTGGGGAATCGGCCCCATATTGGCCAAAAAGAGTTTGGGGGTGGCTCCTTTTTGCGCCGCAAAGGCCTCGGTGGCCCGGCGGATGCGCTCAAAGGGTTCGGCACCTCGATGAATGTTGAGCGGTTTCGCGCTGGGGGTTTCCTGTCCCTCTCCCTGCAGGGCGGCCGAGAGCATGCCCAGGGATGCGCCCTTGCGGACAGCTCCAATGGCCCGGGTCATCAGTTCCCCATCGAGGATGGAGAGCCGTTCGCCAATGGCTGCCAGGGCGGCAGCACAGGCGCCACTGTCCACCGTGTTGGCATGGGCCTTGACCGCCTGAATTCGTTTTTCCTTGAAGCCCTGATGGTCAAAGGGTTCGGCGAGCTGCCGTTTTTCCAGGAGATTGGGGTACATGTTGGTGCCCACGAAGCGGTCGGTGCGGGTGGCCACATTCTTTGCGCGCTGGGCTGCGGTCACGGCCACCGCGTCCTGGGGTATGCCCAGGGCAAGGGCCTGGGCCATGCCGCCCCCGGCTTCGATCTCCTGGAACAGGGGCCAGGCCTTTTCCGCCAGCTGTGCGGTGATCTTCTCCACATACCAGCAGCCGCCGGCCGGATCGACCACCTTGTCGAAATGGCCCTCTTCCTTGAGCACGATGTGGACGTTGCGGGCAATGCGCCGGGAGAACTCGTTGGGCGTACGGAAGATCTCGTCAAAGGGGCTGACATGGAGGCTGTCCACGCCTCCCGCAATTCCGGAAAAGGCCTCGGTGGAGACACGCAGCATGTTGACCCAGGGATCGACCTCGGTCTTGTTCCAGGTGGCGGTACGGGCATGGATATGCATCTTCTGCGACTGGCTGTCGCCGCCAAAGGATTGGACAATCTGCGTCCAGGCAAAGCGGGCCGCACGGAACTTGGCGATCTCCATGAAAAAATCATTGCCGATGGCAAACTCGAAACTCATCCGCGGGGCAATGTCGTCGATACCAAGCCCCCGCTCCAGCAGTGCCCGGATATAGGCCACGCCGGTTGCCAGGGCGTAACCGATATCCTGAACCGCGCTGCCGCCGCTGTTGCGGTAGCCATCGGTATCGATGACGATGGTGCGCAGTTTGGGCGCATGATCCATGGCCCAGCGGGTCAGCTGTGCCATGCGATCATAGAGTGTCGCAAGCGAGGCAGGGAGTTTGCCCTCAACCGCAAGCACGCCCAGGGGATCGACCACCAGCGAGCCCTGAAGATTTTCCGTTGCCCCACCCTGTTCCTGGACCAGTGCGATGATCAGGGCAGCAGGCGCAAGACCGAAAGCGCCGCAGGTCAGGCGAAAGGGATGCGCAGTGAGATCAATACCGTTCAAGGCGGTTTTGGCATCCGCCAGACAGGAAAGCGACAAACCGGACTTGCCGACCATCTCCGCAGGGGCCTGCGCCGGATCCTGTCCGGAGAGCGTCGCCCGATCAAGGACGATATTGAGACTGTTCTGCCCGCGGGTGAGGTCGTACTGGGCTGCCTGATTGAAATCCTGCGGGTCGGCGAGGGTGATTTCCTGGGCGATATGCCAACTGTTCACCTTGCTTCCCGATGCTGTGGTGCCGCGCATGTAGGGTGCTTCACCCGGCAGGCTGTCCACCTGGGGAAGGCCTTCGAGATCCTGCATGAAGTACATCGGCTGAATATCGATGCCCTCGTAGGTCTTCTTCACCAAGGTCTTTTCAAAGGGTTTGCCCTTGAGCTGTTTATCCACCGCTTCCATCCACTCCGCGTGGGTGTTTGCCGGGAAATCCTTGAGAATGTCCAATGCTGTTCCCATCTCATACTCCTTGTTGCTAGGTTAAAAAAAAACCCCCAGCCCTTTCGGACCGGGGGTTCCCCTGATTCTGCACCTGGGATCACAGGCTGAAGAAACAACCTGCACAGGTGCTGGGATCAACAACGGGAACCACGGCCGCTTACGCTGATCAAAAAATCGGCAGGTCTTCTGGCTTCCGGATCAACCTACTCTCCGCGTCTTCCCGATCAGCGTTGATCAGTGACATGATGCGAATTTCGTCCTCGGTTACAGCGGCCGGACCGCAACGGACTTGCACCGTTTTCCCTTTTAGGCCACCAAACGGTGGCACCGATTTTCCTACTTATAACAACGAGTTAAAACAGAACTTCCTTAATGCACCGGACCAACAGCTCCCAATAATTTCCCATGACACCACAAAAAAAAATCCTCGGATCAATATAAAATTGATCCGAGGATGCCCTGGTTTATCCACGTATCGGCACTCTCCCTGGTCCAGGGGGAAAGCAAAAAACATTTTTCTCAGGTAGGTCTTCTGACTTTCGGATCACCCTACTGACTGCGCCTTCCCAGCCTTTTGGCCAGTGACATTCTGCAGCGTTCGTCCCCGAATACAGCGGCGGGCCCGTCCCGGATTCGCACCGGGTTCCCTTTTCATCCTTGCGGAACCTGAAAATGTAAAAATATGTACTTCTTACTGCGTCAAGCGCATTTACCTAACCGCTTTCAAATCCACTTGTCAAGCATAAAAAAATGGAGGCAGAGGTGGACATCTGACTCCACCAAAACCATTTCAAGCCTGCTGTCGCACTGCGGCTGTCAATGAACTTGGTTCCGGAGCACGTTTCACCACGAGGACCGCACAAGAGAGGCCAACGACCACGCGGTCCGTGGTTGGGCCGGCAATCTTACGCGCCAAGCCTTTACGCTGGTCATTGCCGATGATGACCAGATCAGCGCCGATTTCCCCGGATGTCTCGATAATGGCACGATCCGGAGTCTTACCGACGACGATATGCCCCTTCGCTTCAATATTCTCCGCCTTGAGCAGGTCGAGCTTCGCTGCCAGTTGTTCTTCGGCCTTCTCACGCTTGGACTCTGCGGCCACGCTCGTGAGCAGAGTTACCGGAAGTTTTGAAGCTTTGGCGATCTGGACTGCAACCTCAATGACCGTTTCACTGATTTGACTGTCCTCAACAGCAATCAGAATGTGTTTTTTCCAGGGCTGAACCTGCCAGTTTGCTACGAGCACATGGCAGGGGGATCCGACCAGAATCTGCTGGGCAACGTCGCCAATCAACCGCTCCTTCATATCCCCGCGCAACGGACGACGGCCGATAATGAGGATATTGGTGTGCATCTCCCGAGCGGTGGACACCACCTGCTCCACCGGATCTTTGCCATAACTGATACATGTCTCGTATTCCACACCAGCAGCCTCTGCTTTTCTGCTGGCCTGCTCCAAATTTGCGGTGGCAATTTCATCGGACTCGGGAGTTTCCACACTGGTCATCACATCCAGCTTGACGCCAAAGGCCTTGGCCAGAGCGATGGCAACAGTTTCTGGAGCGTGGCTGAAGGCACTACCGTCGGTGGCCAGCATGATGCGCTGACGACGCAACCCGCCGGGTAAAACGCCAAGGTTGCATTCTGTAAAAATGCGCACCTTGCAGGTACGACAGATATCAGGGTTCAGTTTCCAATAGATGGCTCCGGTGACATGGGTCTTCACCGGAAAGAAAGCGTCCTCGCCAAAATCCTTCAGATAATCGCCCTGGCGGAGAAATTCATAAATAGATTCCTTGAGCCGATAAAAATAGATGCCTCCTCCCTGACGACGGCGGCGGCGTGCCTCCTGGGCCAGGGCCTCCGCGCCGGCGATATCGATATAGTTGAAACTGGCAGCGGCGATCAGCACGGATTTGCACTGCGGGTTTTCGCTATCAATATTGCGCAATGCCTGCTGCACATGGCCTGCAGAACCAAAAAAGACCGGGCCGTTGATCCGCACTATCTTCAACTGCGGACATTCTGGCTCGTTATGAACGAGCACAAAGTGATAGGCACCCGTTTCGGTGGCCGGCACCATCGGCATGATTTCCGGTTTCGAGGCGCGGTAGAGGTACACCACGAGCGACAGGAACACCCCGCTAAAAATGCCTGCTTCAATACTGACCAGGGTACCACTGAAGGTACACAGTAAAATGATTGCTTCGGCCTTGCTGGTCTGCCAGATATGGCGGATATGGTGAAAATCGATAAGTCCCCAGGCCACCAAAAACAAAATTCCGGCCATGGCCGCATTGGGCAGGTAGGCTGCCAAACGCCCGACCACCAGCAACAAGAGCAGCAACAGAAACGAAGCAAAGACTGACGCCAGTGGAGTTTTAGCGCCGGCCTCGAAATTCACCCCGCTACGGTTGAAGGAGCCCGACGAGGAATATCCGGAAAAAAAACTGCCGATAATATTGGCCAGGCCTTGGCCGATAAACTCCTGGTTACCGTTGATGCATTGCTCGGAACGGACAGAAATGGCCCGGGCAATGGCCACGGCCTCGGTTAATCCCAGCATGGTGATGACGAGGGCGGGAGCAACCGCAAACTGGAGGCTTTCCAGCGACAAATCCGGGTGCGACAAGGGCGGGAGATGCGCCGGTAAGGCCCCCACTGTACGAATCCCGGTAGCTGCAGCACCCAACCAGTAATTCAACAGGACCGCCGTCACACTGCCGACAACCATGGCCGCAACCATGAAGGGTATCTTGGGACAGCAGCGCTTGATCACAATACCGGTTGCCAGGGTCACCAGGCTGATAGAGAGGACCGGCAGCTTGATGTTACCGATCTGGAGAAAAAGTTGATGGAAAATTTCGTAGAGAGGAACACCCCGCTCGATCTCGATGCCGAAAAAGTGACGGATCTGGCTGGCTGCGATGAGCAAAGCCGCACCAGCGGTGAAACCGATGACCACGCTATGCGAGATAAAATTGACCAGGGCCCCCATACGCGCAAGTCCCAATGCCGCCTGGAAAACACCAGCCATAAAGGTCAAGGTCAGGGCCATGCTGATATATTGACTCGACCCTGGTTCAAAATGCTGCGACAGCACTGCGTACAGTGCCACTGAGATCGCCGTTGTCGGGCCGGAAACCAAGTGCCAACTGGAACCGAACAGTGCAGCGATAACAGTTGGCACCATGGCTGCGTACAAGCCATATTCCGGCGGCAAACCCGCAATGGTGGCAAAAGCCACGCCCTGCGGCAGGACGACGAGGGCACCGGTAGCCCCTGCCAGCAGATCGTCACGGAGGGTATGACGATTCACCATGGGCCACCAGTTGAGGAAAGGGAAAAAGGCGTGCAGATTGCGGCGGGAAGGAAGTTTCATCGTGGCAAAACCCTGTTCAAGATGATGCCCTTGCTCACAGGCATTGAGAGAGAGTGTGTCGCAGATAATGGTCTATGTCCACTTACAACCGAACCTCGGGACACGGTGCAATCACGCCAACATCCGAGTGTTTCAGGTTAAATCCCCTGTATTTCTCCCCAGTATAGGTCAAACCGCGGTGCAAAAACAGCATTATGATGCCCCTGCCAAGTGGTAGAAGCGTAAATGCCGAGTACGGTTCATCAATACATTACGATATGGTAAAAAGTCCGAGACTCGGAAGCTGCGTAGTATAAATAAAATATGATCCCCACCAGAACTCAGCGTAACGAAATGAGATCTCTCCCTGTGGTCGAGATGACACCGGGGGAGCAGAGCACTCTTCGATCAAATGCGAGCAGGCGTATTCAACTGCCAAGCATACGCCACACAAGCGCGACAAGACCACAGATGACAAGACCATAACCAATGGGCATAAAGGTGGAGACCAACGTCCATTTCAGGCTCTTGGTCTCTTTATAGATTGTATAAATGGTGGTCGAGCAGGGGTTGTGGCAGAGGCTGAACAGCATCAGACAGACAGCGGTGAGCGTTGTCCAACCACCGGCATGCAGCAGCATCGCCAGGGTGGTATCGCTTGTTTCGAACATGACTCCTGCACCCTGCCCCACTCCCGCCACCCCGGTGGTCATAACGGTCAGCATCAGGATCGTGGGAATGACGATCTCATTGGCAGGAATGGCGACTATATAGGCAACAAGGATGACACCGTTGAGGCCGATCAACCATCCCGGTCCTTCGAGTACCCTGATCAGCCATTGCGCCGGGGTGGTACCTCCAATATGAATATTGCAGATAGACCACAGGATCACTCCCGCAGGAGCCGCAAAAACGATGGCGCGCCAGAGGACGATCAAGGTCCTGTCGATGAGCGAGGTGTAGAGGGTTCGAAGGATATTGGGCGGCCGAAAGGGAGGCAATTCCAGGGTAAAGGTGGAGGCTTCACCTTTCAGCACGGTTGTCGACAACATCCAGGAGGAAAGGAAGGTCAGAAACACTCCCAACAAGGCCACCGCAAGCACGGCACCGGCGGAGACGAGTCCGGCTATGGCAGGTGGAGCAAGGGCACCGAGAAACACCGTAGCCAACAGGATCTGGGTCGGCCAGCGACCGTTACAGAGCGCAAAGTTGTTGGTTATGATCGCAATGAGCCGTTCCCGAGGGGAATCGATGACCCGGGTGGCGACGATTCCGGCGGCATTGCAGCCCCAGCCCATGCTCATGGTCAGCGACTGTTTACCGTGGGCGCCAACCCGTTGAAAAAGGTGGTCCATGTTGAAGGCAACCCGGGGCAAATAGCCGAAGTCCTCCAACATGGTAAAAAGGGGAAAAAAAATCGCCATGGGTGGCAGCATGACGCTCACCACCCAGGCCATGGTCAGATACAGGCCGTCGACCAGGACCCCGGAAAGCCACCATGGCAGATGCGCCGATTGGGCCAGATGTTGAAAAAAGGGGTGGCCGTGGTCGAGAAGGAGTGTTGCCAGCAGGCTCGAAGGAACGTTAGCGCCGATGATGGTAATCCAAAGGACCAAGGCCAGCATGAGCACCATAATGGGCATGCCGGTCCATCGGTTAGTCAGTATCGTATCCAACCGTCTTTCCCAAGTCAGCCGATGACTGGTCCCCTTCTGTTCCACATTGCGGGATGCAATACGGGCCGATTCCGCATAGACCATTTCCACCCAGCGGTCATGAAAATCCTGGGGAAGTTTCCAACGCAACTCATTTGCTCGTTGTATAATCTGTTCCGCTTTCATATATATGTTCCTCATGGCCGGGACCTTTGGCGGCAGGGCCAAACCAATGCATGGATTTGTTTCCGGTCGATCGCTTCAATTACCGCAGGCACTGATCGTACCGGTGGCTACGTGATCTTTTGCAAGCAATCCGATTTCCCCGGAAGCCACGGCCTCGACAATACGCGAATCCCCCTCGAGCAGACGCAGGGCCACCCACTCCCGGTGCGGCATGTTGGGGAATTCTTCAGCCAGGGCAGCCGCCAGCTCATCAATGCTCTCCTGCACAGAAGCAATGTCATATTTCAACCGGCGCGGATTGCACGAACTGCGGCCATTGGCCATGGCATCGATCTCATTGAGGAGTTCATTGATGCCCTCCCCCTGGCGAGCGGCAGCCAGCACCACCGGAACGCCAAGATCGCGAGCCAAGCCGCGGGCATCAACCTCCAGGCCGTGAGCCCTGGCCTCATCCATGAGATTCACACAAACTATCGCCTTTTGCGTGATCTGCAGTACCTGCAGGGCCAGATTGAGGTTCCGTTCCAACCGCATGGGATCAAGAACGACAATAGTGACATCCGGGCGGCCAAAAAGGATATAATTACGGGCAACTTCCTCGTCTTCCGTAGCGGAGAGCAATGAATAGGTCCCGGGGAGATCAACCAGCTTATATTTTTTACCATTAAGGGAAAAACCGCCCTCAGCCCGGGCTATTGTTTTTCCCGGCCAATTGCCCGTATGCTGCCTGAGGCCGGTCATGGCATTGAACACCGTGCTCTTACCGGTATTGGGATTCCCCGCCAGGGCGATGACGAAATCGGCCTGACCGAGTTTCACCCCCAGCTTTTCCAGTCTGCCCCCACCGGCAACAGGGCAGTCTTTGCAGCCATGCGCTTCTTTTTGTTGTGTCATGTTACTGCCCCACCTTTCGAATACGAATGCGATCGGCCTGTTCCTTACGAAGAGCAATACAGGCGCCGCGAATACGATACCCCACCGGGCTTCCCGAGGGGTTCATCAGTTCTGCCGTGGTCACGGTACCGGGAACGACGCCTAAATCGAGCAGACGATTTCGTTCAAGGCCGCGACACAGCGAAGACATGCCAACGATTTCGGCCTGCGCACCAAGAGGCAAGGTTGACAAACGCTCGATGCTCTCATCAAAGCTCTGGGCTCCCTCCAACTCGACCACCGTGATGTTCATGGCCACCTCCAAAGGGAAGGCAAAGGTTTGTCCTTCCAGACGGATGCTGAGGGTCTGCGCATCCTTGTACTCAACACGAAGGATGCTATCGGTGGCTATACCGGCCTGGACAATGCGGGCATAGAGATGGGCGGGTTCATCCTCGATATGGACAACACGCCCCACCCAGCCGGCAGGATGATCGGCAAGCAGGCGACCACGTTTTTGTGGCATCTCCCCAGTTGTTGAGGGGATGGGGTCGCCATGGGGATCAAAACGCGGGTACCCCAGCTCCTGGGCCAGTTTTGCTACATCCTCCCTGGTGAGTTCATGCTCGCGCTCATCGGCAAGCCTATGCCACTGGGATTCATGGTGACCGGTTTTTTTGGCCAGATAGGTTTCATAGAGCCGATGTGCCTTGAGCACATGCAGCGCATACTCCCGTCCACTCTCTGTCAGGGTGAACAACTCCGTCTCGATCAACCCAGCCGCATTCAGGTCCTGCAGGAGTTGCCTGCTCTGACGAAGCGGAATTTCGAGCTTTTCGGCAAGTGTTTCGGGTGTTACGGCCAATTGCTCGTATTCACACTCGGCAAGAAACTTTAACGCATGTTGTATCTGAATCTGTTCACTCATAGCTGCTACGGTATCCCAATATGTTCGTTGGCAAGTGATAGCCGGGGAACTCCTTGCCCAAGAAGACGACTCTTCTCAGGCGGGCATTGGCAACCTCGATGGACCCGGAAAAACCCAAAGTCCGACAATCCAAGCATCGCCACATCAGCACGTATTGAAGATCGACACATCGTTCTCGTATCCTTTGCCAAGAACGACAAACAAGATACGTTCGAGGCTCATTTTCAGGAGAAGACACCCTCTTCTACAAAGGATCGGGCAATGTCGAAAAAAATGCATTCAACGAGGAATGAGCACACGAAGTATTTTGAGAATATAAGAAAAATTACCAGGTGTAACTGTAAACAGGAAATAAAAATTTGTTATATTTTAATTGGCTTCACACGGACATCTAAACAAAAAAGCTTCCCTTTTCTTTGCCGCCTCATCTTCACCGGAAAGCGAAGGAGCCGACACCCTTCTCCGGCCCAACAACCTATAGCCCCCATTTTTAGCGTTGACTCGAAAGTTAAACCACTATATATAGCGATCAAGCGGTTTCCCCTTGCTGCATTCCAGCAAGAGGATGAAAAGGGAATCCGGTGTGAATCCGGAACTGTCGCGCAGCGGTAATCAGGAACGAACCTTGTCGAAAACACTGGTCGAGCACGACCGGGAAGTGGCAATCAGTAGGTCAATCATCGCCTGAAAGTCCGAAGACCTGCCGTGAAACCGCAGCCCCCACGATTAGGCTGCCCTTCAATTCACTCTTGCCTCGCGTCAAGGAGAGAGCCATGCCACAGGTTCGTCCGCAGTCCTTTGTCCCCTTCTTCACCACCATTAAAAAACGCGATCAGCGCCTGGTCCCCTTCGAGGCGTCCAAGATCACCCATGCCCTTCTAAAAGCCGGTCAGGCCAGCGGAGAATTCGGCCAACCCGAGGCCAGACGCTTGACCATGCAGGTGCTGGCCATCGCCCAATCCCTCATTGAAGCGGAAATTCCCGATGTCGAGGAAATCCAAGACGTGGTGGAAGAGGTGCTGCTCTCCTCTGCCTTCAAGAAAACCGCCAAGGCCTACATCCTCTACCGCGATCAGCACGCCCGCCTGCGGGAGATGGTCACCCAGACCGATCTTGACCTGATCGACGGCTACCTGCAGCAACTCGACTGGCAGGTGCAGGAAAACTCCAACATGTCCTACTCGCTCCAGGGGTTGAACAACTACATCTCCAGCGAACTCAGCCGCACCTACTGGCTCAACAAGATATACCCCGCCGAGGTCCGTGATGCCCACCTCAGAGGTGATCTCCATATCCACGATCTCAACCTGCTCTCGGTCTACTGCGTCGGCTGGGATCTGCGTGACCTGCTCCTCTGCGGCTTCACCGGTGCCCCCGGCAAGGCCGAGAGCGCACCGGCCAACCATTTTCGCAGCGCACTCGGACAGATCGTCAACTTCTTCTATACCCTCCAGGGCGAAGCGGCCGGAGCCCAAGCCTTCTCCAGTTTCGACACCCTGCTCGCCCCCTTTATCCGCCATGACGGCCTCAGTTTTCGCGAGGTCAAACAGGCCCTGCAGGAGTTTGTCTTTAATCTCAACGTGCCCACCAGGGTCGGTTTTCAGACCCCCTTCACCAACCTGACCATGGATCTCACCCCAAGCTCCAACCTGAAGGAGATTCCGATCGTCATCGGCGGCCAGGAACGGGATTCGTTCTACGGGGAGTATCAGTATGAGATGAACCTGCTCAACCAGGCCTTTCTCGAGGTCATGGCCGAGGGGGATGCGAAAGGACGGGTGTTCACCTTCCCCATTCCCACCTACAACATCACCGCTGAATTTAACTGGGACCATCCCAGCCTTGAGCGGCTCTGGCAGACCACGGCCCGCTACGGCCTGCCCTACTTTGCCAACTTCATCAACTCCGATCTTCGCCCGGACGATGCCCGCTCCATGTGCTGCCGCTTGCGGCTCGACACCCGTGAGCTGGAAAAACGGGGCGGTGGGCTGTTCGGCGCCAACCCCCTCACCGGTTCCGTCGGCGTGGTCACCATCAACATGGCGGCGCTGGGGTACCAGGCCGTTGACGAGGCTGATTTTTTCCGTCGCCTGGACCGGCTGATGCAAATTGCCAAGACCTCGCTTGAGACTAAGCGCAAGGTCCTGGAAACCTTCACCGATAAAGGGCTCTACCCCTATATCAGGTTCTATCTCCGCGCCATTCACCAGCGGTTCAACCGCTACTGGGAAAACCACTTCTCCACCATCGGCCTCATCGGGGTCAACGAGGCCTGCCTCAACCTCCTGGGTGAGGATATCGGTAGAGAGCGCGGACGAACCTTTGCCCTGAGCGTTCTTGACCACATGCGCAACCGCCTGCAGGAATTTCAGGTGGAAACCGGCAACCAGTACAACCTGGAGGCAACCCCCGCCGAAGGCACCGGTCATCGCCTGGCGAAACTGGATGCTCAACGCTTCCCGGGGATGCGCGCCTCCCTGACCTGCAGCCCCAAGGAAACAATTCCCATCTATGCCAACTCGACCCAATTGCCGGTCAACTACACCAGCGACATCTTTGAACTGCTCGATCACCAGGACGAGCTGCAGACCAAGTACACCGGCGGCACGGTGGTACACTGCTTTATCGGCGACTCCAACATCGATCCGCAGACGGTCAAATCCTTTATCAAGACCGTCTGCACCCGCTACCGGCTGCCCTACTTCACCCTCACACCGACCTTTTCGATCTGCCCGGAGCATGGGTATCTGGCCGGTGAACAGCACCTCTGCCCCCATTGCGGGAGCAGAACTGAAATCTATTCCCGGGTGGTGGGCTATCTCCGCCCAATTCAGCACTGGCACGAGGGCAAGCAGGCGGAATTTGCAGCGCGGTTAACCTATGACCACAGTTTCTGAGCTACGTATCGGCGGCTACCACCCCAACAGCTTTATCGATTATCCCGGTAAGGTTGCGGCCGTGGTCTTTTTTCAGGGCTGCAACTTTCGCTGCCCCTTTTGCCACAACGGCCAGCTCATACCCCGCAATCGGGCCGGAAGCCATCCGCCGCGGGAAATCCTTGCCCGCCTGCGGGAACGGGTCGGGCAGTTGGCAGGCGTGGTCCTCAGCGGCGGCGAGCCCACCCTGCAGCCGGCATTGCCGGATTTCTGCTCCGCACTCAAAAGACTGGGCTATGCGGTCAAGCTGGACACCAACGGCAGCAACCCCGATCTACTGGACCTGTTGCTCACCAACAACCTGCTGGACTACGTGGCCATGGACATCAAGGCTCCGTTTGAGCGTTATTCGGAACTTGCCGGGACCGAGGTGGACAGGTGCGCCCTGCAACGTTCTCTGCAACTGCTCGCCAGCAGCGGCATTGGCCACCACTTCCGTACCACCTTTGACCAATCCCGGCTCACCGAGACTGACCTGCAACGAATCCGAGAACTGGTCCCCCATGGGTCGAAATATGTAATCCAACCTTGTCGTTGATGCCGCTTTTGAGAATGCTGCAGTGGAACGCAGTACATGCTCACCTAGATTGTTGGATAATTGTTATCTTTCCGGGACAGAACGGTATATTTTCCTCTGAGGATAAGGAACATAGGGATATATTCAAAACTGCAGAGAGAGAATACCTCCAAAGAACGATCCTGGCGCAGCCTCCTTAATGAACACAGTACCGCAAATTCATTCTGGATAACGCGTAACTCTACAGCCAATTCTCCCTTGTGGAAAAGCAACCAAGACCTATGCACCCAAGGTATTCCCCCAAACAGGTTCATCGCAGATTGCCCATAGGTGTCTGGGGGCTTGGATTAGTCTCCATGTTTATGGACATCTCCTCCGAACTCGTTCATAGCCTCTTGCCAATATTCATGGCAACAGTGCTCGGTACATCCATGGTGACGATTGGCCTCATCGAAGGCTTTGCCGAGGGAACTGCAGCTCTTTCCAAGGTATGTTCCGGAGTAATCAGCGATTTTTGCCAAAAGCGTAAGTTTCTTGTTGTCGTTGGATACGCACTCAGTGCCGTCACCAAAATGATATTTCCACTGGCAACGACAATTGGCTGGGTATTCGGAGCACGCTTTGTCGATCGAATCGGCAAAGGTATTCGTGATGCGCCACGCGACGCGCTGCTTGCTGATATTACACCAGTCGATCTTCGCGGGTCTGCCTATGGGTTGCGCCAAGCTCTCGATTCTGTTGGCGCCTTTATCGGGCCACTCCTCGTTGTACTCGTCATGCACTGGCTCACAACCGATATCAGAACAATTTTATGGATAGCGTTTGCCCCGGCATGCATTGCCGTTCTTCTTCTGGTTATCATGGTGCGTGAACCTCAATCCATGCCCCGGGTTGCTGATACTCAAAAACGGCTGACATTGATGGACAGCAAGCGATTGCCTATGCAGTTTTGGCTGGTTGTCGTCCTTGGTGCAGTCTTCACGCTTGCCCGATTTAGCGAGGCCTTTCTGATTCTTCGAGGTCAGGATCTAGGACTTGCCCTGAGCTCCATCCCCGTAATCATGATCGTGATGAATGTCGCTTACTCCCTGTTTGCCTATCCAGCGGGTGCGGCAGCGGATCGACATTCAGCCAGAGCCCTTCTTGTGTTTGGCCTGGCAATACTTGTTCTTGCCGACATTATCTTGGCGCTGGCAGCATCTCCATGGGTTGCATTTATCGGTGCGGCTTTCTGGGGCCTCCACATGGCGTTCACCCAAGGATTGTTGTCAAAGCTGGTAGCAGATGCCGCCCCGTCCGATCTTCGCGGCACAGCCTTCGGCGTGTTTAATCTTGTCAGTGGGGGAGCGGTCCTTCTCGCGAGCTTGATTGCGGGATCTTTATGGAGCGCATTCGGCGCCTCGGCCACATTTCTGGCGGGAGGCTTGTTCGCACTACTCGCGGCATTAGGATTGCTCTGTTACCATCCTCCCCAAACACCTTCCCTGTGACCGGCAACCATGGTCAAGCAAGCTGGCCGGTCAATACATGAACGTCAGCCTGGCAAGCAAACATGGCGCCACCTCTTTCAATATACTGGCTCCCGGGCAAAACGAGGTGGCCATGTTCAATGGCAGCCTCAACCAAAACCAATACGAGGGCACCTTGCCGGCAAGCGGCGACTATAAAATCCGGGTCTATATGATGCGATCAGCGGCACGCCGCAACGAGGTAGCCCATTACCGACTCGAAATGATCATCGACGGAGCAGGGAAATCGACTGCTCATGTTCCAAGCCGCGATGCAAAGGTTGCCGGGACCGACTACCATGCCACGGGGAATATCCCCTGTTCGATGAGCAAAGGGCAACCCACTGGCTCTTGTCTCTTCGGGGTCAAACGGGAGGGCAACGGCAGTGGCTCTGGTCACGATCACCAAGGTTGATGGGAGCAGACGGGTAATATTCTTTAAGAAGGGCCGTGCGATCGGCTACGACCAGGGTCAGACTGACACCGGAAAATTCAAGGCCGAGCAGAAAGCTGATCTCAATGTCATTCACATTGGTGACGAACGCTACGAGATACCCGATGCGGTTGTGCACGGGGGATGAAGTTCGAACCGCACATCCCTCCTCTGCAAACCGTCACCTTACTGTTTATTGGCAAATGGCAGAACATTGAGATCGACCTGCTTGGCTATCTGAGTGACGTTGACGATGTATCGAATGCTTCGCTCCCCAGAAGAGCGCGCCTGAGCCACTATGGGTGGATAAAACATCTTTTTGAGGAATGGTACGTAACCTTCATTTCTGCAGGGACTCATTGGCAATCATGAAAAAAGTCGATTATCGAAACCAAGCGCTCAAGATTCTCCCATGGGTCTGTGCAAAATGCGGACGAGATTTCTCCGGAAAAAACCTGCGCGAATTGACAGTCCATCACAAAGACCATAATTATAAAAACAACCCACCCGATGGAAGCAACTGGGAGTTGTTATGTATTTACTGCCACGATAACGAACACTCTCGTTCTCTCGACGCTGAATGGCTTCCTACTGATAATCCCGATGGGGAAAGAGGACCATCGATCACGCACGCTCCTTTCGCCAATCTTTCCCATCTTTTGGAAAACAAAACCAAAAATAAAAAATAGTCTGAAGCTAGAAAGACCTCATTGTTGCGCAACTGAGAGTGAAACAGGACGAGTTCGTCAACTGGCAGAAAGCTGAAAGTTACGTCACGTGAAATCGGTATGGTACAAAACCAGGGACGTCGTTCATGTATTTTTTTACGAGAACGATATCTTGCAGGATCATTGCCGAGGTGAGACAGTTTGCACCAGCAGTTCCCGATTTGCCCCTGTCCTCCAGGAAAATGATTTTTTTGGCTCCTCGTTAATTGCTAGGGATGGATCCCTAGCCACATAAATTCCACAGCAAATAGCGAGGGGTCATACTTTCAACCAATATTTTTTCCTGTCAAAGAGGACCAGGCCCGCGAATGGGTTTTGGGCCGGTCTTTTGCCAGCAGAAGGCAGGCGCATCCGGGCATGGTGTCAATGAGGCGCACACCGTCCTTTGGCTCCATGAGAAAGACTGCCGTGGACAGGGCATCGGCCTCGGTCACTGTCGGCGCAACGATACTGGAACTCTCCCAAAAATGGGGCGAATGGCCGGTACGGGCATTGACGATATGATGGAACAGTTTTTCCCGATCATAATACACCTCATAGTCGCCCGAGGTGGCAACGGCCCCGCTGTGCAGGGTAAAGGTTTCCGGATATTGACCGTTTGGGTCCGGGTTCTGCACGGCGATACTCCAGGGTTTTCCCTGGGCCGCATGGCCGCTGACCCGGATATCGCCGCCGCCGTTGATCAGGTGATTTTCAATCCCCCGGGCTCGCAACAGGGCCGAGGCCTGATCAACAATATAGCCCTTGGCTATGCCGTCCAGGGTGACCCCCATACCGGGCCTGGCAAAGGCAAGCGTTTTGCCACGAACCTCCAATGACTCCAGGCCGATCAGCTTCACGGCAGCGGCCATGTCCTGTTCGGTCGGCTCCTGGTGGGCGGCAAACCGGGTCTGATACAGATCAAGCAGCGGCTTGACCGTGATGTCGAACACACCCCCGGTTCGCTGGTAATAATGGTGCGAGGCGGTGATGACTGCGGCAACGGGTTCAGGCACCTCGTCCAGGTACCCGGTAGTATTGAGCACCCCGATGGACGAACCTTCATCAAAACGGGTCAGCAGCCTGGTGAGCCGGTCAATTTCCGCAAAGGCCTCGCCCATGGCCTGCTCTGCCTGGTCGCGCGAAGGATGGATGGCGGTAATCGCCACATAGGTCCCCATGGCCAGGCGGGTCTCGCTCACCTTGTATTGGTTGCGGCGAAAAAGAAGGGATTCAAGCTTCTCCGTCGGCACCAGGCCGGTTACGGCCGCGCCAAGGCCAAGCAGGCCCGCGAGTTTGAGAAGCGACCGCCTCTTGCGGTTACAGACAAGTTCCGATGCATTCATTGTAATTCTCTTCAAATTGAATTAGCCGGCCATTTTCAGACCAGTTTCCTGGGCTCGGCTGAGCACCTGCGGCCCCTGGTAGTGGCGAAAAATATTCCGGGGGCATTTGCTGACGCAGATTTCCTCGCATGCCTCCCCATAGGCCAGACAGGCCTTGTGATCGATCTCAATGCGGCCGCTCTCATGGCTGACCGCCTGGGCCGGGCAGACCTTGACGCACAGGCTGCAGCCGATGCACCCAGCCTCGCACACAGCCTTGACGTTTTTCCCCAGATCCTTGGTGGAACAGGGCACCCATACCCTGGCCTTGAGGGTCTGGACCTCCAGAATATGTTTGGGGCAGGTCCGTACACAGACGCCGCAGCCGACGCAGGTATCCGGGTCGACCACTGGCAGGTTGTCGACCATGGTGATGGCGTCAAAGGGACAGGCCGAAACACACTCGCCCAGACCGATACAGGCGTACTGGCATTGTACCGGCCCGCCAAAGGCCAGGTTGGCGGCGGTGCAGGAGGCAAAGCCGATATATTCGTGCTTGTGACTCACCCGCCCTTCGGTGCGCGAACAGCGGACAACGGCCACCTGGTCTTCCACGGCGGCCATCTTCTTCCCGGTCAACTCGGCAACCTGTCGGGCGACCGGTTCCTTGCCGGGAAAACAGAGATTGGGCGGTACCTCGGGATCGGTGACCACGGCGATGGCGTAGCCCTCACAGCCGGCATAGCCGCAACCGCCGCACTGCGCCTGGGGCAGCACCTCCTTAACCTTCTCGATCAGCGGATTGTTTTTGACCGCAAATCTATGGGCGGCCAGGGCCAGGCCGATTCCGAAAAATAGACCGATACAGCCCAACAGGACCAGACCGGCGACGGCTATTTTAACCAATGCAGGATCCATGTACGTTCAACTCCGGATAAAAATGCCTTTCCTTCTCATGGGGGCGCTTAGAAGATCTGCAGGCCGGAAAAGCCGAGAAAGGCCATGGCGAACTGGCCCGCCACAATGAAGGCAATGGGCAGCCCTCTGAAACTGGGAGGGATGTTGGCCAGATCAAGCCGTTCCCTGACCGAACTCATCAGATAGAGCGCGAGCAGGAACCCCCCGCCGGCCCCCAGCGACAACATAAAGGTCTCGGGATAGGAGTAGTCGTTGCTGGCCATGAGCAGGGGCACTGCAATGATCACGCAGTTGGCGATCACCAGCACCAGAAAGACGCCAAAGGACTGGAATAAAATGGGATTGACCTTGCGCAGGATGGTATCCACCGCCTGGACCGTGAGGGAAACCAGGCCGATGAACACCACGATCTGGAGAAAGTCGAGGTGAAAGGGAACGAGAATAAACCGGTGAAAAACCCAACTCATGGAGGCGGAGACCACCATGACGAGAGTGAACACCACGCCCATGCCCTTGGCCGTGCTCTTTTTCTTGGATGTGCCGAAAAATACGCACAGCCCGAGGTACTTGGTGAACACGAAATTGTTGACCAAAAGCGCCGAAAGCAAAATGGAGAACAGATAGCCCAGATAGGGCTTGGCCACGCTGCAGCGGGCAATGACACCGGGACTCAGCTCCCGGGCGGTGACCACAAAGGTCTTGGTGGTGTTGAGCGGCTCGGCAAAACCGAGGGTCACACTGCGTTTGTCCGCCGCGACCTGGACCCGGTCAACGGCCAGCTTGATATCCGGATCACTCTCGGCGTGCACCGTGTAATGGCCAGGATCGGCAAGCACTGCCGGATCGAGCGGACTGGCCAGATCGAGGACGATGGCCGAGCTGCCCTCGAAGCGTTGGCCGACAATCAGCTCGGCCGCCGATGCCAGGGTCGGCAGCATCAGGGCCAGGAGCAACAGGAGCGGCAGGCAATGGCGCAAGTGGTCGAACAGGCCGACATGGAACAGTTTTTTCCCGGTCATGATTTCACCTTCCGGTATCGTTTGTAGACGATTTCAATCCAGTTGAAAAAGGCCATCATCAGGCCGACGACAAAGAAGCCGGCGCAGGGCAGAATGAAAAACAACAGCGGTTTGAATCCGAGGACGTCATGCCCGAGGATCGCTCCGGAGCCCAGCAGTTCGCGCACAAAACCGATGGCCATCATCCCGATCATGAATCCCAGGCCCATGCCGAAACCGTCCCAAAAACTATCATGGACCGATTCCTTGCAGGCAAACATCTCCAACCGCATGGTGATAATGGCAAAGGCGACGATCAGTTTGACGAATATCCCCATCTTGGCGTAGGCCGCCGGCATGGTGGCCGCCAGGGTAAGGTCGATCACCGTCACCCAGGTGGCGATGGTCAGGGTATAGGTGGGGATGCGGATACGGGGATGAATTTTGTTCTTGAACAGGGATATGGTCACGCTGGAACAGACCTGGACAAAAAAGACCGCGATCCCGAGCATGAATCCATTCATGACCGTGGTGGAAATACCCACCGCCGGGCACATGGACAGGGCCAGCCTGAAGATCGGATTTTCGCTGAGGATGCCCCGGGCAACCAGCTGGAGCGGTGTTTTATCGTTAGCCATGAGTTGAAATCCCTCCCTGCAGCCTTAAAACGAGACCACAATCCCCTGTTCGGCCAAAACCCGGTCGAGAATATGGACGCGATAGGCGAAGTTCTCGACCACCGACCTGACCCCCTCGGTCATGTGACGGCTGGAAATGGTGGCTCCGGTGAGGGCATAAATATCGGTATCCTTGTACTTGCGCATGATAGCTGCCGTCTCCTTGCGGTTCAGGCCCCCGGTCAGGGCACGCCGGTATTCCTCGGGAAGCGGCGCCTTGACCACCTGCAGGTGCTTCAGGGTGGCAAAGGACTTGTTGGTGAACTGGTTGCGGAAGTATTTTTTCTCGATCTCCCCGCCAAGCCCGGGGTCTTCCTCGTGTTCCAGGATTTCCAGGCCGAAAATGTTGAAATCCGTATCCAGGGCGAGCATCACCCTGATAAAGGTCTTGAATCCGGGAAAGCGACCGGTGAGCAGATAGGAAACCCGCTTGCCCTGGCTGGTGACCACGGTGATTTCCTCTCCCAGGTGCAGTTCGGCGACCCCGATTGCCGCCAGGATGGCCCTGGTGCGTTCCTCCGCCACATGGGCCTGATCCTTGCCCAAGGCAACCGCCGTCCGGCTGAGGAAATGGCCATCCAGATCGATGTTGACAAAGAGGTACTGGCCGGCCTTGTCGGGCACGAGGTAGCCGATGCTCTGGGTGCCGTGGCGATCGACCACATAACGGTAGATTTCGCTTAAGGCCAGCGGGGCCGGGACCGGATTTTTGTCCGAATAGCCGAGCAGGGTATAGACGGTTTGCTGTTCACGGGCATATTCGTTTTGCTTTTTCGCCTTATCGGTGACGATATAGGCCCCGCCCATGACCAGGCCGGCAATGAGGCAGGAAAGGGTCAGACGGACGATGATGGTCAGAATGTCTTTCATTGCGCATCTCCCTGGGGAGGCGCGAAGCGCACCGGCTTAAACCACCCGTCCAGCACCGGACTGAGGGCATTCATCAACAAAATGGCATAGCAGACGCCTTCGGGATAACCGCCTTTTTGACGGATGAGCACGGTGAGGGCGCCTATGCCGATCCCGTAGAGAACCTGGGCGCGTTTCTGCGACGGGCTGGTCACATAGTCGTTGGCCATGTAGATGGCACCAAGCAGGGCGCCGCCGTTGAGCACCGCCAGGAGCGGGTCGCCGCTACAGAGGGTCGGGCCGCCGAAGATCCAACTCAACAGGGCGATGGTCGCCAGCATCGAAACCGGAATATGCCAGGTGATATAACCGCGATAGAACAGGTAGAGGCCGCCGAGGACCAGAAGCAGGCCCGAGGTCTCGCCGATACAGCCGGGGCGCCAGCCGAGGAAAAAGGAACCGTAGGTTTCCCATCCCGAGCCGAACATGTGGACGAAAGCGGCCATTCCCTGTTCCTTGATCACCGCCAGGGGGGTGGCGGAAGTCACCGCATCCACCGAGCCGGCCAAGGTCGCGAAGGGGGAAAAATCGTGCAGCGGCGGCAACCAGGCCGAGGTCATGGCCACCGGAAAGCTCGCCAGAAGAAAGGCCCGGGCCAGAAGCGCCGGGTTGAAGATGTTGTAGCCGATGCCGCCAAAGATCTGCTTGCCGATGTAGATCGCCATTACCGCCGCCAGCACCGGCAGCAGGTAAGAGACGCCCGGCGGAATGACAAAGGCGATCAGGACGCCGGTGAGCACGGCGCTGCCGTCGCGGATGGTGATCGGCCTTCCGAGCAGTTTCTCGGTCACCGCCTCCACGGCCACGCAACTGGCCACGGAAACAGCGGAAAGCAGCAGGGTGCGGCTGCCGAAGAGGAAGGCGGAAAGCAGCAGGGAGGGCATAAGGCAGGCGACCACCGTCCACATAATTCTGGCAACGGTCTCCTTGCTTTTGACATGGGGTGAAACAGAGACTTTCCACCGGCCTCCCGATACGGATGACGGAGATGTGGAAATGTGCGGTTCGATGACGGCTCTCCTCTTGAATTGTCGGCAAGGCGAGGGATTATCCCCCTGCCCTTACCCCTTTGACCTGGAACGGAAAATCTCGTTGCCTACCGGCCTCGTGGTTTTGTTGCCTTATTGTTAATGCAGATTTTCTCAGACCGACAGACGCTTGGCCTTCATCTTGGCCAGGCGGATGAACTGCACCAAGGGACGCTTGGCCGGGCAGACATAGGCGCAGCTGCCGCATTCAAAACAATCGAACACCCCGAAGGGTGCCGTGTCCTGCGAGCGGCCCGCCTCCACATACAAACCGATTTCCTTGGGCTCCAGTCCCATGGGACAGGCCTCCAGACACCAGCCGCAGCGGATGCATTGGCCGTGAGGCTGGGGGTCGATTTCCTCCTCGGTGAGAAAAAGTACCGCAGAGGTGGTTTTGGTGACCGGGATAGCCAGCGAGGAGACGGCAAACCCCATCATAGGGCCACCAATGACCACCTTGGCCAGGTCCGGCCCGACACCGCCCAGATACGTGACGATATCCTGGATTTTGGTGCCGATCTTGACCCGCAGGTTGGCCGGACGGGCGATGCCTTTACCGGCGATGGTCACCACCTTGTCAAGCAGGGGCTTGCCGTAGACCACCACATCCTGGACCGCCTTGGCGGTGGAGACATTCTGCACCACCACACCCACAGACGACGGCAGTGCCCCGGCAGGGACCTTCCGCCCGGTCAGGGCGAGAATCAGCTGTTTTTCCGCACCCTGCGGATATTTGACCCGGAGGGAACGCACCACAATCGCGGCATCCACGGTGGAGGCGGCCTCCGCCGCCCGGTTCATGGCGGCAATGGCCTCCGGCTTGTTGGCCTCGATCCCGATCAGGCATTGGCGGATGCCGAGAATCCTGAGCAGGATTCTGGCCCCTTCGACAATCTCCGCAGCCGACTCGCGCATCTGCCGGTCATCGCCGGTGATGTAAGGCTCGCATTCGGCTCCGTTGAGCAGCAGGGTGTCCACCGCCGGTTGGGCGGGCGGTTGCAGCTTGGCATAGGTGGGAAACCCCGCCCCCCCCAGACCGACAATGCCCCCCTGCCTGATCGTTGCCAGCAGTTCGCCTGGGCTCTTGTCCCCCCAGGATTGTTTGGCGTACTGCCGCGCGGGGGCCGCATGATCCACGGCCAGGGTAACGGAAGGGGTACTGACCCGCACCGGATGGGCGGACGTCCCCAGTCCGGTGACGGTGCCCTGCACCGGTGCATGCAGGGGTGTTCCCAGCCCCTTGGCCACAGTGCCCAGGACATCGCCTTCCTCCACCATGTCGTTTTTTTTGACCGCCGGCGTACAGGGGGCGCCGATATGCTGCCCGAGGATCAACTCCAGGGTATCGGGTACCGGCATGGTTTCAATGGCCAGGTTCGCCGTGTGCGACTTGGCCTCCGGCGGATGGACCCCGCCTTTGGGAAAGGTGAAAAGAGAGGTCATAGTGCTCCTCCCGGTCTATTCGCCACCGAGGACAGACTAACCACGGGGACGAACAACCTCTTGCTCTTACCAGAGGCCATGAGGCCGCGCGTCATGCCGTTCACACGATGCCTCCGTACTGCTTCATGAACTGAATCCGCTCATAGGCGGCGGGGTTCTCGGTTTTCTGATAACTGAGGATGCCGCGGAATGCATCGATGCACTCGTAGGAGTGGGCAGCCATCCATTGACTGAGGCCCTCCAACATGCGGGTGATCTGCTGCGGCCCGTTTTGATAGAGGGTGCTCACCACCTCCACCGCTCTGGCGCCGGCAAGGAGTTGCTTGATCACCCCTTCACTGTCATGGATGCCGGTGGAGGCCACCAGATCGCGATCGGTTGCCCGCGAAAGCAAAGCGATCCAGCGCAGGGTCTCGATGCTTTCCAGAGAACTGCTGAAAATATCGGCCGCCTTGACGGTCATGGAATCGATATCGATATCCGGGCGGTAATAGCGGTTAAAGAGGACAAACCCATCCACCTTGCCGGTCCAGCTCAGCCGGGCCACCAGATTGGCCAGGGTGGACGAGTAACGGCTCATCTTCAGGGCGATGGGGATGCTGACCTGCAGCCGCACTTTTTCGAGGATATCGAAATAGATGTTTTCATTTTCCTGGGCGCTGCGGTCCGGGTTGCTCGGCAGCAGGGAAATATTGAGTTCAAGCGCATCCGCCCCCTGGGACTCGATGGCCCGGGCAAACGAGATCCATCCCTTGTTGGAAATGCAGTTGATGCTGGCAATGATCGGAACGGACACTGCTTTTTTCGCATCCGCGATCAGGTGCAGATATTCGTCCAGGGCGTTGTCCCTGGTGTAATGACGAATGTAATCGAGAGAGGCTGGGTGGTCGGAATGGTAATGGGCGAGGTTGTGCGCGTATTCCGCCTCAATCTGTTCCTCGAACAAGGATTTGAGCACAATTCCCCCGGCGCCGTGACGAGCGAGTTCTTTGATGGACGCAAGGGAATTGGTCAAACCGCAGCTCCCGACAAGAAGCGGGTTGTGCAGAGGAAGGCCGAGGTACGTGGTGGAAAGATCTGACATCGTGTCCTCGTTATGCATGACTCCTCCCTGGCAGCCGCATAAGCGAAAGACAGCTGCAGGGCAAACAACTTTAGTCGGTACCCGGAAGAGAGAGGAACTGGCCCGAGCCCGTGGAAGAAAATCACCAAAAACTGATTTTCGACTGCGAGTCAGTATACACTTTTTTGTAAAAAAAACAATATGCTATTCTATTGGCCATGGTTTGCTCACATTCATCGGCAATGGGACTACCACATTGTTGGCGTGCCTGATTTATAGCTGGATCTTGACATGTGAGAGGCGGGTAAAATGTATTTCACCGTTTCTGCGTTGTCAGGCAGGTATGTGTTGCCATGGTTGCGAACAGTCGTCTCTCCCAAATGCAATTCATGACGAATCAGGATTTTTTTTTAGAAAAGTTGGTATTGAAAAATCAAGAATCGGCAATACGTTGATCTCTCGATTCGCGGGCATCGCTCGCGAAGGAACTCAATCGATAATGACAGGAGCATTCATGCAAACACCCTTCAACAACGCGGTCCCGGAAAAATGGCGTATCCCGTCGCCAGTTATCCAGCGCCATTACCTCTGCGACGGAATCCTCAAAGAATGGAACGGCCCCTTGCAGGAGGTCCTGTCCCCGGTCTGCACGGTCACAGCCAATGGCCCTGCGCCCACCCTTATCGGGCAGTACCCCCTGCTCGAGGAACAACAGGCCCTGGAGGCCCTTGCTTCGGCATGCCGCGCCTACGACAACGGCCGCGGTGCATGGCCCACCATGGCGGTGGAGGAGCGGATCCGGCATATGGAGGACTTCGCCTTTCGTATGCAGGAGCAGCGGGAGGAAATCGTCAAGCTGCTCATGTGGGAGATCGGCAAAACCCTGCCCGACTCCGAAAAGGAGTTCGACCGGACCCTTGTCTATATCCGCGATACCATGGACGCACTCAAGGACCTTGATCGGGTGTCGTCGCGCTTTGTCATCGAGCAGGGGGTGATCGCCCAGATTCGCCGCGCCCCCCTCGGGGTCACCCTCTGTATGGGACCGTTCAACTATCCGCTCAACGAAACCTTCACCACGTTGATCCCCGCCCTCATCATGGGCAATACGGTCATCTTCAAACCACCCAAGATTGGCGTCCTCCTCCACCGGCCGCTCCTTGAGGCCTTCCGCGATGCCTTCCCTCCGGGGGTGGTCAACACGGTCTATGGCGACGGCGAGAGAATCATCGGGCCACTGATGCGCTCAAGCAACGTTGATGCCCTGGCCTTTATCGGCAGCAGCCGGGTCGCCGATGCCCTCAAAAAACAGCACCCGCGCCCCCATCGTCTGCGCTCCATCCTCGGACTGGAGGCGAAGAATGCAGCCATTGTCCTGCCGGACGCCGACCTGGAACACGCAGTGGAGGAGTGCGTCCTGGGCTCGCTCTCCTTCAACGGCCAACGATGCACCGCGCTCAAAATCCTCTTTGTCCACCAGGATATCGTCGATACCTTTCTCACCCGATTCTCCGCTGCCGTCGATGGCCTCAAAGTCGGCTTGCCCTGGGAAAGCGGCACCTGTATCACGCCACTGCCCGAACCCGATAAAACCACCTACCTCAGTGGCCTGATCGACGATGCCCGCAGCAAGGGTGCGGCCATCGTCAATGAAAACGGCGGCCGGGTTGCGCAAACCTTGCTCACGCCCGCGATCCTCTATCCGGTGACTCCGGACATGCGCCTCTATAGCGAGGAGCAATTCGGTCCTGTTGTTCCGGTCGTTGCCTTCTCGGACATCGATGAGCCGATGGACTATGTGCTGCAATCCAATTACGGGCAACAGGTCAGTCTCTTCGGTCGCGATCCGCAAATCCTTGCCCAGTTGATCGATCCCCTGGTCAACCAGGTCTGCCGAGTCAACATCAACTGCCAATGCCAGCGCGGACCCGACGTTTTTCCCTTCACCGGCCGCAAAGATTCCGCCGAGGGCACCCTTTCCGTGTCCGATGCGCTCAGGGCCTTCACCATACGAACCCTGGTGGCCACAAAACAGACCGATGCAAATAGAAAAATCCTGAAATCGATCACCACCGAACGCTATTCCCGTTTCATTTCAACGGATTTCATCCTCTAACCCCCCTCATCGAAAGCAGGTAGAAAAAAATGGACATTAAACAAGTCAGGCTCATCTCTTTTTCCCCAACTGGAACAACCGCCATAATTTTAAAAAATATCGCTGAAGGCATTGGAGCAGAACAGGTGGAGCAGATGAACCTTACCCTGCCCCAGTCAGCCCAACAAAAAACCGCCGTACCTGCAGAGGAACTGGCCCTTATTGGCGCTCCCGTGTACGGGGGCCGCCTGCCCGTCGATGCGGTCAAGCGGTTGCAACAGATCCAGGCGAACAACACCCCGGCTGTTCTCGTGGTCACGTATGGCAACAGGGCCTTTGAAGATGCCTTGCTGGAGCTCAAAGAACTTACCCTGACCTTGGGCTTTGTTCCCCTTGCCGGGGCTGCCTTCATCGGCGAACACTCTTTTGCAACTCCGGAGGTACCCATTGCCAATGGCCGACCGGATAGTGAGGATGTGGAGAAGGCCGTTGATTTTGGCAGGAGGGTGAAAGAGCATCTCAATGCGGTTCAATCGTTCAAGGAACTGCAGGATGTGCCCATACCCGGCAATCACCCCTACAAAGAACGCCATTCCATGAGCATTGCCCCGGTGACGCATGCAAGCGCATGTACGCTTTGCGGCACCTGTGTCTCCCTCTGTCCAACAGGTGCCATCCGTATCGACGGAGAGGCGGTTCTTACCACAACAGAATTATGCATCCGCTGTTGCGCCTGCATAAAGGGCTGTCCGGAAAAGGCAAGAATATGGGAGGGGAGGACAATCGCCGACATTGCCGACAGGCTGCATCAAAACTGCAGCAGACGAAAGGAACCGGAATTTTTCGGGATGGATGCGCAGGCCCCAATCTGTTGATCAACGATACATCGGTCCGCAACCGATCGCGGGCAAGTTTTCAAAGCATGGCCCATCTTCCATACTCCTGACCCCGTAAGCATTCATCGTATACAGTTAACTATTCACAAATACATAACAAATTAAAAGCACTACTATTCACCGCCGACCCTGATTCTCATGGTCGGCGGCTTTTGTAACAGTCCCTCTCATGATAGAGCGTCAGGCATGACCTCAATCATGCTCTAATTCTCTCCAGAAAGGCGGGGCCGTCTCTGGTCTGCAATACGCTTTGTCGCGCAATACGATTTTCGCTTTACCCCTTACATCACAAGGGTTAGTCTTGATTTGGCTCGAACTGATTTCTCCTGTTCTTTGCGAACACCAGCCCTCTTCGCTCACATCATAAAAGGATGAATCATGACAAATGCCTCCCCCTCCTCCCTATGCACACCGCTCATCATTTCCGGATTTAGCAGTCAGCATTTGGCCCATGATATTGCAGAGTGTATGAAAACTCGAATTGTTGCCATCAACTACAAGCAATTTAACGACAAAGAAATTCAAACCACCCTGGAACAAAATATGCGCGGACACGGGGTCATTGTTGTTGCATCAGCCTCAGGGGACCCAAACAAACAGGAAAAGGAGGCACGTCTTTTGTTACGCGCAGCAAAACGTTCCGGCGCGCAGCACATTTGTTTGGTATTGCCCTATATGTGGTATGGCCGCTCGGATGATATGTGGGATGAACGCAACGCGCCGGCACTGATCGATACCATTGAGACCCTACGCCCACTTTGTTCTTCTGTTGTTGTGGCTGACCCCCATAATGCAGGATTGACACGGGAAAAGTTTTTAGATGGCAACGGGAATGTTGAAACCTGTACTATCACCCATTTTGCCTTTCCCTTCGCGATTCAACTGAAAAGTATGATTGAACAAGGTCTTATCTACCGCGAAAATCTTTTACCATCCCACGCCGATGCGGGTTCGACCAAACGTATCAGTCGCTCATTTCGTGCAAGTTTGTCTTATGTCTTAGGGCTTCATGGAAATCCAGATCAAGATGACTGGCCTCAAGGTTTAAAAGACCGGGACAAGACAACGGGAAAAATAAAAATCAAAGGTTTTAGTTCAGATGTGGAAGGCAAGGATGTCGTTATATTTGAAGACATGGTGGCTTCAGGCGGGACGGCGTGTGACCTTGCAATGCTGCTGAAAAAGCAAGGCGCGCGATCCGTTACACTTTGCGCGACAAGTGGACTCTTTACAACAGATCCCACCAAGGAAACGGCAACGGCTTCGATCGACAGAATCAATGCAAGTGATCTTGACGTGGTTTTCATCACCGATACATACAACCACATCCTGACCAGTCCTGACATCGCCAACGCGATTGAACAAAGCTCCATTATTCATGTCATCAAAACGGGGAAATACTTAGGGGCAATTTTATCCGCGCTGCACGCAAGTGCATATAATGAGGAGAGTGAAGATCATAACTCTGTTTCTGCGCTTTTAAAGGGGCATCACCCCTTACAAAAGGCAACCCCGTATGCCGTTGCACAGCAAACGCCTGTCAAAAGTGACAATCCGCTGATGCTGAATATTGATGGCTTCGTAAAAGGTCAAAAGCCTGAATGTCACGCATCGTGAAATCAGCAACTTACAAAACTCGAAACGTCGTTCTCGAGGTTTTTTACGAGAACGACAATATTGATGGCTTCGTAAAAAGTCAAAAGCCCGAATGTCACGCATCGTAAAATCAGCAACTTACAAAGCTCGAAACGTCGTTCTCGAGGCTTTTTACGAGAACGATATTCTCAATTAGCCAGCAGCACCCGCTCTACTCGGAAGCCCAATGAATACGAGGACTCTGGAAAAATCGGGAACTGCTGGTTGATTGACACAAGCATCATCAAAAAAAATTCTACTCTGGGACAGATCTCATCGAACAAAGATCACGGTGAAACATTCCTCCCTGAAAGCCGCTGGCAGTTTTACCGGGTGCAAAAATGCCCTCCCCAGAGGACCAGGCCAAGGACCAGGCTACGTGCGCCCAGGGCACAGCAAAGGGAAAGCAGGACAATCCATCCCCCTATCTTCGCCCCAAAAAGCCCGACATAGTTGGGCAACATGGTGCGCAAATACATGATGGGCGCCATCACCAGGCCACCGATCATCAGGGCGACAATCGCCTGCTGCCCGGTGATCAGGTGCTGGCTGAGGAGAGCGGCCAGGGACGAAACGCCGGCCAGCGGGCTCACCGCATAGACTCCCAGCGGCCCCAGGACCACAGCGGGCAGACCGACCTGGCGGGCCATCGGCCCGATCACGGCATCGGTCCAGTCGAACACTCCCAGTTCCAGGCCTAAGAGGACCACAAACATCATGCCCAGGCTGTAGGCGGTGATGCGGAGAAAGAGGCGGCTCTGTTTTTTGACAGCGTCCACCAGCGTGGGAATAAAACGTGCCTCTTCCTGCTTTCCGCTGCCGTCGGAGGATCGCGTTTTCTCGCCCGCCCCTTCCTCACGACCAGAGCCAAGGAGCAGCCGACCGGCGACAATGACCACCGCCAGCTTGATCACCCCTGCCAGCCAGAAGGTCACCAGGTAGATACCGCCCACCCAGGGACCCAACAGGGGCAAGATCACCGGAAAATGGTAGGTAAGCAGTTCCTTGAGATAGACCGGGATCGAGTTGAGCAGGGAGGAGAGCACCAGTTCCCGATCGTTGATGATGTTCTTGCTACGGTAGGTGACCAGCATCGAATTCGCCGCAAGGACCGATCCCATGCCGGTGATCAGGGTCAGGGTGCTCACCGAGGGCAGCCGGGACATGCGGGTCAACGGTTTTCCCAGGGGCTCCAATTTGGCAAAGACCCCGTAGCGAAGCATCAACTCGGTGACCACCAGGGCGACAAAGGTAAAGGGCAGGAACTGGACGGCCTGGTGAGCGACGAGAAGGGCCACCTTGACAAGCGGGGCAATCATGCGGGCCTGCTCAAAAGGGATGATCAACATTTTCATGCTTAGGGGCTGTCAGCAAATAACTTGAACATCTTGCATCTCATCTTCGGGCCATCTTTGGCAGCGGCTCAAACACACAATCCTCGACGTAGCCCTGCTACGCCTGCGGTTTTGCGCTGATCGCCACAACCAAATCTGACCCAAATATGAGCGCAATTTTGCCCAAGTTATTTGCGAACACCCCCTTAGCCCGGACTGATCCATATTTTTCCCCGCACCGTCAAGAAAAATTGCAGCAGAAAAAAGAGCCCACTGCAAACGGAAAGCAATCGCCCCAGCCGAACAAAGGATGGGCCTTGGGCAAGATAGCCGCCAAACCCAAGGGGCAGGAGATACATCGAGGTGCCGCCAAAAAAGGCGAAGAAAAATAGCATACCCGGCAATGGCCCCATCTCTTGGCCCCAGACCCAGGAGACAGCGACAACAAACGGCGGACACAGCGAAAGGCCGGTGAGTACTCCCAGAATAAAAGGCGAAGCGAAACCTCCCAACCGTCCGACAGTACAGCACATAAAATTTCGCAGCAGACCAAGACCGTGTGCGAGCAGAATGAGGGCCAGCACCAGACTCAGCCATGGCACGAGATCAGCGTTGATCACCTGAAGGGAACGCCCGCTGACTCCCGCCAAGGCGCCGACCAGAATATAGGCAAGCAGACGACCGAAGAGAAGGCTGCTGAGCATGGGCCAGGCAAACCGCCTATGCACTGAAGGCGCGGTCGTGCACAACAGCACCGGTACCACCACCGGAGCGCAGGAAGCCAGACAGGACGGCCCCGTGGCCAAGCCCAGCAGCAGCCCGGTACCAATGAGCGAAAGAGTGGGCATTGACTTACCCCTGTTCTCCGGCCAATCTGGCCGCACCGATGGCACCGTTGAGCTGCGGATAGAGTGGCAGGTGAATATCCACCATCAGTTCATCCTCCAGGGCCTGAACAATACCGGGGTTGAGGCCGCCGCCTCCGGTAAGGAGCACTCCCGGCTCAAAGCGGGCCTTGCGCGCCATGCCGCCGATGCGCTTGGCCAGGGCCTCATGAATACCGGCGACGATATCCCTGGCCGGTGTTTTCCGCGCGACCAGGGAGATAACCTCGGACTCGGCAAAGACGACGCAGGTGGAGTTGATGGTGGCCGGGGCGGTGGATTGCAGGGACAGGGGGCCGAGATCGGCGACCGTCAGTTCCAAAACCCGGGCCAGGGATTCGAGAAAACGCCCGGTTCCGGCAGCGCACTTGTCGTTCATCACGAAATTCTGGGTGTCGCCGTCCTCGCCGAGAACGATCACCTTGCTGTCCTGGCCGCCGATATCGATGACGGTACGGATGCTGGCCTGCAGTGGTGCGGTCAGCAGTGCCCCGGCGGCATGGGCGCGGATCTCGGTGATGGTGTCGTGGGCCACGTCGATGATCCTGCGGCTGTAGCCGGTGGCCATGATTGCCCGAAGAGTTGAGGTAGATGTACCCAGCCCCTCCATGATCGAATCCAGCATGATGCGCGAATTGCCGGCCGCATCGATACCGGTGGGCCGGTGCTGGTATCCGGCCAACTCGCCCTCCCCGGTCAGGACCGCCACCTTGACGTAGGTTGAACCGGCGTCAATACCCGCAAAGTATTCCATAGTGTGTCACTCCTTTGTTTTCTTCTTGCGTTGCATAAGCATCTCGACAAACGCCTCAATGCGGGTACGCAACTGTTCCACATCCTCCGGGCTGTAGTCGGTTTCGATGCGGACCACAGGGACATTGCACTCCTTCAGCGCCCGTTCCACCCGACCGACCTCAAAGTCATAGACCACACACCCCTTGAGCACATGGTAGACCACTCCGTCGACCCGGTGGGTGGCGATCATTCGGCGCAGGGTGACCAATCGGTCCTCGTTGGGGGCGAAACTCGGACAGATACAGGGCATGAGGTAACGGGCAGCCAGACTGATGAGCTGCGCGTGCAGGTTGCGTTCCGGATGACCCACCGGGTCGTAGAGTGTTCGGTCGCCGACACAGGATTCATCCGCCACCACAACCGCCCCCAACTCTTCGATCAGGTTGGGCAGCTTGAAGTTGGGGAAAATCACCGGACTGCCGGCAATGAGCATGCGCGGGGACGTCTCTTTGTGTATCGCATGCCCCTCCTCCAGCTCATCGTTCAACCGGGTAAGCGCTGCGGTCCAAGCACCGACCTCCATAAAGGAGTAGGCACCGGCAACCAGCAGGGCCTGCCGTCCCCAGATAGAGGTGACGTCCCGGCTCCGCAACAGCTGCAGCCGCCGCATCTGCACTTGCGCCTGTGCCTGTCTGGCAATCGCCCATTCGAGCCCAGGCGCGGTGATTGTGCAGACCTTGCCGCTTTTTTCGCGCATATACGCTTCAAGCCGTGCCTTCAGTGCCTCGACCTGTTGCAGCCAGGCGTGCTGGGAGATTTCCGAATCCTTGAGATGGGGCACCTCCAGCATCCACACCTCGCGAAAGCGGGACAACTCCTCGGCAAACTTACGCTTGGCATCGCAAGTGGTGGGTACGATCACCACATCGCAGAGATCGTAGACGGCAAGTCCCGGTTGCGCGGTCAGGCCAAGCGAGGATTTGGCCAAGGGACAACCATCGCGGGGCACATGCTCCTCGCCCGCCGCGCAGGAGGAGGAACAGCCGCCGCAGAGTCGCAGGGGGATGGCACCGGCCGCATAGATCAACTCCTCCGGCACCAGGATGCAGTAGATGCCGATAACCGGCCTCGGCCCATCGTCACCCTGGAGCAAGGGGCCTGGATCGTTGGCGACAAAGACCCTTTCCAGGGCGTCGATAAAGGGCGCAAGGTAGGCCGGTGCTCCCGGCAGTTCGCGAAGAAGCTGCAGCTGCCGGGCGGCTTCCCGACCGATTTGCCGCAGCTGACGGTTGTTGACTTGGGGTTGGATCACTTTATTCATGCGTTTTGTTCGCGGATGACAGGGATGCTCGGGTGGGGAGAGCGGGATGATTGAAAAATCCTTGCGCTGAGGATCGGTAGATGGTCCGCCCGAGAAAGTCGGCGCGCAGGGCATCGTTTTCCGGACAGTGCTCGATACACTTCAGACAGAGAATGCAGTCTGCAAAGGTGACATCGATCCGGCCACGGGAGCGGAAAACCTCCTCGATCTCCATGGGGCAGACATTGGCGCAAATCTGACAATGGGTGCAGGTGGCGTCGTCTTTTTTCAGTTTGAACAGGCTCCATTTACGGTACCAGGACATCAACAACCCCAACGGACAGTAGGGGCACCAGAAACGGCGTTTTACAAAAGCGCCGACAATGACCGTGATCGAAAACAGCAGCCCCAGGGAGGACATCACCAAACGGGTCGTGGATTCGAAATCCACCAGAATCCGGTCCTGGGAAAAGGTGATCAACGGCAAAATGTATTTCCCCGGGCAGAGCTGGCAAAAGGGGATGTTGAGGTCAAGCGCCACGGGAGGAAAGAAGACGGGAAAAGCCACCCACAGGGGAATGAGCACTGCCACACCAAAAAAAATCCATTTCAGCCAGGCAAGACGTCTGCGCAATGCATGACCAAAGCGCCCGTAGCCCATGCCGATTTTCCGCCGCAGCCAGTCAAGGGCATCCTGAAAAAATCCAAGCGGACATATCCAACCGCACCAGGCCCGGCCGAGTATGAGCACCAGCAGGCTGAACCAGAAAAACCGCTCAAAGAAAAAAAGTCGCATATCCTCCCAGGTAAACGACCCCAGACTCTGCTGCAGGGGAAGGAAAAAACAGGTTCCGGCCCTGGCAGGAACAAAACAACAGGAAAAGGTGGGGAGAAAACTGCCCAGATGCAACCCGGTACAGGCACCAAAGAGAAGAAGCGCAAAGGAAATGATCAACACCAGCCAACGAATGGTAGCAATACGCACGGCTACTCCTCCTTGATTCGGCACTGATCAAAACGAACCAGGGTCTGCCGTTGCTGCCTGCGGTTACGCAGCATGGCTCCGCCAGCAAGCAGGCAGGCGCCTGCCAGGCCAAATCCGGCCCAAGTCGCATACCCCCAGATATGGCTGGTCCATTCCGGCCGGTTGCGAAAAATGATCATCGGCAGGGTCGCGATATGAAGCGCATTCCGCTGCGGTTCCTCGACCTTGACCACATAAAGCATTTTATCGTAATGGCGCGGCCTAGAGCGATCGTCAAAGGGGATGACGGTGAACCTGCCTGAGGCATCGGTGCGGTACTCTCTACGCCAGCCGCTCCCCTCGCCGATCGCGTCGACCGTCGCCCCGGCCAGGGGACGGCCCAAATAGCGCACTTCCATGACATACTCATCATGCGGCCGCTGAAATCCCCCCCCCATGCGGTTCATCTGCGGCGAGCGGGCCGGACCAATTTCAAGCGCTATGGCGGGATCATTGAAAAAAAAGGCCGGTGTCGATCCGGGACGGCCGTCATGCCTGTAATGGCCGACCATTATCTTGGGATAAAGGTGCAGTCGAGGTTTCCCCGCATTGCCGCCTGCGACAAAATGTCCGCCGACCAGATAGCGTCCGTTGAGCCCAAGGTCCTCGGGAATGACGATTTCACCAAGATCTTTGGAAAATGTCACTTTGGCACTTCCTCCGTCCGGGGCCCGGGTGAGGACCTCACCGTTTTCGAAAATGGTCTGATCCCGATTTGCGAAGGGGATGAAGGGAGCGGCCAGATCGGCCCGGACAAGGCTCAGGTGTTTAGGACTTTCCTGAACCCTTTGCCGTTGCTGTCGTTCATCTCTGATCTGTCGCCAATTGAGGCGATCCATGTCAAATCGGTAGACATAGAGGCCCTCCTCGGCCAGATGCCAGGAGCAGACCGGCAGGGATTGCCCGGCTGACACCAAATCCGGTGCCACGCCGAGCAAAAACGGTATCAACCCCAGGATAATACACAACCTTCGCATGGATTTCGGCCTCCCCACGCCCTGTTCAGCGGACTTCAAAAGTCAAGGATGCTGTGTAGGAGTATTCGTCGGCCTCCTCCAGGTTGGGATAGGGTGCCCTGTAATTCACCTTGATCACCCAGATTCCCGGCTGAAGAATGCGGATCGCCCCCACACCGTCCTTGTCGGTTCGGCAGGTATAAGGCCAGGCATTATGCGGGGAAAACCCTGCATAGGTGGCATTGACCTCCTCTGCCAGAGGTTTGCCCTGGTAAAGCAGGCTGAAGCGAAAAAAATCGCCGGGCTGCAGACTGGCTGGGTTGGTCAGAGGAACCAGTTCCAGAGGCGTTCCGAGGGGGGTGGAGAGGTTCGCGGCCTCACTGGCCTCACCGACGTTGATGATCGCTTTGGCATACATTCCCAGATAGCGGGACGAAAGCACATCGCTCAGCCCTATTTTGGATTGATGTTTGTACCCCTCCTTGGTCTTGGTGGAAAATCGCTCCTTGATCGCGGTCGAGGCCAGATAGACACCCGGGCCGTACTGGTGGTGAGCCTGATACTGGAACCCGTTTATTCGATCCATGGTCATCTTTTTGCCGGCGGGGTCGATCAGATCGATCTGAGCAAGCATTTCCGGGTCGGTAAGGATATCGCCCACCGGGCTGTAAAAGTTGTGCCCCCAGCCCACGGAAAACAGAGGTATACCCTTTTCCTTGGGCCGGTAATCATCGGCATTGAGCCAGAGGTAGTGGGCCTGGGCAACAGACAGACCTAGAGTTACGAGAAAAAACAGGGTTTGAAAAAGAAGGGTCGTCATACGATGCATGGATTACTCCTTAGTAGTGCAAAATTTGAGAATTGCGCAGATCGCAGCAGGGCTTGATTCCGGTTTATCCCCCTACACGCTCCAAACGCCAAGCAGGTTGCCATTTGTCCACGTCATTTGCGGTCAGCACTTCGACCTTGGAGCCCTGGAACTCTTCGCGGACCTCGCCTAGATTTTCCTCCATATCGCCCTCGATCAACAGCGCCGCCTCCTGGACAACGGTGAGCAGGTCTTCCGGCGCCTTCCACATGCCGCGACTCTGCGCCTCGAGCAACCGGCGGGTTATCTCCTCCAGACCGTAGGGGTTTTCCCGGCGCAACCACTCCAGGCGTTCGGCATCCTGGAGATAGGTGGTGACCACCCGGTCAAAGACCCACCCAGCCACGGTTTCGGTGGTGGCGCTCCACTTGAAGAGGGTGTTGACCCGGCTGGCAACATCGCCCGCCCCCTGGTAGCCCTCGGTCTGCCGCTGATTGATCCAGTTGTCATTGAGTAGCTTGGCCATGATCGAGGCCTCCAGATCCTCGGCAAAATCGCGCACCGAATGATCGTCCTCGGTGTTGGTATCGGCGAAATAGATCCGCGCACGTCTGCCGGAAACCGCCTTGGCCGCCACCGACATCCCGCCCAGGCAACCGGTGTAGCAGCTGCAGTCCATGGGATCGTATTCCGGGGAATACTGGCGCATATAGGTGACATTGACCTGCTTGAGGCGGTTGGCGAACATCTGCTGCGCCTCCACCCCCATGGCCCGGTTGCCCACTTTTTCCGAGCCGTAGGCGAACCCGCTCCGGTTGATGTAGGTTTCCGCCAGATCCGCCTCGTCTTTCCAGGCCGAGGCATCCAGGGCCAGGCCGACGCCGGTGCCGCTGGCGCCCGGAGCCGAGGAGAAGACACGAAAGCTGGCCAGGCGACGCAGCTCATCGCCGCTGCGACCCTCGCCCAACTCCCGGCGGAGCGCCTCAAACTGCTCCAGGGTATGCTTGCGGATCGCATTACGTTCAAGCGGTTCTTCCAGATCCCCGGCCATGACCGCGGCCTCATCGAGCAGATCGGCAAAATGGGGGACCATGTCGCGCAGGATTGAGCTGGTCTGAATGAGGACATCCACCCGGGGGCGGGGCAGGCTGCGGCCATCGTCAAGCTCCACCACCAATTCGTCCAGATCCAGGGGTGCAACCCCGGATACCCGGCCATTCACCTGCCATACCGGTCGCATCCCCATCAGGGCCAGGGTCTGGCAGAAGACCTCGCCGTCGGATTTGAAGGCGTCGATGCTCCACAGGCTGATGCCCACGCTCTCGGGAAATCGGCCCTCATCGCGAAAGTATTTGCGCAACAGGTTATCCGCCAAGACCTGCCCCACCTCCCAAGCGGCCCTGGTGGGCATGGCCGCAACATCGCTGGTGAAAAAATTCCTTCCCGTGGGCAGGGTGTCGGTCTTACCCAGGGATAAGGAGCCGCAGAGTCCCGGCTCGATGAACTCGCCGTCAAGAGCCTTGAGGAGCTGGGAAATTTCCCGGGTGCAGCTTTCGATGCGGCCACCGATTTCTCGGCACCAGCCCTGAAGTCGGGGAAAACGACGCGTGGCCTCGCAAGAGCTTTCCTGGGTGGGAGCCGGTTGCACAAGCGGTTCGAGCACGGCAACCGCATCCTCAAAGACAGTGCCCGATGCGCTCTCGGAACAATTCGCGATCTCGGCCAGGCTCGGCAAGCCGTCGGCGGGTTTACCAAGCAGGGTGGCCAGCATGGTGGCGATCCCGTGGGTGTCGGGCGCGGTCCCCAGCATGTGCGGCCCGTCGGCGGCAAGGATCCGTTTGCTCCGCGATATTCTTCGAGAGAGCAAATCAACGGCCTGGTCAAAGACTGCCAGATCCTGCCCGTCAAAAGATTCATCCAAGGCCCCCATGCGCTGCATCAGGGGAGCCATCTGCGACCGCAAGATCTGCTGCCGCTTTGTTTCCGCGTGCTGCCCGGCCTTCTGGTATTGGTCGAGCAGGTCCTCCAGCTCCACGGTCTGACGCTCCGGTGAAGCGGGCCGGTATACCGGGGTGAGGTGATCCACCATCACCGCCCTGCCCCGCCGCTTGGCCACCAGCCCCTCGCCGGGCACATCCATGATGTAGAGGTAGATATTGGGCAGATCGCCCAGGGTGATCTCGGGAAAACAACCGGTGGAGAGCCCAACCTGTTTGCCGGGGAGGAACTCGAGGGCGCCATGGGCACCGAAATGAATCACCGCATCCGAGGTCTCGCGGATATAGGCGTAGGTGGCGAGCCAGTGGGGCGGTGGCGAGAGATGGGGATCGTGCAGGATCCGGCAGACCTCGCCGTTGCACTTGGCCCCGTAGCAGCCGCGCTTGGGCTGGACGATGATCTGGAGGTTGCCGAACCGCAGTCCGGTCACCAACAGGGTTTTCCGGCCTTCCTGTTCATACACCATGCCCTCACCGGGAAAGAGGCCCCAGTCCGCCTCAACCCGCTCCCTGGAGGTCGCGGGCATGGCGGCCAGTATCCGCTGGTACTCCTCCTCATCGGCAGAGTGGAGCACGCCGCCCTTGGCCACGATCTCATCGGTGGTGGTCCAGCGAAACTCGGAGATGGCCTTGCGCGCAAGCAGCAGTTCGAGCAGTTCCCTGCCCACCTCCGGAGCGCCGCCGGTGTCGTAGCCCGCCTCCCGCAGTGCGGTGATCAGGGCGGCCAGGCTGGCGAAGGTATCCAGTCCAGCGGCCAGGCCAAGGGTTGCCTCCACCCCCTTGCAGGGGTTGTTGTGGAGGACGATGGTCAACCGCTTGTTCCCGTTGGCCAGCGTCCGCAGCCTGATCCAGCGCTTAAGCCGGCCACAGAGGAGCTCTATCTGTTCCGGCAGGGGCAGATAGCGGCGGAGAAAGAGCCCGGTGAGCGGGTCGGTCTCGCCGACGGTGGCGGCAATGGCCGTGGGCTCGATCACCCCGGCCATCTCCGGCTGTGTGAGGCTGAACACCATGGACTGGGCACCCGTACCGAACCCATAGGTGTCCTGGCGCCACTGCTCCGGGCTTTGCTGATAGATGCGCAGCAGTTGCACGATCGGCAGGTTCAGATCCTTGAGGAGCCTTACATCCTCGCTCTGGGCGAGGATGCGTCCAGCCAACAGATTCAAGAGTATCTGCGGTCTTGCATCCTCTATATGACGGATCCAGGGATAGCGCTGCGCGAGGGGCAGGCTGCTGTCGGCCATCCCCTCGGTCACTATGCACAGGGGCATCAGGTCGTGTTTTTCCAGGGCGTCGATCAAGGCATCGATCTCGGCCTGGTTCTGCTCGACGATCTGGCCGTAATAGCAGAGCAGTGCCACCAGGGGACGTTCCCCCACCTGGGCGAGGCGTTCAGACTGCCAGGAGAGGTAATCGATGCTGGCGGCAAACAACCCCGTATGCCTGGGATGGTAGAGACCGCAGGTGCGCACTTCCTCGGGAGGATCAAAGACCCGTTCCCTGCCGATGGCAGCCGCGAAAAAGCGGATGCCATTGACAAAGTTCGCCAGCGAGACCTGCCGGAGATAGGCGGCGAAACCCGCCGCCTGCTCAGGTGCAAGCGTGGTGAACTCGGTCTCTGTCTGCGGTCCAAGATCGATCCGATGGGGAACTCCCTGGGCTGCGTCCACCAGTTCATCATAGCCGGGCATGTCGCGAAACAACTGGGCAATGCAGAGATCGACCCCACCTTCTCGCAGCAGATCGATTGCCTCCCGGGCCTTGTTGTGCTGGCCGAAAAAGAGGAGTTCGATCCCCTCCTCACGCAGGATTGCATGGGCCCTGGACCAGGTCTGGGACTGGAACATCTGTCCGTGGAGAAAAACGATTTTCATGGCAACCTCCGGTTTAGGCATGTGCCTGCGTAGATTCGCTGTTGGCCGTCGTCTGCGGATCCTGGAGCAGGGTGCGGTAATCGATCCTTTCCTGGAATCGTTTGGTGCGGGTCCTGCAGGTATCGAGGATCGCGGTGCAATGCTCGCCCGGACCGGCCAGCATTTCCCCCCAGCGCTGGTGCCCCTCCGGCGTTGTCCAGATTCCGGCCCCCTGGGGGGAACAGAGGGCGACCGCCACCTGTTCGATGGTGCGGGCACCGGCCAACAGACACAGCTTGTCGTTGAAGCTCCGGTTGAAGAGGATCACCAGATCCGCCCCCTGTTTGGCACAGGCCAAAAACAGCTCCGGATGATAGAGACCGCAACCGGGCACGAGATGAACCCGGGCGGCGCCGCAATCAAACACCGGAAAATCGCCCTCCTCGTCCTCATCGCCATGCTCACTGTCCCATGAACGGAACCGGGGCTGCTCCTTGCCGTCAAACCAGTACAAACTTTCCCCGCTTTCACTGCTTCTGCTGAGCACCACCTTGTGCCCGGTGGCCGCGCACCAGATGCGCAGGCCGTCGATATCGGTGTCGTCATAATGGCCGGTCGGCAGGATATGGAGGGTGGCGGCGGTACCACTGCTTGCCTCGATCTGCGACAGGGTCGGGCGCATGCCGATTTTCGGATCAGGACAATGACAGCAGAGTTGCAACTGACCGGTTCGTGGCAGTTGCAGTAAAGATGTCAGATCGCTGATGCCGGCACGATTGAGATAACAGGCGTGCATGTGCTCATGGTGCCGGTTTGCCAATCGCTTGAGCCGGTGCCCCCCCTTGAGACTCTGATCACTGTTCAACGGCACACTGGCCCGCACCAACTTGGATTTTCGTACTACTTTCTGCAGATGAATGGCGCCCTGGTTACTGATCAGGGCCGAAGGACCCTTGCGGCAATCCATGGTGGCATCGAGACCGGTACGGTTGCAGACCGCGACATAGAGGCCGTTTTCCACAGCCCGCGCCCGCCAAATCTCCACAGGATCGAGCTCACCCACCGGCGGCCAGTTGGCCAGCACCAAGAGCAGATTGGCCCCGCGCAGGGCAGTCACCCGCGGCATCAGGCTGTGGTAGCAATCCGAGCAGATCAGCACCCCGACCCGTCCCCAGGGGGTGAGAAAGGTGTTGTCATCGCAGGGATTGCCGGGACAGGCCCAGCGGAATTCGGCGTTCATCTTCCGATAGCGGCAAACGACAGCACCCTGCGGATCGATCACAAAGGCGCTGTTGTAGAGAATACCGCTGTCCGGGTCCCGCTCGGCCATACCGATACAGGCGTACATGGAGTACTCTCGACATATTACGGCCATCCCGGTCAAGGTCGGCCCTTTGAGAGTCTCTGCGTAGGGTTCCATGTCGCGAATGCTCGCAAAGGAGTATCCGGATATGGCCAGTTCCGGGGCGGCGATCAGCTGCATACCGCGTTCTCCGGCTTCCCGGCAGAGGTCAAAAAGCTGTTGGCGGTTGTGTTCAGGTTTCTTGTGCTGGATGGCCAGATGCAACAATCCAAGCTTTAAAGACGACATGGATGCCTCCGTTCATGGATCAATCCGTCATTGGAAAAATTGGAAGAAACGGCGGTCTCGGTTTGCTCGTTGCCGCAGGCCGCCGCCAGGGTCTGGTAGAGGGTACAGGCCAACTTCCGAACCGCCGGAGGATTATAGAACAGGCGGCTGGGGCAGTCGCCCGGACAACAGTGCTCAAGCGGGCAGCCCGAACAGTCTTTGTGCAGTGAGCGGAGCGAAGTCGGCGGCAAGCAGGGACGATTGCCCACCTCTGCAAGGTTTGCGGCAAATCGTTCATCGCCAAGGCTTTGCCCACAGGGAAACAAGCGGCCATCGGGATGAACGGCCAGGCTCGCGCCCTGGGCGGCCTGACAGAAGACCCGATTCTGCTGTGGTTCACGGCGTGCCAGCATGTGCCGCACCAGATCCCATTCCCGCAATCGCAGGGGAATGCTTCTCCTGCAATTGATCTCATCCAGTGTCCTGGTCAGCCCTTGAAGCCCACGGACCAGGGCATCTGCCTCCGCAGGGGCCGGTGCATCGTTGCGCTCTGCACAATTTCCCTTGCAGACCAGCAGATCAAGACCGATCCCCCGAGCCTGACGAAACCCGCCCAGGAGCAGGGCCAGCCGGTCCAACTGGCCGACGTTTTCCTGGCTGATCACCGTGGTGACCCGAAAGGGAATCTCCTCCCGCTCCAGGAGCATCAGGCCGCGCAGGGTCTCGGAGGCCCGACCGCGAAGGGCCTCCTGCACCTTGGGCGTGCCGTCGAGACTCACTCCCACCTGCAGACGGTATTCCCGAATCAGGCCGATGACCTGCCTGTTGAGGCAGGTGCCGTTCACCTGAATGCCCATGCTCATGGGGCGGGATATCTGACGGGCCTCGCGGCAGGCCCTCTCTATCAGCTCAGGCACCAGGCAGGGCTCGCCGCCGCTCAGCTGAATATGCAGCGGCCCGGAGCCCCTTGCAGCCAGGTCCAGTACCTGGCTCAGGGTAGCCGGATCCATATCCAATCGATTTTCCAGACTGCCGTGGTAGCAGTAGCGGCAGCGCAGATTGCAGCGAGTGGTAAGCGCGAGAATCAAATAGTTGATCTGGCAACCTTGATCTGCAGTCGAGGGCGTGGTTTCCATCAGAATTCGATCCCCTTCTGGGCCATGATCCCGCTTTTGTAGGGATGCTTGACCACCCGCATTTCCGTGACCAGATCAGCGGCCGCTACCAGGGCCTGAGGTGCGTAACGGCCGGTGATGATCACATGCTGTTTGGGACAATGGGCGGCAAAAAAGCTGAGGCAGGGCTCGATGGCAAGCATCCGGTAATGGAGCAGATAGGTGAACTCATCCAGCACCACCAGATGATAGCGCCCGGATTCAATGGCCCCGCAGGCATGCGACCAGGCCTCCCGCGCCAGGCGGGCATCCTCTTCCATATCCTCCGATTTCCAGGTAAAGCCCCGGCCCATGACGTGAAAATCGATCAGATCCTCAAACCGTTTGGCCGCATCCATCTCGCCATAGTGCCAGCTCCCCTTGATAAACTGGATGAAACAGACCCGCAGCCCATGCCCGGCGGCCCTTAGGGCCATCCCCAGGGCCGAGGTGGTCTTTCCCTTGCCGTCACCGGTGAGGACGATCAACAACCCCTTTGCCATGGTCGCTCCTTGTCGCTCAGGTTTAGAATGTATAGGTATAACTGACGAAAAATGATTGGCCCGGCTTGGGATAGCCCTTTTTCTCGTAGTAGTCCTTGTCAAAGAGGTTATCCACGGTCAGGGCGACCCGGTGGTGCTGAAGAAAGTTGTAGCCCACCACCAGATCGACCACGGTGAATGTGGGATATTCGATCTCCGGATATCCGGCCGTGACCCAGTCGGTATCGCGCATCGGTCCCACGGTACGGAAATGGAGACGACCGTCAAAGGTGCCGTCGCTGTAGTCGAT